>JACUUQ010000062.1 GCA_014859175.1 Lutibacter sp. | reverse complement strand
AAAAGGATATCGCTTTAATCCCTAACGCATAAGCTGTTTATTTTAGAACTTAGCCTAAATTTTTAAGCAGATTACAATAAAATGGTTATCACAACTTTTATTAGTGATAATTATAATATATTTGACATTATTTTTTTCATTATATGAAAGTACTGAAAATCTTTATTTTAGGGCTGCTTTTTAGCATTCCAAGCCTTGTGAAATCTCAGGAAACATTGCCGATTTATTCCGATTATTTGTCGGATAATGTGTATTTGGTTCATCCGGCGGCAGCTGGAGTTGGAAATTGCGGAAAATTAAGGCTGACTGCCCGCAGCCAATGGGCAGGAATTGAAGACGCGCCATCGTTGCAAACTTTGAGTGCGCATACAAGAGTTGGCGAGAGTATGGGCCTTGGCATCATTCTTTTTAATGATAAAAATGGTTATCATTCCCAACAAGGCGTTCAGGGAACGTATGCTTATCATTTGAACTTCGGCAGAATGGAAGAAGTAAATCAATTGTCGTTCGGACTTTCTTTGATGGCTGTCAATAATAGCGTGGATGAAAGCTCTTTTGTGATTCCAGATCCGGTTATTTCACAAATTGTGCAAAGCGAGAGTTATTTCAATGCCGATTTTGGGGCGGCTTACCATAAAGGCGGATTTTTCTCATATTTTACCGCAAAAAACATTATGCTCACCGCCAGAAATTTGTATAATGATCGCTTTGAATCGCTAAATTTAAGAAGGTATTTGGTAACATTGGGCTATTATTATGGCCAAGGAAGAAATTTGCAGTTTGAGCCATCAGTAATGATGCAGACGATTGAAAGAACTGGGGAAAAGTTTGTTGATTTTAACTTTAAAGTTTATAAAGATGTTGCGGATGCGCAGCTTTGGGCGGCTTTTTCGTACAGAAAAGGGTTTGACAATGCAGATACCGAAGAACTGAATTATTTAACGCCTATTGTTGGCGTTAACTATAAAAATTTCATGGTTTCATATACCTATACAAAACAATCAGGCGAAATTTTGTTTGATGATGCCGGATACCACCAAATTACTTTAGGGCTTAATTTTGGTTGCAGGCCACCAAAAAGAGGTGGCTGTCCTAACATTAACGGAGCTTTTTAAGTTTACGATTATAGATTTACGCCCTTAGACGGAGCTTGTCTTGAGCGGAGTTGAAATGCTCAGGGTGACGAATTTTTATACCTTCAAAATAGGATAAACTAATTTGCTATATTTTTTAAATAACAAACAAAAATGATTATAAAAGAATTAAACGGAATAAAACCAATTTTTGGTGAAGATTGTTTTATCGCTGAAAACGCTGTAATTATTGGCGAAGTGATTATGGGAAACCAATGCAGCATTTGGTACAATGCCGTGATTAGGGGCGATGTGCATTACATAAAAATGGGCAATAAGGTGAATGTTCAGGACGGCGCAGTAATTCACGCCACGTATAAAAAATCACCAACAAATATAGGAAACAACGTTTCCATTGGCCACAACGCTTTGGTTCATGGCTGCACCATTCACGACAATGTTTTGATAGGAATGGGCGCCATTGTTATGGATGACTGCATTGTTGAAAGCAATTCGATTATCGCGGCCGGCGCAGTTGTCACTAAAGGAACACACATCAAATCTGGTTGCATCTACGCCGGAATGCCCGCAAAAAAAATAAAGGACATCAGCGAAGAATTAATTTCAGGCGAAATAAACAGAATTGCCGATAATTACGTTAAATACGCCGGTTGGTATCGATAGGGACAGGTTGTGACCTGTCCGTTCTAAAAGTTAAAAGTTAAAGTTTCGAAAGTTTCTAAAATCTTGAATTAAATCTTAAATCAAACTCCCTTTCTCCCGTTAGCTATCGGGACGGAAAAGCCTGTCCCGTTTTTAGAACGGGAGGCTGGGGATAGGTCTTAATCAAAAATCCAATTTTTCAACACTGAATTTAACAGAAACATCGCTTAAAATTTCTTTTAAAACTTTTGTTTCGGCATTGGTATAAAATTGATGACGACTTTTGGTTGTTGAAGCTGAAAGCAGGTTGTGTTTTTCTAAAATGGCTTTGGTTTGTTTCGCAACAGCTTCGCCTGAATCAATAATGGTGATATTTTCACCAATTATTTTTTTGATTTGGGGAATTAAGTAAGGGTAATGCGTGCAACCTAACACCAAATGGTCGATATTAAATTTTATCATTGGTTTTAAATAGGTGGTAAGTAACTCATTAATTTCAGGAGAATTTAATTTTCCTTCCTCAATTAAAGGAACCAATCCTTCTCCATCTTGCTCAATCGTGGTAATATTTTTGGTATATTCCTTGGTGGTTTTTTCAAACAATTTGCTTGAGAGTGTTCCTTTTGTGGCCAAAATGCCAATGGCGCCTGTTTTGCTTAATAACGCTGCGGGTTTAATGGCAGGTTCAATGCCAATAAACGGGATGGCATAATTTTTTCTTAAATAATCAATGGCGTTGGTGGTGGCAGTATTGCAGGCGACAATAATTAATTTGCATCCTTTTGAAATCAAATACTCCGTATTTTTAACGCTTAAAGCAATAATTTCTTCGGGAGATTTTTCTCCGTAAGGCGCATTTTTGCTGTCGGCCAAATAAATGGTATTTTCATTCGGAAGCAGTTTTACGACTTCTTTCCATATAGAAGTTCCGCCAATACCTGAATCGAATAGGCCTATAGGTTTGTTGTCCATAAAAATACAAAAAGACTTTTTAAAATTTTCAACATTAAATTTATTTAAAAATTACCCTTTTTTAATTGCCCATTATGGGCTTTTCATTAAGATAAAAGTAAAAAAAAATCCCGCGATTGCGGGATTTTTTTTGAGCTAATTATTTTTTATTATTTTAAGCCTAATTTTGTTTTCACAGCCGGCATTAAATCTGTTCCGTTTGCCACAATTAAAGTAGAAGCCTCTAAAACATAAGTAAAACTTTGTTCTTTAGCAACATCTTCAATTGCTTTTTTGGCTTTTTCTAAAATAGGTTTTAAAATTTCGTTTCTTCTGTTGGTAATGTCTTCTCTTGCAACTTGAGATGCTTGGTACAAATTTTGTTGGTCTTTTTGCACTTCAACGCTTCTTTGTTGGTTTACCTCATCAGTTTGAGAAGCAGCTTCAGCATCATATTTTTTTAATTTTGCTTCTAACTTTGTTTCTTCAGCTTTTAACTCGGTTTCATAAGTTTTGCTTAACTTTTCAATTTCAGTATTTAGCGCTTTCGTTTCGGGCATTAGGCTTATTAACAAATCGGTGCTGATATGGCCAATTTTTTGTTGCGCTTGCATGGTGTTAAATCCTAAAGTAACTATTGCGATTAATAAAAAGGTTTTAAAATGTTTCATTTCTTGCTTGTTGTTTAAATTAATTATTTTCTTTTTTTTCTTGTTGGGCTTTTTTGGCCGCTTCAATTTCTTTTATTCTTTGTTGTCTTTTTTCTTCAATAGCTTTTTTTTGTTCTTCTCTTTGTCTCAGTTTTTCTGCTTTTTGGTCTTCGATTTTCTTTTTTAAAGCTTCTTTTTTTGCTTCACGGTCATCTATTTTTTCTTGCAATGCCTCGTTGTTAATTTCGGTATTTATTTCAACATTTTCATCTGTATTGATGTCAACTTTGCCTTCTTTCTTACTTTGTTTTTCTTTTACGGCTATTTCTTTTTTTGATCTTGTGACGCTGTTCAAAACCAACTCGCTAATGTCAAATTCCTTATTTGTATATAACATCAACAAGGCACTGGATTTGTCCATCACAAAGTCAAACTTTCTTTTTGTTGCGATATCCTGAATCGCATTGTACACAATATCCTGAACCGGTTTCACCAACTGTTGTCTTAAAAAGAACAAATCACCATTCGTGCCAAAGTGTGCAATTTGTTGATTTTTTAAATCCAGTTCCTTAATTTGAATATCTTCCTCTTTCTCTTCAATCAACGCTTTCGTCAGCAGCGCTTTTTCGTTATTCAACTCGGCTTTTAAAGCTTCAATTTCTTTTTGTTGCTTCTCAATGTCATTTTGCCAAGCGATGGCTTTGGCGTTAATTGTTGATTGGGCTTCCATATATTCCGTAATATTTTCCAAAATATATTCCAAATCAACATAACCTATTTTTTGGGCTTTTTGTGCAATGGATGAAAAGCCCAAAATTAAAAACGCAAATAAAAAGATTCTCTTTGTCATAACTATCATGTATTTAGAAAAAATCGTGCCAATTAATTATTCATCAATACAAATATAACTGATTTTGGTTAAAATTGTTGTCCAATTATGAAGTGAGTTTGCCAACCCGATTTTACGGCTTCTCCAGGCAATGGATCAAACCCGTTCGCAAAGTCAATTCCTAACAATCCGAATGCCGGCATAAAGACTCTCAAACCTAATCCGGCCGAGCGTTTTAACACAAATGGGTTAAAGTTTTTAAATCCTTCATAAGAATTACCAGCTTCTAAAAACCCTAAAACATAAATAGATGCGGAAGGCTTTAAAGTGATAGGATATCTCAATTCCATTTGAAATTTGTTGTAAACGGTACCACCGTCTATTGTTGACAATCGACCGTTTTCATAACCTCTCAAAGCGATGGTTTCTCTGCCGTCTAACTGGTAAGAAGCCATTCCGTCTCCACCAACAAAGTATCTTTCAAAAGGCGAATCGCCTAATTTTTTATTGTAATTTCCTAAGAAACCAAACTCGGCATTTGACATAATAACCAAATCTTTTGATAATGCAGTATACCATTTTCCTTTGAAACTTGCTTTGTAATACTCTAACCATTTGTATTTTTCCGCAAGTTCTATGGATGAATAATCTTTTGTTTCTACAAAAGAGTAAGGGAATGTCATTTTTGCGCCAATGCTAAAATCGGAACCATACGTTGGAAAAACCGGATTTGAACCTGCCGAACTTCTTCCCAAAGTTATGTTGTAAGATAAGTTGTTTAAATTACCGTTGCTTAAAGTTAAGTTCCCTATTCTCATCCCGTATTCTTTTAAATCATACAATTGGTAGCTGATGCTTTGCGACAACGTAAAATAATTATCTGGCCATTTTAAGCGTTTTCCCAAACCAACAGTGGCGCCAATAATGTTTAATCGTTGGTCTTTATCAACTTTGTTGGTCATATAATCGTACCTGAATTGTTTTGAGTTGTATATTGAAAACGACAATGATTGTGGTTTTTTGCCACCCAGCCAAGGCTCGGTAAACGAAAAACTTGAAGTGGTGTAATACCTGCTTTTTTGCAATCTCAACGAAAGCGTTTGTCCGTCACCCATTGGAAGTGGTTTATAAGCTTTTCCGTTAAAAATATTTTTGACAGAAAAGTTATTGAATGACAATCCCAGTGTTCCAATAAAGGAGCCGCCACCGTAACCACCTTGCAGTTCTATTTGGCTTGATCCTTTTTCGGCAACGGTGTAATCAATATCAACTGTTTTGTCTTGGTAATTCGGATTTAAATCTGGCGTAATTGCTTCCGCATCAAAAAATCCCAATTGTCCGATTTCCCTGATGGTTCTTATAATGTCGCTTTTGCTGTATAAATAACCTGGTTTGGTTCTAATTTCTCTGTAAATTACGTGGTCATTGGTTCTGTCATTTCCGTTAACGGTAATTTTTTTGATTTTTGTTGGCGCATCTTCATAAATTCTGATTTCAACATCTATTGAATCGTTATTTATTCTTGTTTCTACTGGCATTACGCGCGAAAAAAGATATCCGTTGTCTTGGTATATGGTGGTAATATCTTCAGAATCTGGTTTTCCGGTTCCTGAAACGCGTTCTTTCAATACTTTTCCGTTATAGGTATCACCTTTTTCTATTCTTAAAATGCTTTGCAGTTGTTCATCGGTATATCTGCTGTTTCCTAAAAAACGGATATCGCCGAAAATGTATTTTTTTCCTTCTTCAACCCTAATGTCTAAACTGATGGTGTTGTTGTCATTAAAAGCCATAGAATGGTCAATAATTCTTGCATCTCTGTATCCTTTTTCACTATATACAGTTACAATATTCTCAAGATCTGCGTTAAAATCGGCTTCAATATATTTTGATTTTTTCCAAAACCTGCCAATCATTTTTTGTTTTGTTTTTTTCATCGCTTTTTTAAGCCTTTTGTCACTAAAAGCATCGTTGCCTTCAAAGTTGATGTTTTTTATTTTTATTTTATCGCCTTTGTCGATATAAACCAGCATATTAACGGCATTTACGCTTGAAGTGTCGGGTTTGGTGTCGAGCGTAACTTTTGTTTTTAAATAGCCTTTTTCCTGATATTTTTTTCTGAAGTAATTTTTGGAAGTTACCATTAAGTTGTCGGTTAACATGGCTCCTTTTTTAAGCTCGGCATCTTTTTGAAGATCTTTCGCTTTGCTTTTTTTAACGCCTTGAATGGTTACATTGTTCAATTGCGGCAACTCTAAAACGTCAAACTCCAAATAGGCGACATTTCCGTCGATTTTGGAAACATACACTTCCACATTGCTGAATTGTTTGGTTTCATAGAGTTTTTTAATGGCGCTTGTCAATTTGTCGCCAGGAAGCCTAATTTCTTGTCCAACAACCAAACCGGTAAATACTTTTACGGTTTCTTCTTCAAATTTTTGAAGTCCATTAACCGTAATTCCGCCTAGTTCGTAATTGGTTTCCTTAACAAAAATTTGGTTTGTTTTTACGGAAATTATGGTGTCATTAACAAAGATATCCTTAATTAAGGTGTCATTTTTTATTTGGATATTTTCCGAATTATTTTTTTGCAGTTCTTGCGCTGTTGCGGCATTAGTTGATAAAATAATTGTAAAAAGTAATAGCGCTATGTTGAATTTAGTCATTGATTTTTTCAATTTGTTGGCTGGTTTTACCAAATCGTCTTTCTCTTTGTTGATAATTTACTATGGCATTAAACAAATTTTCTTTCCTAAAATCGGGCCAAAGCGTATTGGTGAAATACAATTCGGCGTAAGCAATTTGCCACAATAAAAAATTGCTGATTCTTTTTTCGCCACTGGTTCGAATCAATAAATCAACATCCGGCAAAGAAAACGTATATAAATGATTATTAATAATATTTTCGTTAATTTCTTCAAGGCTGATTTGATTATTAACAACTTTTTTTGATATATTTCTGATAACATTAACAATTTCTTCCCTTGATCCGTAACTTAATGCAAGCGTTAATGTTAATGAGTTGTTATTTTTCGTTTTTTCAACAACTTCAGCAAGTTCAACCTGTGCTTTTTCGGGCAGGTTTTCAATGTTGCCGATGGTGTTTAATTTGATGTTGTTTTTTACCAGCGTTTTTAATTCTTTTCTTAAAGAAGACACCAACAAGGCCATTAAAGTTCTAACTTCCAGTTTTGGCCTGTTCCAGTTTTCGGTTGAAAAAGCGTAGAGCGTTAAATAGTTGATGCCAATTTCTCGGCAGCCTTCAATAACTTCTTTTACTGATGTTACGCCATTTTTATGTCCGAAAACTCTCGGTTTTCCTTTCATTTCGGCCCAACGGCCGTTCCCGTCCATAATGATTGCAATATGGTTTGGGAGATTGGCTGCGTTTATTTGGGATTTAAAATCTTCCATTAATTTGGGTTTGCGTAGCAAGGCGGACGGCCAAATGAGTACACAAGTGATATACCGGTTAAAATATACCAATCGTTACTGTCTGGATTTCCAAATTTTAGTGAATTTATTTTTTGGTTGTTGTAATCTATATCATCAACAAAAGTATAGCGGGCCCTTATTTCTAAGGCGATGGCAAAATCGTTCACCAACTTTGTTTTGTAGCCTATTCCAAAAGGAATGGCAAAAGCTGTTTTTGATTCGTAATTGTATTGCAAACTTCCGGGAGGTGATTCAGACTTTACCACATTGTAATTAAAAGCAGCAAATTCAACAAGCAAATATGGTGTTTGCGTTTTTCGGTAATTGTCTAAATTGTATTCAAAATAATTAAATTCAACGCCAACCGCCAATTCTTTTACGCTATTTGTAAATCGCATTCCTCTGTCAAATCGAGCCCTGTTTGAGGCGTCGGCATCATTTGATGATATTTTGGCATAGGTAAAAGTTCCCCTTAAAGCAATTCTTGGGTTCATATTCCATTTATAAATAACGCCGCCCATTAAATTATTTGGATTTATATAATATTCCGGACCAATGTCTCCTATATAATTGCTTCCTCCAACAAACAAACCAACTTCATTAATTTGAGCTTTGGAAGTCATTGTGATAAAGACGATTGCGGTGAACAAAACAAATTTTTTCATAAATAAAATAGCCAGCAAATATAAAAAATTATAGTTGCTTTTTTGGGTTTAGCAACGTCTTTTTTGATTAACTGATTTTAAATGAAATTATTGCAGATAAAATTCCCTATTTGCTATGTGTTTAAGTGGTCGATTAATTTCTGATGTCTTGGCCCCAAAGCAATTTATCTCGAAGCGTTTTTATGAAAGTTTGCTGATTTATTTCGGCAATATTTAAAGTGAACGCCGATTTCTCTATAAAAATTTCCGTTGTGCTGTCAATGGTCGTGCTTCTTGAATCCAGCGACAAGAAAAATTTATCTTCTCTTCCGCTTACCGTCAATTTAATTTTTGTTTCATCCGGAATTACCAAAGGCCGCGCGTTTAAGTTATGGGGCGCAATTGGGGTTATCACAAAACTTTTTGCGTGGGGAATAAGAATTGGCCCTCCGCAGCTTAAAGAATATCCGGTTGAGCCTGTTGGCGTTGCAACAATTAAACCGTCTGCCCAATAAGAAGTTAAATATTCCTGATCCAAATAAGTTTCAACAGTAATCATGGAAGCTGTGTTTTTACGGCTTACGGAAACTTCGTTTAACGCAAAATTAAGGGAAGACAATCCCTTAATTTTTGGCATA
This sequence comes from Lutibacter sp., assembly GCA_014859175.1. Lineage (GTDB taxonomy): Bacteria > Bacteroidota > Bacteroidia > Flavobacteriales > Flavobacteriaceae > Lutibacter. Next base: position 6,060 of record JACUUQ010000062.1, on the reverse strand, counting down.
GTTATTACGCTTAATAAGGATCTTTTGTGGATAAGGTATTTTTTTTGCAACAGGTGTTCAACCGCGCTGCTTATTTCTTCTTTTTTTACCGTTGCCAAAAATCCCAATCGCCCGGTATTAATGCCAACTATTGGAATGTTGGAATCCCGAATATAGGTTACTGCGCGTAAAATTGTGCCGTCGCCGCCAAGGGTAAACATAAAATCAAATGAAGCGTCTAATTCAGTATGCGAAGAAAATGTTTCCGCATTTGCAATCGCGATATCTTTTTTTAATCCCTCAAAATAAAGGTGTTCTATTACGTACTGGATTTTATGAATTTTTAAAACATTCAATAATTCTTCAAGGTATATTTTATCTTCAGGTTTGTAATATTGTCCGTATATAGCAATTTTCATCCTTAAATGTTTAGGTATTTTTGCAGGTAAATAGATCGTTCTTTCAAATCTTCCAAATAAAAATCTTCTTTATGTTTTGAAAGCACTTTGTAGTTATACCTTCTAAACGACTGAATAATTTTATTAACCTCAAGCGAGTAAAACTTAATCGTAATTTTAACGGTTGTGGCGTCGGTTTCCGAAATAAAGATACCCAACATTTTTCCGTCATTGGATTCTATAATCTGACAAATTTCGCTAAATGAATATTCCGATATATTTTTTTCGATGCCTAAAACGGTGCCTTCATTTTTTAAAAAAGGCGTGTTGTTGTACACGTGTAAAATATCGATTAAATCACAATAACCTAAATATTGTTTTTGATCATTGATTACCGGAATTAAATTTGTTTCATTCGCGGCGAAAATCTTTAAAATTTCCAATAAATTGCTGTCTTCTTCCGTGAAAAAAAACTGATATAAATATTGAAAATTTCCAAGTTCCTTTTCATCTTCAAAAATAGTTCGGATGTCAATTTCGGAGATTACTCCTAAAACTTGACCTTCTTCAACAATTGGAAAATGGGAATAGGTGCTTTCATTAAAAAGCAATTTTACGTCGGCAATTTTTGTGTGCGTTGAAAATGCTTTAAATTCTTTTAAAATATAAGGGGTTGTTTCCATGTTGTTTGCCGTTATGCCACAAAATTAATCAAAAATAAAACCAAAAACAGTTTCTGTCTTCGTAAATTTGCACACTCATTTAAATTTTAAAGGTTTTTTAAGAATGACAAAATTAAGTGTAAATGTAAATAAAATTGCCACGTTACGGAATTCTCGCGGTGGAGATTATCCAAATGTGGTGAAAGTGGCTTCCGATATTCAAGATTTTGGTGCAGAAGGAATTACCATTCACCCGCGACCCGATGAGCGCCATATCCGTTATCAGGACGCTTTCGATTTAAAAAAAATTGTGACCACCGAGTTTAATATTGAAGGAAATCCCATTCAGCAATTTATTGATATGGTGTTGGAAATTCGCCCAACACAAGTTACGTTGGTGCCCGATGCCATTGATGTCATTACCTCAAACGCAGGTTGGGACACCATAAAACACCAAGCTTTTTTAAAGGAAATGGTGGATGAATTTCATTTGAAAGGCATTAGAACTTCCATATTTATTGATGCAGATTTAAGATTGATTGAAGCCGCCGCAAAAACAGGAACGGACCGAATTGAATTGTACACCGAAGAATTTGCCAAACAATATGGTTTGGGAAATAAAAATGGCATAAAACCTTATGTTGAAAGCGCTGTTTTGGCAAATGAAATAGGCTTGGGAATTAATGCCGGCCACGATTTAAGCTTGCAAAATATTCAATTTTTCGCCCAAAACATCCCGAATTTATTGGAAGTTTCCATAGGCCACGCCTTAATCACAGAATCTTTGTATTTGGGCTTGGAAAATGTGGTGAATATGTATAAACACAAGTTAAAGTAGGGACAGGTCGCGACCTGTCCGTTCTAAAAAGTTAAACTGTTTAGTTGTTAAATCGTTTAACTTTTTCAAATTAACCAACAACCAACAACTGAAAACCAAAATGAAATTACTGCACTCAACAATTTTAGGAAGTGGACAGCCTTTGCTCATTTTACATGGTTATTTTGGCATGAGCGACAACTGGAAGTCGCTGGGTGCGAAGTTCTCCGAAAATTTTGAAGTGCATTTAATTGACCAACGAAATCACGGTCGAAGTTTTCATTCCGATGAATTTGACTACGAATTATTGGTGGAAGATTTGTACAATTATGTTCAGCACCATCATTTGGCATATTTAATATTGCTTGGGCATTCCATGGGTGGAAAAGTGGCCATGCAATTTGCGGTTACGTATCCCGAATTGGTTGACAAATTAATGGTTGCGGATATAAGTCCGAGGTTTTACACGCCACACCACGAAGATATTTTGGCCGCATTAAATGTGGTTAATTTTTCGCTTCATAATACCCGAAAAAAAGTGGAAGATGTTTTACGAATTTACATTAAAGAAGAAGGTATATTGCAATTTTTGCTCAAAAATGTTTATTGGAAATCAAAAGGGGAATTGGCTTATCGTTTCAATTTGCAAAGTTTGACGGAACACAACAGCGAAGTGGGCGAGGCGTTGCCTTCTTTTACCCATTTTGATGGCGAAACACTTTATTTGAAGGGCGAAAAATCAAACTATATTACGAAAAATGACATTCCGCTAATTGAAGCGCATTTTCCGAATTCAAAAATCGTGACCATTAAAAATGCCGGCCATTGGCTTCACGCCGAGAATCCCGAACAGTTTTATGATGAGGTCATCAACTTTTTAGCCTAATTAGTTTGTTGGCTTAATTTTAGTTAATTTTATACTTCACTTTAAAACATAAATCCATGAACTTAATTTTAAAAATAGTCTTAACCGCAGTCGCCGTATTGGTTATTGCCCATTTTTTACCGGGAGTTTCTGTTGTAAATTTCACCAATGCAGTGATTGTTGCAGTTGTTTTGGCATTGTTGAGAGTTACCATAAAACCACTGCTTATCATTTTAACACTGCCGGTTACCATCGTAACATTGGGTTTGTTTTTGTTGGTTATCAACGCGTTAATTATCCTGTTGGCCGACAATCTTATTGATGGTTTTCACGTAACCGGTTTCTGGATTGCGCTATTATTTAGTTTGATACTCTCTGTTTTTGAATCTATTTTATATTCATTTTTAGACAAATAGCAATAAAATAGTTGAATTTGAACGGGTTAAATATTTGCTAGATGCGTAAAAAATAGTACTTTTGCACCCAATTTTGAATGATTTAAGATAAAAACAGCATAAAATGAATATTACAAAAGAAAATATCGATGCGTTAAATGCAGTGGTAAAGGTTGAAATTTCAGCCGCAGATTACCAAGAAAAAGTAGCTAAAATTTTAATGGATTACCGTAAAAAAGCGGATGTTCCCGGATTTAGAAAAGGACAAGTGCCTATGGGAATGGTTAAAAAACAGTACGGTAAATCTATTATGATTGATGAGGTTAACAAGCTGTTGCAAGAAGCTTTAAACAATTTTTTAATTGAAGAGAAATTAGATATTCTTGGAAATCCATTGCCAAAAATGGAAGAAGAATTTTCTTGGGATAAAGATGATTATGTTTTTGAATTTGAATTGGGTCTGGCTCCTGAATTTGAGGTAAATCTTGATGCAAAAAATAAAGTTACACAATACAATATTGTTGCAGATAAAGAATTGTTGAAAAAAGAAGTTGAAAACATTAGAAAACGTTTTGGAAAATTGGTTCCTAAAGATGTTGTTGAAGAAGGTGTTAATATTGCAGGAACTTTTGTAAGCGAAGAAAAAGAAATCAATAAAAAATCGACCATTTCTTTAGAATCCATCAAAGGAAAAGCAAATCAACAAAAATTACTTGGAAAAAAAGTGGGCGATGTTGTTGAATTAAATACCAAAGGTTTGTTTGATGACGACCATAAATTAATGGGCGCTTTGGGTTTGAGTCACGATGAAATTCACGGAATTGAAATTCCTGTAGCTTTTACCATCGAAGAAATTAATGTGAACGAGCTTGCTGAAATTAACCAAGAATTGTTCGATAAATTATTTGGCGCTGATGTGGTGAAATCTGAAGAAGAGTTAAAAGCCAAGATAAAAGAAGATGCCGAAAAGCAATTTCAAACACAAGCCGATCAACAATTATTGAACGCGGTAACAGCGTATTTGGTGGAAAATACCAAATTCGATTTGCCTGCAGAATTCCTTAAAAAATGGATGGTTGTTGCTGGTGAAAAACCAATGACGCCAGAAGATGCTTCTGAAGAATATGAAAAATCTGAAAAAGGGTTGCGTTACCAGTTAATTGAGGGCAAAATTTTAAAAGACAACAATCTTCACGTAACTTTTGATGAATTAAAAGATTTTACAAAAGGTTTTGTGAGAGTTCAAATGGCACAATACGGACAATTAAATCCGGAAGAAAATGAATTGGATGATATTGTTCAACGTGTTTTAACAAATCAAGATGAAGCAAAACGTTTGCAGGAACAATTGGTAAGTCAAAAATTATTGAATTTCTACAAAGAAAAAATGACGTTCAAAACAAAAGACGTGAATTATGAAGAATTTGTAAAAGAGGTTTATAAATAGTCCTTTTTCATTTTTATAAAATTAAAAACGCCTTAAAGAAATTTCCTTAAGGCGTTTTTTTGTACTTATAATTTGCTGAAATTATTTCTTTTTTTGTCCGCGCGTGAGCGGTTTTTTGTATTTTTTTACAATTTCTCGTCGGTACGAACCGCCTAAATTTACTTTTCTGTTTTTCTCTTTTTTCTCGTGAAATGCCAATCCGGAAACAACCGTTTCTTTTTTCTTTTCACTGGAAGATTCTTCGAGTTCTGATCTTGGAATTTCCTCATCAATCAACTGGGTTGAAATTTCAATCGCTTCAGGAAGGTCAAAAACATCAATTTCCCGGTTCATCAACAGTTCAATTTCGCCCAAATAATCGGCTTCCGCTTCGGTAAATAAAGAAATTGAAGTTCCCAGTTGTTCGGCACGGCCGGTTCTTCCGATTCGGTGAATATAATTTTCAGGTTCTTTCGGGATGTCAAAATTTATAACGTGGCTCACATTGGTCAAATCCAGTCCGCGGGCAATAATATCAGTTGCAATTAAAATGGAAGTGCTGCCTTTTTCAAATTTATCCACAGAACGCAAACGATAATTTTGCGTTTTATTGGAATGGATAACGGCCACTTGTTTTGGTAACGCCAAATCCATTTCATCAAATAAAATGGTGGCTTGTTTTTTGTTTTTCACAAACACCAATACTTTGCTAAAAGTATTCTTGTCTTGCAAAATATTTTTTAGAAAATTGACTTTCGTGTAAAAATTTGGAACCGGATAGGCTTTTTGCTGAATGGTATCTAACGGACTTCCACTGGTTGAAACTTCAATTTTAACGGGAGATTTGAAAAAAGTATCCAGCAAATTATCAACTTCTTTGGTTAACGTTGCAGAAAATAAAATGCTCTGGCGTTTATTGGGCAATAAATCCATCAATGTAATAATTTGAGGCCTAAAACCAAGGTTCATCATTTCATCAACTTCATCAATCACAAATTTTTGAATAAATTTCAGTTTTAAAATGCCGTCCAAAGCCAAATCCAGCAATCTCCCCGGCGTGGCAACCAAGATGTCCAATCCTGCGTGAACCAACTGTTTATCGGTATTTATATTGGTGCCGCCGTAAATTCCGGCAAACCGAACGTTCATATACGGCGTTAAACTTTTTATGTCTTTAACCACCTGAACCACCAATTCCCGGGTTGGAACAATAATTAAAACCCTTGGATGTTTTTGGACTGAAAACGTGTGTTGTCTCAATATTGGCAGCAAATAAGCAAAAGTTTTACCTGTTCCTGTTTGGGCAATACCAACAACATCTTTACTGCTCATAATCACTGAAAAGGCCCTTTCCTGAATAGGAGTAGGAACGGTAAAGCCTAAGTCGTCTAAAGCGTTCAGTAAAAATCGGTTAATATTTAAATCGGAAAAGGTCATTCTTCTATTTTTTGCAAAGGTAATACTTAATAAATTAATAAGTTACAAAGTTTTAAAGTAGGGACAGGTCGCGACCTGTCC
>JACUUQ010000061.1 GCA_014859175.1 Lutibacter sp. | reverse complement strand
CAGTCGCCATTAATCATTCTACTTTGCATCAAAATTTGTTATGGCTCGTTTCATCCTAATTAATGAGGTAACTTATCTTTAAATACTCCGTAAAAAAACGCACCCAGTATAGCGCCAAAAATAACCACCAAAATGGAAACAACGCCTTTTCCTATGAGCACAAACATTGGTCCCGGACAAGCGCCGGCCAATGCCCAGCCCAATCCGAACAAAATTCCGCCCAAAAGATTGCGGTACAACCCTTCTTTTTTTGGCGTTACATGAATTTCTTCTCCTTCAAAAGTTTTAACCATCTTTTTCTTGAATAAAAACATGCTTATCATCCCTAACATTACAGCAGATCCAATGATTCCATACATATGAAACGACTGGAATTTAAACATTTCGTATATTCTGTACCATGAAATTACTTCAGACTTGCTCATCACAATTCCGAAAAGAATCCCCACTAAAAAAAATTTTATGTACTTCATCTGTTTATATTTTATTTTTTATTGGTACAGATGCTGTTCGCCATGAATCATTGCTGTGTGTATCAAAATTTGTTATGGCTCGTTTCATCGCCTAAAATATTAGAGGTAAAATTAACCAAGTCATTACCAAACCTCCTATAAAAAAGCCAATTACGGCGATTAATGAAGGAAGCTCTAAATTGCTCAAACCAACAATCGCATGTCCGGACGTGCAACCCCCTGCCCAACGTGCGCCAAAACCAACCAAAAAACCAGCGATGATTAAAATAAAGAAACCTTTTAAAGAAAGCATTGTTTCAATACTAAAAATTTCGTCGGGCAAATAAGTTTGGCCTGCATTCATAATGCCAATATCGGCCAAATCTTGGACTGTTTGTGGACTTATGGCAACGGCATCGGTTGCTGTTAGATAATTAGAAGCAATAAAACCGCCGGCTATAGCGCCGGCAATAAAAATAAGGTTCCACAAATTCTCTTTCCAGTCGATCTTAAAATAATCGATATATTTTCCTGCGCCGCCAATTGAACAAAATGTCTCTAAATTTGATGAAACGCCAAAATGTTCCCCAAAATAATACAGCAAAAACATAATAACCGAAATTACTGGTCCGGCAACGTACCATTCCCAAGGTTGTAACAGAAAATCCATTGTTTTTGTTTTTAGTTAGTAATTTCTCAAAAATATATTATAAAATAGCTTTTTTTTGTGATTTAAATCACATATTTTAAAATTCCAGAATTTCAATCTTATTTCTGTGCAATTTTATTTTTCCTTCATTTTCTAGTTGCTTCAGCAATCGTGAAATTACAACACGGGAAGTATGCATATCGTATGCGATATCTTGATGCGTTGTATTTAGTGAAGTTTCTCTCATAATCTGGGCTTTGTCCGTCAAATATTTATACAGCCGCTCACTCATATTCATAAAAGCAAGGCTGTCGATGGTTTCCATCATTTCATTCAGACGAATATTGTAGCTGTCGATTACAAAAGTTCTCCAAGATTTATATTTTACCATCCACTCATCCAGTTTTTCTTTCGGCAGAAAAATAATTTCAGATTCCTTTTCTGCGGTGGCTCTAATTCCGCATTTGCCATTTGTGATGGCACTTGCAAAAGAACTGGCGCAAGTATCGCCGCGCTCTAAAAAATACAATAAAATCTCCTCACCGTTTTTGTCTTCCCGCACAATTTTAATGGCGCCTTCCAATAATAAAGGAATGCCTTTCATTTTATCGCCTAAATCGACCAATATTTCATTTTCGCGCAATTTTTTATAAACACCTACCTGAACAATTTCATCAATCAATTCCTTTTCAAAAACATACGAAAAATATTTTTCTAATTTTTCTCTCATTTTGCTATATATTCTAAAATTTTTGCGGTTGCCCCCGTTTTATCAACCACGTATTTTTTTGCTTTTTCCCCAGTTTTCAACCGCAATTCATTTGACTGAAAAAATTTGTCTAAATGTAAAGATAATTCTTTAGAATTATCCACCACAAAGCAAGCCTTATTTTTAACCAAATCGACGGCTTCATTAAATTTATGATAATTTGGACCTATAAGTATTGGAATGCCAAAAGTTGCCGGCTCCAAAACATTGTGAACACCGGTTTTTGTAAATCCGCCACCAACATACGCAATATTGGCGTAGCTGTAAATCTTGGTCAGAATTCCAACCGTGTCAATGATAAAAACCTGATAGTCGGAAAGATTTTTACCATCCTGAGCCGCGTTGAAGGGTTTTTCTGAAAACAAAATCACTTTTTTTGAAATGCTGTTTTTCAGCTCGGCAATATCTTTTGGGTTGATATTGTGCGGGGCAATAATAAATTTTTCGTTTTCCGAAGCCTTGTTGTCGATATAATCCACCAGCATCATTTCATCTTCTTTCCAGGTGCTTCCGGCAACAAGCGTGTATTTATCGGCTATAAATTCTTCTATAAAAGGCAGTTTGTTGTTTTGTTGCGTAATTTCAAAAACACGGTCGAAACGTGTATCGCCGCTAACAGTAACATTGTTTAAATTGATGCTGTTAAGCAATTGTTTGGAGTTTTCGTCCTGAACAAAAAAATGCGAAAAAGATGATAACGATTTACGCATCCATCCACCGTAAAATTTAAAAAACAACTGATTTTCCCTGAATATTCCTGAAATCAGCAAGGTTTCAATATTTCTGATTTTAAGTTCTTTCAATAAATTAGGCCAAAATTCATATTTCACAAAAATGGCCAGTTGCGGGTGAACAATATCAAGAAATCTTTTCGCGCTTTGAGCGGAGTCTAAAGGCAAGTAGCAAACCACGTCTGCAAATTCATAATTTTTCCTCACTTCATAGCCTGATGGCGAGAAAAAAGTGAGCACCACTTTTTTAGTCGGGAATTTCAGTTTTAGCTTTTCTATAATTGGCCTTCCCTGCTCAAATTCGCCCAAAGAAGCGCAGTGCATCCAAATGACTTCATCCTCTTTTGAAATTGCTTGTTGCAGCTTAAAAAATGTTAGTTTTCTTCCATCAATAAAAAGTTTGATTTTTTTATTGAAAAGCGCCGTTATTTTTAAGACAAATCCGGCAAACAAAATTAGTAAGTCGTATAAAAAGTACATAAGCACAAATGTAGTAAATAGCGCATAAAAAAAGCCCAAACTTTAAAGTTTGGGCTTTTAAAACATATTAAACCTAAATGTTACGCTTCTATTGTTTCGATAGAAACAAATGATTTATTGTCTTTTCTTTTTGAGAATTTCACCAAACCGTCCACACCAGCGTGTAAAGTATGGTCTTTTCCCATATATACGTTTTCACCGGGATGGTGTTGAGTTCCTCTTTGACGAACAATAATGTTACCAGCAATTGCAGCTTGTCCACCAAATATTTTTACGCCTAGTCGTTTCGATTCCGATTCCCTACCGTTTTTTGAACTACCGACTCCTTTTTTATGTGCCATGGCTTAAATTATTTATCGATTAATTATTTTTTATTTTTTAACAAAGCTTTTGCTTGTTTTACCCACTCTTCAGATTCTATTTTGTCGCGAGTAATCCCGTCAATTGCAGAAAGTTCTTTTCTGTCATCAACTTTTAACTTACTAATTTGCTCATAAGTATAAACACCAACTTCATTTAACTTTTCTTCAAAAGCAGGTCCAATTCCGTTGATTTCTTTTAAATCATCAGCTTCAGCTTTTGTTGCAGTACCAATGCTGTGTAATAATTTTTCAACATTAATTTCTACACCACTTTCTTCTGCTCTGTTTTCTGCTCTAGTAACCAAATTATCACTTACTTCAACTTCTTCTATTTTAGAAGTAGTCTTTTTAGCTTTAGGCGCTTCTTTTTTGGCAACCTCTTTTTTCTTAGCACCATTGGCTAAGATAACTTCAATTTGAATTTCAGTTAAAGCCTGGCGATGGCCATTCTTTTTTCTGAATCCTTTTCTACGTTTCTTTTTGAAAACGATTACTTTATCACCTTGAAGGTGACCTAAAATTTTGGCCGTTACTTCGGCTCCATCTATAGCTGGGGCGCCAACTGTTACAGTACCGTTATTGCCTACAAGAAGAACTTTATCAAAGGAAATACTTGCTCCTTCTTCCGCTTGTAAACGGTGTACATAAACTTTTTGGTCTTTTGCTACTTTAAACTGCTGCCCTGCTATCTCTACAATTGCGTACATAAGCTTTGTTTTTATTCGCTTTATTAATTAAATTGGTTGCCTTTTCTACTTAGGCGGGTGCAAATATAGCTCTTTTTTCTTATTTCTGCAAAACAAATTTACTTCAAATAAATTGCCCATTTTAAGCTTTTTAAAATATGCTAAAAATTGGGGGATAAATTTTAAAATTGGGGGAATCCGACCCGATCCTATTTTGGGCGTTCCCGCCGAAAAGGCGGGTCGGGCTTTTCGCTACAAGTCCTCGTCACGCCCAAAAGCGTTCCTGTGGGCTTTCCGCTGCTATCCCTAACGCATTGAATTACGATTTACGATTTTTGATTTACGATTCTTAAAAATGGCATAATAAAATGTTAACTAAAACAAAGGTCCTTTGCGTATTTTCTTTGCGGGCTTTGCGGTTAAAGGCTTATTTTAATTGTATGCTATTTTATTCGGTTTTTATCATAGAATAAGAAAATTGAATTACGATTTACGATTTTTGATTTACGATTTCAGCATAAAAATTTGAAGATAGGGCAAAATTCATTAATCGTAAATCGTAAACCTTGCCTGGCAGGCACATCCAAAATTTACTTTGCGAACTTTGCTTTTTTTCTTTGCGTATTCGTTGCGGTTAAATGCAAATTTCGATTGAATTAATTTTTTACTTTTTCTTTGTCGTAGAATACGCAAACTGAAGTAAAAGTATAATTTCAAATTAACAATTGAGTCCGCTCCATAAAGCTGCTTCTGCTAAAAATCAGCATTTTTAATTATTGTAGGGGAGATGATTTTCAGCAACTTCTCCCTTTAGGGTAGGGGTAAAATTTGTTGAAAATTGAATATTATAGTTATCGGACTAGACTCAATTATGAATTTATAATAACATTCGACACGGCTTGTGCCCAAAAGTTATAAACTTTATGGCTAAGTTCTAAAATAAACAGCTTATGCGTTAGGGATTAAAGCGATATCCTTTTTTAATGCGCCTTTTTCGGCGCATTAAAAAAGATTTAGCGTAAAGCCCGACCCCGCCTTTTCGGCGGGGAACGCCCAAAATATTTAGCTGATAATTGCTGTATTTATAAGAATTAAGCCATCTTTATTAAGATTTGGTTAATTTTTGAAGCATTCTTCACTTTTCTAAAAAAAAATGATAACTTTGAAACTCAATTTGCTATGAAATAACCACAAAATAAATTCACTATTTCCGCTTTTAAATTGTAACAACCAAATAACAAATGCGTCCTATACGCAACATTAATTAAATTAAATATTTAACACCTATGAGAAAAATTATCTATTTAAGCTCCTTGGCGCTTTTTTTAAGCGTTAGCCTATTCGCCCAAAAAGTTGAATTTGAAGAGTACGATTTAAGTAACGGCCTGCACGTTATTTTACATAAAGACAATTCTGCACCCATCATCAGCACGTCGGTAATGTACCACGTTGGCGCCAAAGATGAAGTGGAAGGACGAACAGGATTCGCACACTTTTTTGAACATTTGTTGTTTGAAGGAACAAAAAATATCCCAAAAGGTGAGTTTTTTAAAATTGTATCAGCCAATGGCGGCACAAATAATGCAAATACCACACAAGACCGCACTTTTTATTATGAAACATTTCCATCAAACAATTTGGAATTGGGATTGTGGTTAGAATCTGAACGAATGTTGCATCCTGTTATCAACCAAGTGGGCGTTGATACGCAAAATGAAGTGGTAAAAGAAGAAAAACGCGCCAGAGTTGACAATGCGCCTTATGGAAAAATCATGTATCGCACAGGAATCAATCAGCATATCTTTAAAAATCATCCCTATAAAAATTCCGTTATCGGGAGCATGGAAGATTTAGATGCTGCCAAATTACAGGAATTCTTAGATTTTCATAAAAAATTCTATGCGCCTAACAACGCTGTTTTGGTAGTTGCGGGTGATTTTGAAACTGATGCCGCCAAAAAAATGATTGAAAATTATTTTGGCGATATTCCAAAAGGAGAGAAAGTTGAAAGGGTAAACATAAAAGAAGCCCCAATCACAGAAAGCATTAAAGTTACCGAATACGATTCAAACATTCAAATTCCTATTAAATTATTTATTTACAGAACGCCATCAAACAAAGATAAAGATTCTTATACCTTGGATATGGTTTCTTCTATTTTAACAAGCGGAAAAAGTGCCCGTTTGTACAAAAAATTGGTTGAAGAGAAAAAAGCGTTGCAGGTTTTGGCATTTAACGATTCACAAGAAGATTATGGTGTTTATATTATGGGCGCTTTGCCAATGGGTGCAACTACCTTAGATGATTTAGGCGTTGAAATGGACGCAGAAATCACCAAACTTCAAACTGAATTAATATCAGAAAAAGAGTTTCAGAAATTACAAAATAAGTTTGAAAACAATTTTGTGAATTCAAACTCCGGAGTGCAAAATATTGCCAACACTTTAGCTGCAAACTACACGTTAAAAGGCAACACCAATTTAATTAACGATGAAATTAACATTTATCGCTCCATAACCAGAGAAGACATAAAACGTGTGGCAAATGAGTATTTGAACAAAAACAGCCGCGTTGAAATGGATTATCTAAAAAAAGAAATTGAATAATAAAAAGATTAAAAATAATATGAGAACAAAAATAACCACATTAATTGCATTATTTCTTATTTCTTTAGGAGTAAACGCGCAAATAGACAGATCACAACAACCAAAAGCAGGACCTGCACCTACCATAAATTTAGGAAAGCCACAAACTTTTGAACTTAAAAACGGTTTAAAAGTGATGGTGGTTGAAAATCATAAATTACCAAAAGTTTCCGCCACCTTAATTTTGGACAACGACCCTATTCTTGAAGGCGAAAAAGCCGGATTGACAAGTATTGCAGGCGGAATGATGGGAAATGGAACCAAAACAATGTCAAAAGACGCCTTTAATGAAGAAATTGATTTTTTGGGCGCAAACCTAAATATTGGCAGCCAAAGTGCCAGTTTCAATACCCTGTCTAAATTTTTTCCAAGAATTTTGGAATTAACGGCTGATGCAATTCAAAATCCGCTATTTACACAAGAAGAATTTGAAAAGGAACAAGCAAAACTTATTGAAGGCATTAAATCGGGCGAAAACAGTGTGGCAGCTATTGCCGCAAAGGCACAAAATGCTTTGGTTTACGGTAAAAACCATCCTTATGGAGAATTTGAAACTGAAACTACTGCTAAAAATGTAACATTGGCCGATGTTCAAAATTTTTATGCGACTTATTTCAAACCAAACAATGCCTACTTGGTAATTGTGGGCGATATAAATTTTAAAGACGCGAAAGCCCAAGTAACCAAACATTTCAACAACTGGAAAAAAGGAACAATTCCTGTCTATGAAATTCCAAAAGTGACCGATGTCGCCAAAACGGAAATTAACTTTATTGATATGCCAAATGCGGTACAATCGGATATTGCGGTTATTAATACGGTAGATTTAAAAATGGGCAATCCCGATTATTTTCCTGCTTTATTGGCCAATAAAATTTTCGGTGGTGGCGCTGAAGGTCGTTTATTTTTGAATTTGCGTGAAGACAAAGGTTATACTTATGGCGCCTATTCAAGAATTGGAAACGACGATAGAACTGCGGCTACATTTAAATCGGCTGCTTCCGTAAGAAATATGGTTACAGACAGTGCTGTAGTTGAATTTTTGAAAGAAATCAAAACTTTTAGAGACACCAAAGTTACTGATGAAGAATTAAAAATTGCAAAAGCAGCGTATATCGGAAGTTTTGTGATGGCACTTGAAAATCCGGCCACGGTAGCCAGATATGCCTTAAACATTGTCACTAAAAAATTACCGCAAGATTTCTACGAAACATACCTGCAAAAAATAAATGCGGTAACTGTTGATGATGTTCAGCGCGTTGCCCAAAAATATTTTAGCGAAGACAATGCAAGAATCGTTATTGTTGGAAAAGCGCTGGATGCTTTGCCAAATCTTGAAAAATTGCCTTATCCTATCAATTATTTTGATAAGGAATCAAATGCCGCTTCAAAACCGGAAATGACAAAACCAATTCCAAATGGCGTAACCAAATTAACAGTTTTGGACAATTTTTTTAATGCCATAGGCGGTGTTGATAAAGTGAAAGCCCTAAAAAGCACTTCGGCTACTTATGAGGCAAATGCAATGGGAAGCGTAATATCAACTACTGAAAAGAGAACCTCAGAAAAATATGCCAATGAAACCAGTATGGGCGGAAATGTTGTTGCTAAAATTGTAATGACTGAAGATGGCGTGTTTATGAATAAACAACCTTTGCCAGCACCAATGGCCGGTGAAATGTCTTATACTATCGGAACATTTTTGGAAATGGGCTTGTTAAACAACGAAAATTCTAAATTAACCGGTATTGAAATTGTTGACGGCAAAGAGGCGTATGTAATTTCAACCAAAGGTGAAATTGTTTCATCTTTTGTTTATTTTGATGTTGCCAGCGGATTAAAAGTGAAGGAATTGCAAGTGATTACGATGCAAGGACAAACCCAAAATCAGGAAGCATCTTTCAGCAATTACCAAGAGTTTAACGGTATAAAATTTCCAGGAACAAAAACAGGAAGTTTAGGTCCGCAAACAGTTGAATTTAAATTAGTGGATGCCAAAGTAAATGAAGGCGTTTCTGAAACTGATTTCCAATAAATAAAATTTTTAATTGATTTTAAAAACGGCTCGAGAAATTGAGCCGTTTTTTATTTGGCCTTATTGGCCAGATATACGCCTGCCAAAATCACAAACCCCGAGAAGAACTGCAAAAATGAAATTTTCTCGCCATCCAAAATTCCCCAAGTGATGGCAACAACAGGAATTAAATAAGTGACGGAAGATGAAAAAACCGGCGTTGACAATTGGATTAAACGGTTGAACATAATGGTTGCGATTCCAGTCCCAACAACCGCCAATATTGAAACATAAACCAAGGATGATGTTGTAAAGGCATTTATTTCAATAGTTTGAAAAAAGCCCGATAACCACAACACCAATAAGGCGGGAACAATTAAAATTGCAAAAATCCCCACGGTGATGCTTAATGCATCTAAATCGGCCAAATATTTTTTGATGAGATTCACATTAAAAGCATAGCCAACGGAAGCGATAATCACAAAACCCATATACAAGTATTCCTGCTCCCGATGAATTTGTGCGCCTTCCAAAATCAGCATTGCTGTTCCAACAAAACCAATTAAAACGCCTGTCAGCTGTCTTTTTTTAAATGTAAAACCAAATGCCATCGCGCCAAAAAGCAAGGTGTTTAATGGTGTTAAGGCATTTAAAATTGAAGCAATGGAGCTATCAATATTTTGAAGGGCAAAAGCAAATAAAAATACAGGTAATAAAGAACCCAGTAATGCATTTAGCATTAAATACTTCCAATGCTTTCTTTCAATTTTAATCAACCGATTAAACCCAATTAGCAGTAAAAAAACTGCGGTGATTAAAATTCTCAGTGCCCCAACCTGGATTGGCGTTAAACCAATCAACGCTTTTTTCATCAAAATAAAGGAACTTCCCCAAATTAATGAAAGAATGATCAAGTAAATCCAACGTAATTTCCTGTTTTCCATTCAATAAATAAAATACAAAAATGGCATAATTATTCCGATTTAAATTTATTAGTTTTAACTTTGCAAAACCATATTAAAATAAACCAGTTATGAAAAAAACGATATATATTTTATCAATGGCTTTTGTTTTATTTTCCTGCAATGATGCCAAAAAAGAGGTTTCATCAGAGAAATCCGGGATCGAAAAACAAGAAGTTGCGGTAAACTATAAAAGTATCGCCATTGAAATTGAAGGAATGACATGTGAAATAGGCTGCGCCAAAACAATTGAGTCGAAATTATCTAAAACTGAAGGCGTTACCTACTCAAAAGTAAGTTTTGAAGACAAAATTGGCAAATTCACTTATGATGAGAATAAAATAAGTCAGGAAGATATTGCCAAAAAGATATCAGGAATTGGCGGAGGCGCTTTATATAAAGCCACTAAAATCACTGAAATTGAAGAAATTAATGTGATTGAAGAAAATAAATAATATTTTTTTTTATTATTAATAAATTTGTTGTTAATTTGCACTAACAATAAAAATCATATCAAAAAATGAAACAATTTAAATTTTTTATAGCAATTGCACTTTTTGTAAGCGTTTTTGCTGTTTCTTGTAAAGAAACACCTAAAGAAGAAGTACCTGCTGTTGAAGTAACTGTTGAAGAAGCTCCAGCTGTTGAGGTTGACGTAGAAATTTCTGCTGACTCAACTGCTGTTGAAGTTGAGGTACAAGAGTAATTAGAAGATTTTTCTTTTAATTCAAAAAAATTAAAGCTTCAGACTACTGAAGCTTTTTTTATGCCTTATATTTTCTTAAAGAGTCGTATAAAAATAACAAACCCATAAAATACAACAAGCCAGTCAATTGGTGACTAACGCCAAAAAACAGCGGAATTTTACCCTGAACATTCACTACCGTCAAAATTCCCAATACAATTTGTGCCCAAACTAAAACCAAAGCACTGTTTAGCCATTTTTTAGAAGCTTTTTCCACCTCGTTTCTCAATTTAAAAAACATATACATAGTTGCAGCCGCCAATATATAAGCCAACATTCTGTGTGTAAACTGAATCAATGCCGGCGCAAATAAATAAGAGTCGTAATTAATCATATTGTGCCAATCCCAATTTGACGAATTCGACAAAACACCGGGAACAAATTCCCCATTCATATCTGGCCAGGTAGGATAATACAATCCGGCGCGCATTCCGGCCATAATACCGGCAACAATCATTTGCACAAAGGCAAGACCTATTACGTAAGAAACGATGTTTTTTGAGGGAATTTGGGATTTGCTTCCAAATAAATACACATCTGAAACAGTTTTAACCATTGCCCATATCACCAATACTGCCAAGGTAAAATGGACGGTAAGCTTGTAGGCGTTTACCCAAGGCCTGTTCACCAAGCCGCTCTGAACCATAATCCAGCCCGCAGAGGCTGTTAATATGGTTAACAAAATAACAATGCCCAAGCGCTTTATCAGGTAAAAATCGAGTTGCTTTTTAAGGACAAAAATGATAAAAGGAATTAAAAAAACAAATCCGAGCGAGCGCACCCAAAGGCGATGAAAATATTCCCAGAAATAAATAAATTTAAACTCCTGAATTGTAAATGTTGAATTAATTTTATGGAACTGTGGCGTTTCTTTATAAAGCTCAAATTCATTTACCCAATCGGCATCATTTAAAGGCGGAATAACGCCTGTGATAATGTCCCACTTTGTGATGGAAAGCCCAGATCCCGTTAAGCGGGTGATGCCGCCAATCACAACTTGCCCAATTAACATAAGCAAACCAATGATTAACCAAATTCTGATGGTTTTTGTGTATTTAAATTTGTTGGCTGTCAATTTTTCCATTCCAATGTTTCAATTAAATGAATGATGTCTTTTTCAATATATTTTATGGCCGGCACAATAGAATCGTAGTTAGGTTTCGCATAAAAATATAAAGCGCCGGAAAGCACATGTTTTACACTGTCGGTTGCTCTAAATTGAATATTTGTGGCAACGCTTCCCTCAATATTATACAGTTTCGCAAAAACTCTTTTTTGCAGGTTTTCATAAGGAACTGCGTTAATGGCGTCGGCTTTTATAGTATGTTCAAAAGTCAGTTTTTCAACTTCCTTCAAAATTTGGCCTAAATTATTATTTACAGGCCGATAAGTTATGTGAACTGTGGCTTTTAATTGCAGATATTCAATACTTGCCCAATAATTATTTTTGAAGTTGATTTTGGCCTGATTTGACATTTCAAAAGTGAAAGGAACGCCAGATTCAATTTTTTTATAAGTTGCTTCCGGATATTGGAGTTTTAAATAAGGTGCAGGTTTTGGCAACGTTTCTTTTCCGCAGGAAACCAATACAATTGCCAAAAAAATTATTGCTAAAAAATTTCTCATTTATTCCTTTACAAACATTGGGTCAATGGTCACCTTTACCTGTTTTATTCTTTTTTTGTCCATAAGTTCAACTTTAAATGAATATTCAAAAAAAGAAATTATTTCTTGTTTTCTTGGGAATCTACCGTGAATTTCTAAAATAAATCCAGCCAAGGTTTCCGACTCTCCTTTGTTTTCCTCAAATAAATAAGAGTCTTCTATTTCTAAAATTTTATAAAAGTCTTTTAAATTAATTTTCCCGTCAAATAAAAAATTGTTTTCATCAATCATAGAATAAGGCGCATCATCCTGGTCATATTCATCACTGATATCGCCAACAATTTCTTCAATCACATCTTCCAAAGTAACAATACCGCAAGTTCCGCCATATTCATCAACAACAATGGCCAAATGATTTTTCTTTTCTTGAAATTCTTTCAGCAAATCGTCCAGTTTTTTATTTTCTGGAACAAAATAAGGTTCTCTAATGAGTTTTTGCCATTCAAAATTTTTGACATCAATATAAGGCAATAAATCCTTGGCATATAAAACGCCTATTATTTCATCAATATTTTCATCATAAACCGGATTTCTTGAAAATCCTTCATTCACAATTTTTGCCACCACATTTTCATAGGTTTCATCCTTTGAAATTGCAAAAATATCAATACGCGGCGTCATAATTTGTCCTGTTTCCGTGCTTCCGAAACTCACGATTCCCTGCAATATTTTTTGGTCATCCTTGGTGGTGGTTTCGTTGGATGTAAGTCCGAGCGCCTGTGATAATTTTTCAACCGACAAACTCGATTTCTGTTTCCCTAAATTGTTTTCAATAATATTGGTTAAACCCAACAACGGAAAACTAATAAATGAAAGCATCGACATCAAAATTTTAAGTGGGTAAACCATAATTGCCGCAAACTTCAGAGAATTTCTTGAGGCGTACAATTTTGGCAAAACTTCCCCAAAAAGCAAAATTAAAAAGGTAATTAAGACAACTTCAATTAAAAATTTCAATAAACTTGAAGCAATTTCGGCAAACAAAAAATCGCCTATATAGGCAAAAATCAATACAATTAGAATGTTGATGAAATTGTTTGAAACTAATATGGTGGCCAACAATCTTTTTGGTCCCTCGAGCAATGCAACCACTGCTTTTTCTTTGCTTGATTTTGACTCTGCCGCTCGGCTCAAATCAGTTTGGGAAAGCGAAAAAAAGGCGACTTCAGCGCCAGAAATTAACGCGGAAAGTATGAGCAATAAAAAAAGTATAACAATACTCAGCGCTTTTGAAAAAACCTCGGCTGATAAAAGAATAGAAAAAATCGTGGGTTCAGGATCCAACTTACATAAATTTAATTAAACTTTAGAATGGCAAATCATCCTGTTCTTGTTCGTTTTTGATTACACCTTGTGAAGGCTCCGATGGTTTTGCATCCATTTTCGGAGATGGCGCATTCAATTCTTTTTTGGTGGTTAAAAAAGTCATATCAACCACATGAATTTCAGTGGTGTATCTTTTTGTATGGTCATCACCTTCCCATTGTCTTGTTTTTATGCGGCCTTCCACATAAACCTTATCGCCTTTCGACAAATATTTTTCGCAAATTTCGGCCAATTTATTTCTGACTACAATATTATGCCATTCTGTGGTGGTCACTTTTTCTCCGGTTTGTTTGTTCGTATAGGTTTCATTTGTTGCAATTGGAAACCGCCCAATAGCGTTTCCGCCTTCAAAATAGTGCATTTTTACTTCATCACCTAAATGTCCTATCAATATAACTTTATTTATTGTCCCAGCCATTTTTTTAAGTATCAATTATTAACAAAAGTACTAAAAAATTTAGTCGGATTTATACCGATTCAAAAAATTATCAATCAATGCCGGCACCGGATATTTTTTTATCGCTTTCCAAGGAATTGAAATATGGCCTGATGCTGTGGTGGTTACCACCCAAAATTTTGTGTGAATGTGTTGGTGCGTTAATTTGTGCACAAGTACTTCTTTGTCAAAAAGTTTAACCGTTACCGATAAACCCTCAAAGAGTTCCTTAAATATGGAATGTTCCGTAATCGCTTCTATATCAATAACATTATCCGATTCTATTAACGGAAACTCATAAAGATTTTGCCATATTCCAGTTTCCCTTTTCACAACTATCGTTTTATGGTCACTTGAATGAATCACCAAATAATTAAAATGCCTTGTTTTAATTTTGGCTTTCTTTTCTTTTACAGGAAGGTCATTAACGCAATTTTTGGACAAGGCAAAACAACTGTTTTTTAAAGGACAAATATTACAATCCGGATTGCGCGGTTTGCACATCAGTGCGCCAAATTCCATCAAAGCCTGGTTGTGCGTTCCCGGATTTTTAGCATCAATTAATTGTTGTGCCAATTGTTTAAATATTTTAATTCCTGCGGAAGAATTTATGGCAGTATCTATACCAAAATAACGCGATAAAACACGGTACACATTCCCGTCAACCACCGCTGTTGGCTCATTAAAACAGATGGAAGCAATGGCAGAAGCGGTATAATCGCCAACACCTTTCAGCTTTAGAAGTTCTTTATAGGTTGCGGGAAAATTTCCGTTTAGTTCCTCAACAATATATTTTGCCGAAAAATGCAAGTTTCTGGCTCTTGAATAATACCCCAAACCCTGCCAAAGTTTTAGCACTTCTTCTTCATTTGCTTCTGCCAGATCAAAAACAGTGGGAAAATGTTTTATAAACTGAAAATAATACGACGTTCCCTGATCAACGCGAGTTTGCTGCAAAATTATTTCCGACAGCCAAACGTTATATGGATTATTGGTATCACGCCAAGGCAGATTTCTTTTATTTTGTAAATACCAGTATATTAATTGTTTAGATAAAATCATTCCTTTTTTTATAAAATGCAATGATACATCTTTTAATTAATTAA
>JACUUQ010000291.1 GCA_014859175.1 Lutibacter sp. | reverse complement strand
CGAAAGCGCCTCAGAAAAATAAAATTGTTAAGAACATTAATTGATTTAAAAATGTGTCCGCTTAATCATACAGAATTAGATGTTTGGGCAAAATGGGAAAAATCAAAAGGAAAAGCAGGAAGAAAAGCGCCAAGTTCTAAAGCTTATATTGACTGGCACAAGCAAAATCCATATTATTTGCGGAATAAAGCACTAAATGAAAATTTGTCAAATTTTGAAATGGGACGTGTTTTATACCACTTAATTCAACGAAGGGGTTTTTTGAGCAACAGAAAAGGAAAAGATGATGGCGCAATTTTTAAAGGCAAAGTGGGAATGATTGGAATTACTGAAACGCAAAAACAAATTGACGGAAAAACTTTGGGCAGTTTTTTAAGCAGTATTTATCCGAAAGAAGGAGAACCCTTTAAATTAATTACTGATGAAAACGGTAATGAGTTGCGTGTTAGGGCAAGATATACCCTTAGGGATATGTATGTTGAAGAATTTGATCAAATTTGGACCCGGCAAGCCGAAGTTTTGGAGTTGAATGATAAAAATGCCATAAAGAAAAAAATAGAATTTTTAGAAGGAAATCTTTCCTCTAACAGAAATAAAAAGAAAATCGCCAAAATTCAAAACAAGTATGGTGTTGAAAATGTAAAAATTGAGGAATTAAATGAAGGTGTAAGTGATAAAAAACTTTTTAAAATTACAAAATCTGCCAATATTCCATTAAAAGTTTTTTTAGGTGGTGAAATACATCATGATGAAGATGGTAATTTAAAACATAAAAGTCAAGACAGTGTGCTTTTTTGGCAAAGACCACTTCGCTCACAAAAAGGTCTCTTGTCCAAATGCCGTTTTGAACCAGATTATAAGAATAAAGAAGGCAAATACTTGCAAAAAGGAAAAACGCCTTGCCATTTATCTCACCCAATTTACGAGGAATTTAGAGCCTATCAATATATAAACAATATTGAATACGGCCGGAAACAAAAATTGGATGAAAACCAAAGACTGCAAGTGCTTGAATTGATGAATTCTAAAGACAGTAATTTTAATTTTTCTGAAATACCGAAAAAACTAAAAATGCAATATGAAAAATGGAATTATGGCAATGATCAAAAGGTGCCAGGCAATTATACAGCAAAGCATTTGAGTCCTATGTTTCCAACTGAAATTTATGAAAATAACAAAGAAGAAATTTGGCATTGCTTTCATTTTTTTGAAGACAATGACATCTTAATTAAAAAACTAAAAAATGATTTTGGGTTAGAAGAAAAGGATTTTGATAAAGTTGAAAAAATTAACATAAAAGAAGGTTATTCAAATGTTTCATTAAAAGCCATAAAAAATATATTGCCTTATCTAAAAAGAGGTTTGCAAATGAGTGATGCCACCATTTTAGGTGGCGTAAGAAATGCATTTGGACAGCATTGGGATTATTTTACTGACTCTCACGATCAAATTGAAAAGGATATTTTAAAAATCAATTGGGACAAAACCAATAAAGAAGGGGAAGCAATAGAAAAAATTAAAAAGTATTTGGCAGACCCAAACAATAATCTTGGATTTGTAAAGGACGATAAAAACTTCATCAAATTATACCATCACAGCCAAGAAATTGAAGAAAAAAAACTCCAAGAAAAATTAGATGCCGTTGAAAATCTAAGAAATCCAATTGTTCAACAAGGATTAAATGAAACCCGAAGATTGGTAAATCAATTGATAAATGAATATGGAAAATTTGACAGAATTCAAGTTGAATTAGGCCGTGATGTGAAAAACAGCAAAAAAGGTCGGCAAGAACAAACCAGAAGAATTTATGACAATACTGCCAAAAATGATGAAGCACGCAAGTTACTTACAGATTATGGCCTAAAACACGACAGAAATAATGTTCAAAAGGTATTGCTTTATAAAGAAATGCAAGAAAAAGGAGTTGTCACCGTTTGCCCATACACCAATAAATCAATAAATATAAGTGATGTTTTAGGAAGTGACAATAAAATACAAATTGAACATATTATTCCTAAAAGTGTTTCTTTAGATGATGGTTTTGCCAATAAAACCCTTTGCGATGCAAAATTTAACGGCTTAAAAGGGAATTTAACACCTTATCAATTTTATTTAAAAAATGGTGACCCAAAACTTTGGGGCGGTGCAGAAACTTGGGAGGCTGTTGAGGAAAGGGCATATCGTATATTGCCTTATTCAAAAGCGAAGCGCTTTACGTCTAAAATTAAAATAGATGATGCCGATGTAAAAAGCAGTTTTATTGAAAGACAACTCAATGATATGCGGTCTATCAGCAAAAAAACCAAGGAAATAATGTCGCAAGTTTGCGAAGATGTGAGGGTTTTGCCGGGTGGTTTAACGGCTGAATTAAGGCATTTGTGGGGCTTAAATTCTATTTTACAACCAGTGATGAATATTGAAATAGATGTTGATATTTTAGAAAAAGATAAGGTCTATCCCCATTATATAGTGATGGAT
>JACUUQ010000060.1 GCA_014859175.1 Lutibacter sp. | reverse complement strand
AAAGGTAACCGCAGTTTTTTCCGGCGAAGGCGGCACCAGTGAAGGCGATTTTCATGAGGCTTTAAACGTGGCTTCTGTATGGAATTTACCCGTGCTTTTTTGTATTGAAAATAATGGGTACGGACTTTCAACACCTGTAAGTCAGCAATTTAAATGTGAAAATATTGCAGATAAAGGAATTGGTTACGGAATGGAAAGCCATATTATTGATGGAAATAATATTTTGGAAGTTCATTCCAAAGTTCGCGAAATTGCAAAAAGTGTTCGTGAAAATCCTCGTCCGGTGCTTCTTGAATTTAAAACGTTCAGGATGCGTGGCCACGAGGAGGCGAGCGGGATGAAATATATTCCGCAGGAATTAATCGCTGAATGGGCAGCAAAGGATCCCATTAAAAATTATCAGGCATTTCTGACCGCTGAAAACATACTTTCCAATGAAATGGATGCCTTGATTAAGCAAGAAATTATTGATGAAATTAACGAACATTTAAAAGTCGCTTATGCCGAGGAAGAAATTTCTTCAACTATTGAAAACGAATTGGCTGATGTATATAAACATCAAAATTACAGCGAAATAAAACCGTCAACAAATACTTCAAATATACGATTTATTGATGCTGTATCTCAAGGTTTAAGACAAAGTATGGAACGCTTTGATAAGTTGGTGGTGATGGGACAGGACATTGCGGAATATGGTGGCGCTTTTAAAATTACGGAAGGATTTTTAGAACAATTCGGCGCTTCCAGAGTTCGAAATACGCCCATTTGTGAATCTACCATTATTGAATCGGCTTACGGGCTTTCCATCAACGGTTATAAATCGGTCGTGGAATTACAATTTTCCGATTTTGTGACCTCAGGGTTTAATCCGGTTATAAATTTATTGGCAAAATCATTTTATCGCTGGAACCAACCTGCGGATGTTGTGTTGCGTATGCCGTGTGGCGCCGGCGTAGGAGCAGGGCCATTTCACAGCCAGACCAACGAAGCCTGGTTTACAAAAACTCCCGGACTTAAATTGGTATATCCTGCGTTTCCTTATGATGCCAAAGGTTTGCTGGCAACAGCAATTGAAGACGAAAATCCGGTATTGTTTTTTGAGCATAAAGCATTGTATCGATCTGTTTATCAAGATGTACCAACTGATTATTATACAATTCCGTTTGGAAAAGCAACCTTGCTTCACGAAGGAAAAGACCTGAGCATTATCACTTACGGCGCCGGTGTGCATTGGGCGTTAAACGAAGTTAAGGAGCACCCAATTTCAGCCGATATCATTGATTTAAGGACGCTTCAACCTTTAGATACTGAAGCCATTTATAAATCGGTTAAAAAAACCGGCAAGGCTTTAATTTTGCATGAAGACACCTTGTTTGGCGGAATTGCTTCAGATTTATCGGCATTAATCACCGAAAATTGCTTCAATTATTTGGATGCTCCGGTAAAACGTTTGGGTAGTTTAGAAACGCCAATTCCATTTGCCAAAAGCTTGGAAGCACAATTTTTACCAAAAAATCGTTTGCACGACAGCATTATTGAATTGATAAATTACTGATTATTAAATCCAAAATCTGATTTTCGTCATCATAAAGAAACTGATTAATTCCTTACTTTTCTTATAGTTATATTAAATTTTAGTTTAAAAGCTAATAAGATGACGTTACGGTAATTTTTTATTGGTTCAATTTACTTCGCCTAAAAAATAATTTTATTTTATCATAGTAAATTTTACAAAAAAATGATAACAATCATTATTAAAATTGATGAGCATCATTGTATTAACAATACCTTCAACATAATTTAGCGCATTATAAACCAATAAAAATATTTGATTATGCCATTAGTACAATTTAACCGCCGTATTCCAATATTGGACAGAATGTTTCCTGA
The DNA here is from genome assembly GCA_014859175.1 of Lutibacter sp. Taxonomy (GTDB): domain Bacteria; phylum Bacteroidota; class Bacteroidia; order Flavobacteriales; family Flavobacteriaceae; genus Lutibacter. Next base: position 13,487 of record JACUUQ010000060.1, on the reverse strand, counting down.
ATTCTCAGACATTACTGAGAACATGATGACTGAAGATTTATTTCAAAGAGAAAATTGGATGCCATCAATTAATGTTAAGGAGCACAAAGATGATTTCCAAATTGAAGTCGCTGCGCCTGGTTTTACAAAAAAAGATTTTGAAGTTTCCATTGCTGATGATGTTTTAACAATTTCAGCCGAAAGTAAACAAGAAAAAGAAGAAAAAGAGGGAAACTATTCCCGCAGGGAGTTTTACCACAATTCATTTACAAGAACTTTTACTTTACCTAAAACTGTAGATCTTAAAAAGAAAATTAAAGCCAACTACGATAACGGAATTTTGTTAATTCACTTAGAAAAAATGGAAGCTGCAAAAAGCATTGAAAAGAAAAAAATGATTGATATCAGTTAATTTTATTCTGCAATTCCGGGAAATTGAAATTTCCCGGATTATTTAACCTAAAATATTAAATAAACATGGAAAAAAATCAATTGACCCAAAAAGTAGAAAAATCAAATTTGGAAAACAGTATCGGGCGTTTGCATACCAAAGCGCAACAATGGATTTCTGAAATTGAGTTTATCAAAATTGAACAAAATTTTCTTAAGGAATTGCTGTCAGAGCATATTATAGGCTTGTGTGAAACCCATAATTTTGATAAGGCCAAAATGTTTTTGAACGGTATTGAACATGAGGCTAAATTGGGCCATAAATTAATAGCATCCATTAAGGAACATAAAATTAATTTGGCCTTGCTTTTGGAAAATATTCAATTGAAAAATGAAACCAAATTTAGAGACAATCACAAACTCCTAAAAGTGGAGGTTAAAAATTATATTGAAAACTTTAAATATATAAAAGAACAAGTATTTGAACTGGTGTTGTTAATCATGAAAAATGAAAAGGAAAGAAAATTGCTTCCAGAATAAATCAACAAAAGTTCAACTGCTTCATTAACCGTTTTCAAGTTTTGGTTCTTTGAAATTTTTTACAATGAATTTATAACAAATCACTTTGCAATACATTGTGGACGTGACAATTAAAAATTGTGAGGCGTTATTAATTTATGAAACACATTTTAAAAAAGCGTTATTTTATTTGGGGTGAAATGAATACTGATTTAATGTGTTTACAAAAAATTTTGAAACAGCTAAACTGTAGGAATTAAAAAGTGAAAACGGTTCTTTTTTACATTATTCCGTTTTCAATTTTTCAGTTCTTTGATGTTTTGTGTAGTTTATTTAGTAAGGGAAAAATGATGATGTAACACGAAATAAGAATTTACTATACAAATTTGATAAAATATTTTTTATCCTATTTTTTGCAGTTTATACCGGTATTATTATTGGGATATGGGACAATACTTAATTAGATTGCGTTAAATTTTATGAAAAACATAAAAGAGGTAGTGTAAGAATTGAAAATTGAAAACGGTTTATTTCTTAATTAAAATTCCAGTCAAATAAGTTGAAAATTTTTATCCAGTCGTTTGGGAAAGAAGCATTTAATTCAATTTTATCCTTGGTTAAGGGTTGAGTAAAATGAAGGGAATAGGCGTGCAGGAATAATTTTTCACAGTCAAATTCTTGTTCAAACATTCTGTTGTGAAACCTATCACCATATTTATAATCACCAACTATTGGGTGATTTATTTTATTTAAATGAATTCGAAGCTGGTGCATTCTTCCGGTAGCAGGCGTTAATTTTATCAGGCTGTATCGAGAATTTTCATAGGGAATTACAGGAATTTCAAGCAATTTTGTATGAATGGGTTCGCAAAAAGTTTCGGCATCTTTATAAACTTTTGTGTCGGGATTTTTAACGGGTGAGTCAATCACCAAAGCTATATCCACAAATCCGCGCACAATTCCATAATAGGTTTTTTGAATTTGGTTGGCATTAAACAACTCCTGAAAAACAGCAACATGCTCTTTGTGTTTTGACAACATTAATACGCCCGATGTTTTTCTGTCCAATCTGTGAACCGGATAAAAATGGCATCCAAATTGTGCGAAAAGCAAATCTAACAGTGTTTTATCTTTAATGTTGCGCGCATAATAAGAATTGTGGATCAGCACGTTGTTGGGCTTGTTAACGATGATAATATGTTGATCTTCAAAAAGGATTTCAATGTTCATTTGGCAAATATAAGGCAATAGCGGTGGTTTGCGCATAAAGTTTATTCCCAGTCATCAACTTAAAAATGGCTTTGCAATAAATTATAAGCATTTACAAAAGCTGCGGTAAGATTGGTTTTTGTAAGGATTGCAAACTGCGTTAGGGACTGCAGCGAAAATCCTTTTTTGCTTCGCCTTTTCGGCGAAGCAAAAAAGATTGAAACGAAAGGCGCGACCCTTGCGGTAACGCCCAAATAATTAAATGAGATTGATTTTTTGTCTCAATAATTTTGCAGAAAATACTGTTTAATAGTCCATAATTTTAATAGTTTTAACACATTTTTAGCATTACAGATGTGTGAATCTTACAACTAATTTAAAAAAATATGTAACTTTATAACTCCAATGATTTCGCAAATTTGCAGTAGTTAATTTCAACATTTAAAACAATAATAAAATGAAAAAAATAATAGTATTTGTACTTTTAGCTTCCATAGTTATTTCTTGTGGAACTCCAAAAACAGTAATCCAGTCCAAAAAAGTAATTAAAGGCTATTGGTCATTGGACCAAATTACTTACAGCGAACCCGGAACTTTTGACGTAACCTTGTTGAATGATGCTTCTAGAGATTGTTTCATCGGAAGCAAATGGCGTTTTATTCCAAACAACAATACAGGAGTTTATACCATTACAGATGCACATTGTGTGCCAACTGGCGACCGTAATTTCAATTTTACAATTCAGCAAACTGATAAAGACACAGGCCTTTATGATTTCTTATTGAAACCTACAGATGCAAAACAAAATTCTGCAGATGATACAGGTTTCAGACTTCAATTGGCACAATTGACAGAAACTACTATGAGATGGGAACAAACCGTTTCAGTAGAAGGAAAACCATTTATAATTTATATGAACTTTAACAAAATAAACGAATAATGAGAACATTCTTTAAAAAAACAGCATTGGCCGCTTTAACACTAATTTTAGTGGCTGGTTTAAGTAGTTGTGAAGCTACCAAAAACGCAAATAACGCACAAAAAGGTGCCGTAATAGGAACTGCCGGAGGCGCAATATTAGGTGCAATAATTGGCAACAACGCCGGTAAAGGCGGAAAAGGAGAAATAGGTGCCGTAATTGGTGGTGTTGTTGGCGGAACTGCAGGTGTGCTTATTGGAAATAAAATGGACAAACAAGCCCAGAAAATTGAGGAAGAAATTCCTGGAGCTAAAGTTGAACGTATTGACGATGGTATTTTAGTGACATTTGATGAAAATAGTGGTGTTCAATTTGCAACTAATCTATATAATATCACGGCTACTTCTGAAGTAATGCTTACCAAATTGGCAAATATTTTAAAAGAATATCCTGATACTAATGTGTTGGTGGTTGGACATACAGACAGCAGTGGACCAGCTGATTACAACATGACGCTTTCTGAAAAAAGAGCTTATGCGGTAACCAATTATTTTGTTCAAAATAAAGGATTAAGTTCATCACGATTTACAACCACTTGGTTTGGTGAAGATGAACCAATTGCTAACAACAGCACTGTTGAAGGTCGCGCTAAAAACCGTAGGGTAAATATCGCAATCGTTCCAAATGAGAAAATGAAAGAAGATGCCAAAAAAGAAGCTGGCGAAAACTAATAACCCCATAGTATTTAATGAAGACCCGAAACACATTGTTTCGGGTTTTTTTTTCTTTATAATTGGTTCTGATTTTTAAGATTAAAGAATTTGCCAATTAAATAATTACACATTTAAAATAGCTATTTTATCTTTCAAACTTTTTAACTTATAACTACCTTACAGCCATAAAATTTAAAGAAGTGCAGGAAATCGTTGACAGCGCAGCGCAATTTCATTTATCGTGGCTAAACTGGTTTTTGGCATTTTTGGCTTCCTTTATTCTTGGGATGGGAAAGGCCGGAATAAAAGGGCTTGGCGTTTTAATTATAACTTTAATGGCTATTATTTTTGGCGGAAAGGCTTCCACAGGAATTTTAATTCCGCTCATGGTTGTTGCGGATATTTTGGCTGTTTTTTATTATAACCGACATACGCAATGGAAGTTTTTGTTGAAAATATTGCCTACAATGGTTTTGGGCGTATTGATAGGCGTGTGGTTTGGAAACGATATTTCCGAAAAACTGTTTAAACAAATCATGGCTATTTTCATTATTTTAACCGTGATAATGATGGTTTGGATGGATCAAAAAAAGAATATGGCAATACCCAAACATTGGTTTTTCGCCAGCATTATGGGACTCTTGTCAGGAATAACATCTATGATTGGAAATTTGGCAGGTTCTTTTGCAGATATCTATTTTTTGGCTGTAAGATTGCCGAAAAATCAATTTATTGGCACTGCAGCCTGGTTATTTTTGATTATTAATGTGTTTAAATTGCCTTTTCATATTTTTGTATGGAAAACAGTGACTTCGGATAGTCTTTTGCTGAATTTATTCCTGATTCCGGGAATTTTGCTCGGTTTTATAAGTGGCGTAACGTTGGTTAAATTGTTAAACAATGAATTCTATCGCAAATTTATTATGGTGGTAACCGCTATGGGCGCTTTGCTGATCCTTTTTAGATAATTTTAAAAATAATTATTGTGGAAGAACATTTTTTTCAATGTCCGTATTGTTGGGAAGAAATTTCTATGTTAATGGATACTTCAGTTGCAAATCAAACCTATATTGAAGATTGCGAGATTTGTTGCAATCCGATCGAAATAAATCCCATATTTGAAAATGGTGAATTGATCGCTTTAAATATTAAAAGTGAAGAGGAGCAGTAAATTTATTTTGAAGAAATTGCCTGTTTTAATTGAGAAACAGATTGCATGCCAGATTGTCTCCAAATTTGTTTTCCTTGTTTAAAAACCATAAAAGTAGGAACGCCACGTACTTGATATTCCGCTGCCAATGCCTGATTGGTATCCACATTGATTTTTATGATACTTATTGAATCTTTTAGTTCGGCTTTTAATTGTTTTAAAACAGGCGCCATACTTTTACAAGGCCCGCACCAATCTGCATAAAAATCGATTAAAACCGGAACATTTTGATTTATGATGTCGTTAAATGATTTTTTCATTTTATTTTTTTTAAACGCTACTTAAAGTTACAAAAACACCAATGATTAATGAATAAATTAATCAAAAAGTTTATTTCTCTAATTATAAAGTTTAATTCTCTAATTATATCGACATTTATTGAAGTGAGGGAGTATTAAAATATTCTATTTAACATAATATAAATTATAATACAAATATACAGTAATTCCTGTATAGCCGTTTTTCAGGCTATTTACACATAATTGTAGATATAGTGCCTTTAGGTCTATATCGTTAACAATTATGTTAAAAGGAATTACGGCTATGAAGTTCCAATTCTAATTTGTAAGTTATAATTGAATATAATGCTAAATATCCCAGAAGCCTTATATTCCTTTATGATATTCTCTACTTGGGTTAAGAAAATTTTAAATACGCGATTCTCAGCGAACAGCATTTGGGCAAATTTGTAATTATAATTTACTCACGCCTTTATTATTTGTATTTTGGAGTTCGTGAATGCAAATGAAAAATTTGCATTTGCCATTATGCTAAATTACTCACTGCTTTTTTTATTTTATAAAGCTGTGTTCGTGATTACTTCGTAGTTGCCGTTGCCAACACCTTTATTGTTTTGTAACACAAATGCGCAGCATTCACGAGTTCAAATAAAAAACACACGAGTAATTTGCAGCCGCTTGCCAACGCAAAAAAAGCAATATTTTTAGTTACTTACTACTATTTTGAATATTTAGGATAATCACGTTCCAAAAGTTTTCAGATTGTTTTCGTAAAGTTGTCGCAACAGTTTAAAATTTTCGAAAATAAAAATTTCTAAACACTTGCTTTAATTCAGTTACAATTTGGCTTTCTTTAGTTTAATTCTATTTAACATAATGTAAACTAAATTAACAAATCATAAATGTTACTTGGCGGAAACAATAAATTTAAACTATTTGGCTTAATTTTAAATATTGGTCCTTTTTCAACAACAATTCCTTTTGAATTTCTCTTTATTAAATGGTCTAAAGTTATAATTCCCTGTTCCAAAAGAATATCAAATTGGGATACAATTGGTTTTCTTGTATGTTCAACTTTTTTGTACTGAAAATACTCTTTTCCATCATCATAAAGGCTTTCTGCGGAAACCCAAAATGTCTCTTTATGTTTTTCAAGTAGTCTTTTATGTAATTTATCTAATGTCCACACTACGAAATCCCCTACTCTTTTATCATTTGAGTTTTCAACAAGTTGATTAAAATCATAATCTACTTTTAATGAAAGTCCTTGCGAATTAGTGGTGATTCCAGAAACTGTACAATACAATTTAAAATTTTCTTCTCTCCAATATCCAAACGCATCTAAAATATCTGAAGAACTTTTAAACTTACTCAATTTCCAATCTGGAACTTGGGCAAACAAATTTTTTCGATTGCCTTTTTTTTCTCTAAAAGATTTTAACTCAATGCCTTTGTAATCAGGTAATTTTGATGAATTAATATCAATTCCTAAAGCTTTTTCTAAAGTTCGTCCAACTGAGGTATCTGCATTAAGCATCGACAAAATTGGTTTTCCTTTAGCAAGATTTATTAACATATTTAATAACTCTTTAGAAACGGCATTTTCAATATAGTTAATCTCTTCGATTAATTCCTTTAATGGATTAGTATTAGATGAATCTATTAGTTGTTCAACAGGTAATTGAGTCAAATTAAGAACATGAATTACATCTTCAAAACAAATTAATGCAAGAATATCATTGGGATTGGCATATTTTGTTAACCCCATAAACCAAATTCTTGGATCACCTTTTTTTGTTATTGGTCTGTATAAAGATGCTTTGGATTTTAAAACTGAATCTGCTTCATAAATTAATGCGTCAATAATTACTTTATTTTCAGGTCCTTGCGTTTGTAAATTATAATCGTGAAAATTCTTTGACTTTAGGTAATTTCTAACTGTACCAGTTGCATCCATTATGGATTTTTTCAAGCCAGTTTCTGTAGGTTCAATTAAAGTTAATGAGATTGAGTTTTCAGTTAAAACTTTTAGTTTTTCCTCTTCTTGATTGGTTAATAATCTCATTTAATATTTTTTAAAATTTCTGTAGCAACTGCTCTCGCTAAAAGTGGTGGCACTGCGTTACCAACTAACGTATATTGCGGAACTTCGGTTTTTCTGTTGTTTCCTCCTGTTGAGCGTTTTCCTTGAAAAACAAAAGAGTCATCAAAAGATTGTAATCTGGCCATTTCTCTAACAGTCAATGCCCTTGGCGTATTATAATGAATATAATCATCTGCAATTGTCATAACTGTTGGACTTTGAGTTTGTGGATTAAGTACATTATAATTTCGCTTGTTAGATAATAAGCCACATTCTTCCAATTTGCACTGTGCTTTTTTATAATTTCCTTCTCTCAAAATTATATCTAAACGTTTAATGACATCTTCATTTTGTTTACTTGATTTATGGTTATGAAGTATATCATATACTTTTTCTCCATTTTTTAAGGCTTCAGCACTTTTAACGTAAAATGGTGTTTTGGCATTTTTAAATCGTCCATTTAATCTTCCCATTTTACTCCAATCCGAAAAAGTTTTTCCACTGACATTGTTAGGCTTTCCGCTAATTTCTCTCTGTTTTAAAAGACTTTTCATTTTATTTGCAGAACCATTGTACTGCTTTGAAATATCAACCAACTCATAATGATGGGCTTCTTCATCATTTCCGATAAAATCTAAATCATACAAAGCTTCAAAAACAGATACTTTTTCCGCTTCACTTACTGTAGCGGGGATTTCAGATATAAATTTTTGGTCTTTTCTACAGCCAATAAATAAAACTCTTTCACGATTTTGAGGAACACCATAATTAGAAGAATTTGCAACAAAAGGTGCTTCAATTTTATATAACCTTATGTCATTAATTAATTTATCTAATTCTAACTTCTGTTTTTTGTCACAAAAATCTTTGATATATAATAAACAATCGTCAACATTTTGGGTATATATTTTTAATGCCGTTAAAATGTCATTACAAATTTTAGTATGTGATTTTGCGACATTCAATCTCGTAAACGCTTCTTCGATTTTCTTAATAATCTCATTTGCATCTAATTCCGTCAAGAAATTGGTAAAACTATCAGAAAAATAATCATTGTCAATATTACAAAAATCTTTTTCCTTAATAATATCTCTTTTTAATTTTTCCCATTCCTTATTTCTAACCAACAAATTAAATCCATGGCGAATTGTACTTATTCTCTCATCTGTTTTACTTGTTTTATAATCAACAATTTCGGGCGTTAATTTACGAAATTTAGCCTCAATTGTCTTGATATAAACTTCATTGGCTTCTTCAGCTTTTAAATCGCTATATTGCTCAATTTCAACTCTTTTAATCAAACAATCCAATAAAAAATCATCTTGTTTATTTGTTTTCTTTAAATCTTTTATAAAATCAGTAAGTTTTGGAATTTCGTGAATATCTACAATTGAATTTATTTCTTTAAGAATAAGTTTTTTAATTTCTCCTTTTTCCTTTGTCAATATACCTTTCACATTCTCCATCACAAAGTATTTTGGTTGCAAAATTTTAATAACCTCCAAATAGTGCGAAAATAAATCATCTTTTTTATCAAATTTCCTACGCTTTCCAGCAAGACTAAAACTTTGGCAAGGCGGTCCGCCACAAACAACATCTACTTTTTTTCCTCCAATTTTGGCAAGTAAATTATCAAGAAAATCAGGTTCTGTAATATCTTGGCATAAAAATTCTGCATCAAGCCCTAATTGATGATTATATCTGACAAGATGAGTTAACTCACAATTTTCATTTATATCATTGGCGACAAGAAAGTCAAAAAATTTATTGTTGTGTTCTGCTTGAATAAAACCCTCGCTAAAACCACCAGCACCGGCAAATAAATCAACAAATGTGAATGGCTGGCCATAAAGTGATATTTGCTCCCTTAAGATATTGAAATTATGGTCTTCCTTATAAGCGTTTACAAAATCATTTAAAGTGTCTTTTATTTCCTTGTTAGTGTAGTTCTTTTTATAAGATTTAGTGAATAATTCATCGGTTCTATCCTTTAAATAGGTTAGATAATGATTAACTTCTATGTGATTTTTGGAAGTGACCTTTACTTGTTGGGCATCTTTATCAAAATCATCAATAGAAATCTTTTCTCCAGTTGAAATCTTAATTTGCTTTCCATTACAATTAATTCTTAAATGAATGGGAGACAAACCTTTTTTATCAGTTTTATCTAAATAATAATTTATTGTTGCCATGTTGTTTTTTTACGGACGTTTTTACGGACACGGACAAACTTACGGACAGTTTTTTGATTTTGCAAGATAAATTAGGAATTATTTTCCCATTCCACACACATTCCGATTCTCTATATTTTGGAAAAATTTGAACTCTTTAATTTAATTATACTTTATCATAATACATAGATTATCAATTATATAATTACTAAATCCCTATAATATAAACGATCATTCGCCTATTGTTTAGTCAAAGTTTTATGAGGAGGAGGTAAAAATTCCATTTTACATAATAATAAGTGCAATTGGTCCATTATAATTAAAAGCCTTATTAAACTTAATTCTTGAATTAAACCTCAAATCCTCAAGATTCTTATTTCTATAAAAATATATAGTTTCCCCACTAAAGTCTTGTTTTATAAATCCATAAGAGTTTTCCAGACGCATAACAGTACCATCAAATACTTTTGCTACGTTATTTTCTGTTACAATTCCTTGAGCCTCCTTCTTTTTTCTAACATCAAGAGGAACACTTTTTAAATAATTAAAAAACTCAGAATATTCATTATCTCCCAGTAAATATAATGTTCTAGCATACCAAAATTGAGCTTCATATCTTTTATCATTTTTCACAAATGACTTTCTCAAGTAGTGTTTAATATCATTGTACTCTTCTGGATTTTTTTTAATTAGCAATTTTGAATATTTAAAGTTTAAATCTTTATTACTTAGATTTAAATTTATTGATTCTTGCAATACTTTTAATGCACCATCCAGATTATCATTATCAACATAGTAATTAGATAACCTAGTAGCTAAGTATGGACTTCTCTTATTTAATTCAAAAGCAGATTCTAATGATTGTAATGCTTGTGGTAAATTATCAATTAACTCATTAAAACTAGATTCAGCATCTAACAAAAAACTTTCATTAGAATAGCTTTGCATAGCTTTACTAATTGTTTTTTCAAACTCTTGAATTTTAACATCTATAAGTTCATTATTCTCATCTTTAAATAACATTTCGAGTTCATATAAATAAATTTTCAATAACGTATGGTAACCGTGTGAAATGTTCCTACCATTTTTATCCTTTATGATATTGCTACAAATCTCTTTAGCTGATGTTAACAGTTTTTTAACCACAAGTGGTTGCCTTGAATTAGTGGCTTTGCGCAGAAGAAATTCAGCTTTAGAATGTGAAATAAAGCCATTATTAGGGTCAACTTCGTGAGCTCTTTTCAGAAGTAAATCAGCTTTTTCAAGATTACCTCCGTTTGAATTCATTTCAAAAATTGATTCTTGCTGAAGTAATGAAGCATCTTCACCTAAATTTTCATATGCTACTTCGTAAATAATTCTAATTTTTTCAACTTCCTTAAAAGTATCCATTAGTTTTCTTGCATTTGTTAAAGCTATGAACACTTGTCTATCACTTTCATAATCTACATCTAAACTACTTATTACATTTATATATTTTTGAAATCGAGCATCTTGATCTACTAATACTTGCTCAAAAACTAATTCGGCAATATATTGATGTCTAGTAGTAAAAACATAATCATTTATAACATAATTTCTGTGATTATACACTACCGATTCTAAAGGTTTAAATAGTTGATCTTTAAAATATGAAAAACTAATATTATGTAATCTAGAAATATTTCCTGCTCTTGCATATGTTCCAATTCTATGAAACATACATATAGTTAAATATAAATTTTGAGCTTCCTCACTTGGAATTGATTTATATTCATCCATAATAATGTCTGGAAATGGTTTTCCAGCAGTTGCCTCATAAAGTGCTACTAACAATTCTCTTCCTGATTTTTCTGATAATGCTTCTTTTTGTTTTTCTATACTTTTCCCAGTCAAATAACCTAGTGATTTATACTTCGTTAATAAACTTATTAAATCATTAATTTCCTTATCATTTAGATACCCTAAAGTATAACTTCTACTTAGAAATAAAGATAACCTTTCACCTGTAACATTCCAGACGTTTGTTCTTTCTGCAGCGATAATGGTCAGTGGTATTTTGTCTTTCTTTGCCTTTATTAAAATATATTCAATATCATCTGCTTTTTCAGTTACATTATCAACAAAAAGATAAATTCTTTCTTTAACTAACTCATATAATTCAGAAAGCCGATTGTATTCAATAGAAACATCAGATTTATAGTATAAACAAAGATTGCTAAACGTTACAGAAGCCTCCCAAGCTAATCTATGAAGTAAAACGGTCTTCCCAGAACCAGCATTCCCTTTAATTAAATATAATTCTTGTTCCGTTAATCTCTCTTCTTCTTCAATTAAAAAAACCTCCGATAAAATAGAGTCTGTAATATTTCTTTGAACATCATAATTTTTAATTATTGGATCCCAACCTTCAAAGTACCCTTTATAAAAAGATTTTGGATCTGTATTTTCTTCTGCAAGATTGCTATGTATATAAACTACATCTCTATCTAAAAATTCCATTAATCTTTCTGAAGGCTCTTTAACTCCTGACTGAAATTTACTTTTAATAGGATGAGAAAAATTATTTTTAATTACTCCACTTAATATTCGCTCATTATCAGTTATTTCACTTTTTAAAATTTCCATAAACTCCTTAAATGTGAGTTTAATTGAAGATATTTTTTTTTGGTCCCATAATCTTTGTTCTGGGTCTGTTATATTTGGTCCAATCATAAATGATCTTGGTCTAGCACTTCCCAATTTTTCAAGTTCTTTAAGTGTTTGTCTTATATCTAAATCCGCAAAACTAAACCCCACAAATAAAATTGGGTATTCATTAGATTCGGCCTTTAGTCTATCAAATAAATTACTTCTATTTTCTCTATGGTCTACATATTGATCTGGAGTTAAAATAAGGGGTAGATTTAGATCTTGAATATCTACGATAGAACCGTGAAGTTTATTGAACATTATAGAGTTTGGAATAATCATTTTATCTCTAATTCTTTCTCCATTTTTTACAAATGTGGCTAAACTTTGTTGTCTATCCCTGACTTTGTCATAGGAATTTTCAATAATGAGATCAAAATTAGTTGTATAAATAGATTGCCAACGATAAAGTGGTATTCTTAAATGATGATCCCCAGGCTTAAATTCTTTAAAAATATCAGCTACAAATTTTTGAACTGTAAATAAATCAGTTTCACTAATAGCAAGTTCTGAAACATATTGCAAATCCATATCTAAGTAAGCATCTCCTAAAAAATTTCCAGCAATTAAATTCGCTAATTGTTTACCAGTTGGAGGTCGATCACCTTTCAAATGTTTAGAATCAAAAGCTGACCCAGCTCCTAAAAATAAAATTACATTTCCATCTTTTATTTGATCTAATAAGGCTTTTGGGATTTTTGTTTCACTCATTTCAACTATATGTAAATTTAAATATCAAATTTAACGATTTAATATGAAATATTTTACTTTGACACACATATTAAACTTTCCTCCTTTCGTCAGGATTCATTAACATTGTAGAAGTAAACTTTGCTTTTGTTCAAATGGTGTGTAGTATTCACAAACTTCTATATATTAATCATTAGGTTTGTGTTTGTGTGGTTTTAATGGTGGAGTGTAATCTTTTTTCTTTTCAGGTGTAACTCTCCTTCTTTTATCTAATGACCCATCATCTTTTTTGGGTTTTGGACCAGGTTTAATAGCTTCAATTTTCATCATAATAGTTATTTTTAAATATTCAAACCTAAATATACTGAACTGAATAAGCAACTATTTACGGGATTCCATAATAATAAGAAAATGAGAGACAATTTTCCCATTCCACACACATTTCGCTTCCCTCCTTTCGTCAGTCAGCAAAATAAGTGTTCCATTAAATTTGTGAGAAACTTTTAGGTATAAAACTTTTCAAAATAAAAATTAATATTGCTTTTTCCCAAAGCAAAGTAACATAACGCTAACATTATAATACAAACATTGTAATTGCTGTATAGCCGTACTTCACGGCTATTTACACATAATTGCAGATATAGTGCCTTTAGGTCTATATCGTTAGCAATTATGTTAAAAGTAATTACAGCCAG
>JACUUQ010000290.1 GCA_014859175.1 Lutibacter sp. | reverse complement strand
AACCTGTCGTGAGCTACCGCAATCATGATTGTAAGCATAATAACAGATTGCCGCATTCGCTGCTTAATTTCATTTCGCAGCTCTTTCGCAAAGACGAAGCCCAATAAAAAGAACGTTGGTACGGCAACCTGTTGATTCCTAACGAAATTTTAATAGCAACAAAACTGTCGAGCCCCAACCAAATCATAAATAATAAATCAAAAAATCCTTACCTTCGTCTTTTCAAAAAACCAAATGTCGATTAACAATTTAAACACTGCAATTTCCTATTTAAAAGGCGTAGGGCCTGCCAGGGCCGATTTGCTGAAATCGGAATTGGGCATTCGCACATTTGGTGATTTGTTGAACTTTTTTCCGAACCGATATATTGACAGATCCCAGTTTATGATGATCAGCCAGTTGCAGCAAAACAGCTCGGAAATTCAGATTTTGGGAAAAATAACGGAACTGAGAACCGTGCAGCAGGCAAAGGGAAGTAGTAGGCTGGTGGCGACTTTTTCCGATGAAACCGGCACCATGGAACTGGTTTGGTTTAGGGGTGTCAAATGGATCAAGGAGGCGATAAAAATAAACACGCCCTATGTAATTTTCGGAAAAACCAATTTTTTTAAAGGCTTGTTTTCGATGCCGCATCCCGAAATGGAATTGCTGGCCGACTACAACAAAAGTCTGCGCACCGCCATGCAACCCGTATATCCATCCACCGAAAAACTGGTGAATAAAGGGGTGACCAACAGGGTGATTTCTAAAATGATGCAAAGCTTATTTGAAGAACTTCATGGAAATTTTAACGAAACACTTTCTACGGATGTCATAGAAAGATTAAAATTGATTTCAAAAAACGAAGCTTTGTTGAACATCCATTTTCCGAGAACCCAGGAAATGCTGACCAAAGCGCAACACCGACTTAAATTTGAAGAGTTCTTTTTTATCCAGTTGCAATTGCTTCGGAAGAAATTGATCAGAAAATCCAAATTTAAAGGCTATCCTTTTCTGAAAGTAGGGGATTATTTCAATCATTTTTATAAAAACAACCTGCCTTTTGAACTGACCAACGCGCAAAAACGCGTGCTGAAGGAAATCAGGAAAGATATGGGCTCCAATGCGCAAATGAACCGTTTGCTTCAGGGCGATGTGGGCTCGGGAAAAACCATTGTGGCCTTGCTCACCATTTTAATTGCGTTGGATAACGGATTTCAGGCCGCGTTTATGGCACCTACCGAAATTTTAGCCACGCAGCATTACAATGCATTAGTCAATTTTCTGCATGGAATGAACGTGAACGTAAAATTGCTCACGGGCTCCACCAAAACCAAAGACCGAAAAATATTGCACGCACAATTGGAATCGGGTGAACTGCATATATTGATAGGTACGCACGCGTTGATTGAAGATAAAGTAAAATTCCGCAATCTTGGGATTGCCATTATCGATGAGCAGCACCGTTTTGGGGTGGAACAACGCGCTAAACTATGGAAAAAGAACGTGTTGCCTCCGCACATTTTGGTGATGACGGCCACCCCAATTCCCCGTACTTTGGCAATGAGCCTCTATGGTGATTTGGATATTTCGGTAATTGATGAACTGCCGCCTAACAGAAAAGAAGTGGTTACGGCGCACCGTTATGATGCCAACCGGCTGTCGGTATTCAAATTTCTCAAGGAAGAAATTGCCAAAGGCCGGCAGGTGTATGTGGTGTATCCGCTGATTAACGAATCAGAAGTCATGGATTATAAGGATTTGATGGATGGTTATGAAAGCATTACGCGCGAGTTTCCGAAACCAACCTACCAGATCAGCATTGTGCACGGACAAATGAAAGCCGAAGACAAAGCTTATGAAATGCAGCGTTTCCAAAAAGGGGAAACCCAGATTATGGTGGCCACCACGGTGATTGAAGTAGGGGTGGACATTCCCAATTCGAGCGTGATGGTGATAGAGAGCGCCGAGCGTTTTGGCCTGTCGCAGTTGCATCAGTTGCGTGGACGGGTAGGACGTGGGGCAGCGCAGAGCTACTGTATATTAATGTCGAGTTTCAAATTGTCCGATGATGCAAAAGTGCGCTTAAAAACCATGGTCGATACCAGTGACGGTTTTAAAATTGCGGAAGTGGATTTAAAACTTCGGGGCCCCGGGAACTTGATGGGCACGCAACAAAGCGGCATCCTAAACCTCAAAATAGCCGATTTGGTGAAAGACGCCAATCTCTTGAAAATTGCGAGATCCATGGCGATGGAACTGCTGGACAAAGATCCCGATTTAAATGCAGCGGAAAATAGATTTATTAGGATTGCTTATATGGAATTGAGTAAAAACAGCACGCAGTGGGCAAACATCAGTTAACAAAGAAGGGTTTCTGAGAAGTTAATTTTTTTGAGATGAATTCTTTTGCCAACTACAGCTTCAATTTCATTTCTTAGTTTAACTTTTCGGAAACCCTTTAAGAACAATAAAACAAATCAATCAATCAATATTATATTTTTTAAACCAATTTTCACTTGCTTTTCAGCCTTGGTTATCT
>JACUUQ010000059.1 GCA_014859175.1 Lutibacter sp. | reverse complement strand
TCACTGAACTCCTATAAAAAATAAATAATAGGTGAAGTAATCCCTAACGCAAATGCTGTTTTAAATAGAACTTAGCCATTTTTAACAACTAAAATAAAACAAGCTTCAAATAAATTGCTGTAAAATACGCAAAATTTCCACTTAAATTTCCCTCTGGGAATAGCAGTCATTTTGACTTTTTAAATATCAATTGAAACCGTATCTTTGCAACGCAAATAAAATTTAGAATATGACAAGAAGCAATGTGGCTGAACTTTTAAATTCAACCAATTTTCCGCAAGAAGTTAATCTTAAAGGTTGGGTCAGAACATTTAGGGCAAATCGTTTTATTGCGTTAAATGACGGAACAACTATTAATACCATTCAATGTATTGTTGATTTTGAGAATACCGATGAACGCATTTTAAAACGCATTACAACCGGTGCGGCAATAGCTGTAAAGGGAATATTGACAGAAAGTTTGGGAAAAGGCCAGAACGTTGAAATTCAAATTTCAGCAATTGAAATTTTAGGCGACTCAAATCCGGAAGAATATCCTATTCAGCCCAAAAAACACAGTTTCGAATTTTTGCGCGAAAACGCTCATTTACGCATAAGAACAAATACTTTTAGTGCGGTAATGCGCGTGCGATCGGCATTGTCTTTTGCGGTTCATGAATATTTTATCAAAAATGGCTTTTACAATTTTCATGCGCCAATAATTACAGGATCAGATGCTGAAGGCGCGGGAGAAATGTTCAATGTCACTACGCTTGACGCCAACAATCCGCCAAGAAATGAAGCGGGAAAAATTGATTATTCTAAAGATTTCTTCGGAAAATTGACAAATTTAACCGTGTCGGGACAATTAGAAGCGGAAACCTACGCGATGGCGTTGGGGAAAGTATATACTTTCGGGCCAACATTTAGGGCTGAAAACTCAAATACAACACGTCATTTGGCCGAATTTTGGATGATTGAACCTGAAGTGGCTTTCAACAATTTAGATGACAATATGGACCTGGCAGAGGATTTTATTAAATCGGTTATTTCCTATGTTTTAAAAAACTGCAAAGATGATTTGGCATTTTTAAACAACAGGCTGGCTGATGAAGACAAGACGAAACCAGCATCGGATCGTAATGAAATGAGCCTTATTGAAAAACTGAACTTCATTGTTGAAAATAATTTTATTCGTGTCAGCTATACAGAAGCCATCGATATTTTAAAAAATTCAACGCCAAACAAAAAGAAAAAATTCCAATATTTAATTGAAGAATGGGGCACCGATCTTCAAAGCGAGCACGAACGCTTTTTGGTTGAAAAACACTTTAAATGTCCGGTAATTTTATACGATTATCCAGCAAAAATAAAGGCTTTTTATATGCGTTTGAATGATGACGGAAAAACCGTAAGAGCCATGGATGTATTATTTCCGGGAATTGGCGAAATTGTGGGCGGAAGCCAACGTGAAGAACGATTGGAAGTGCTGCAACAAAAAATGGCAAATCTTGGTATAGACGAAAAAGAATTGTGGTGGTATTTGGATACCCGAAAATTTGGTACGGCAGTTCATAGCGGCTTTGGTTTAGGATTTGAACGTTTGGTGCAGTTTACCACAGGAATGGGCAATATAAGAGATGTAATCCCTTATCCAAGAACACCACAAAATGCAGAATTCTAATAAATTAAATTATAATCAATAATAACATCATTTAGTAAATGCGGTGTTTTTTTCGTATTTTTATAAAAAGCTATTTTAATTTATGCTGAAACAAGGTTTACAATTCAAATTATCGCAGAAATTATCTCCGCAGCAAATTCAACTTATGAAGTTGATTCAATTGCCTACGCAAGAATTTGAACAACGCCTTAAACAGGAATTAGAAGAAAATCCGGCTTTAGAAATCCAAGATGAAAATGCGGAAGACTATGACAATTCGCAGCTAAGCGACACCTATGATGAATATGACGAAACCGGCAATGAAAGCATCAATGCTGATGACATAAATATTGATGAATATTTAAGCGATGATGAAATTCCGAATTACAAAACGCAAGCGAATAATTATTCTCCTGATGATGAAGAAAAGGATATTCCGTTTGCTTCCGGTCCATCATTTACACAGCATTTAAAAAATCAGATAAATACCTATCGTTTAACGGAAGAGGAAGAAATTATCACTGATTTTTTGATTGGAAGCATTGATGACAGCGGGTATATTCGCCGTGATTTGGTTGATATTTTAGATGATTTGGCCTTCACGGAAAATGTTTTTACCACCAAAGAAGAATTGGATCGTTTGCTGAAAATTGTTCAGCAATTAGATCCCGCAGGTGTTGGAGCCCGGGATTTAAAAGAATGTTTGATCATACAGCTGAAACGAAAGCAAGAAAAACCGTCCATAAATCTGGCCATTGACATTTTAGAAAATGGCTTCGAACATTTTGTAAAAAAACATTACAACAAATTGTTGCAGAAGTTTCATGTTTCTGAAGCCGAGTTAAAAGACGCCATAAAACAAATTGAAAAACTCAATCCAAAACCAGGTGGTTCTTTTGTTGGCAACAGTAAAATAACGGAACAAATTGTGCCCGATTTTACTATTAGAATTGTTGATGGCGAGTTGGAATTGACGCTTAATTCCAGAAACGCACCCGAACTTCATGTTTCAAATGAATATAATAATTTAATGCACGGCTACAAGGATTCCAGCGAAAAATCGAAATTGCAAAAGGAAGCTGTCATGTTTATAAAGCACAAATTGGATGCCGCAAAATGGTTTATTGATGCAATAAAGCAGCGTCAACAAACCTTGCTATTAAATATGAACGCCATTATGCAGCATCAAAAAGAATATTTTTTAACGGGTGATGAACGCAAATTAAAACCTATGATATTAAAAGATATCGCCGATGTAATTGATATGGATGTTTCTACCGTTTCCCGTGTGGCGAGCAGCAAATACGTTTCTACGCCATATGGCACCAAGTTAATTAAAGAGTTTTTCTCCGAATCAATGAAAAATGACCAGGGTGAGGATGTTTCAACCAGAGAAATAAAGAACATCTTGGAAACTGTCATAAAAAAGGAAGATAAAAAGAAGCCGCTAACCGATGATAAATTGGCCTTGATTTTAAAGGAAAAAGGTTATCCCATCGCAAGAAGAACAATCGCAAAATACAGGGAACAATTAGACATTCCGGTGGCTCGTTTAAGAAAAATATTTTAGCAAATTGCTTAAAAATGACTATGAAATTTTCAAAATTTATTTCCTATTTTTTTCATCCAATAAATTTCCCCATCATTGGAACTATTTTGTTTTTTCTTTTTATCCCTAAATTTATTTTTAAACCTCAAGAATATATCATCATTACAGTGATTTTTATTGGCACTTATTTGTTTCCAATAGGGCTATTATGGCTTTTGAAACGATTTGAAATGATAACAAGCTACCATATGGTAACTATTGAAGAACGTAAATTTCCGTTGTTGCTGTTTATTTCTATCGCATTTATTATTGGGCATTGGCTTTATAAATCAACAATTGTTGATCTATTGGCACTCTTCTTTTTTGGCTATGGTTTAAGTTTAATATGCAGTTCCTTTTTTTTATATCTAAATATTAAAATAAGTCTGCATACTTTGGCAATTTCTGGTCTTATTGGATTTCTAATATATTTTAGTTATTACTATAAAATAAATTTAATAGGTATTTTGGCAGCCTTATTCGTTTTGGTGGGTTTGGTGGCATCTGCAAGGCTAAGATTGCGTGCGCATCAATTAAATGAAGTGTTATTGGGCAGTGTTATTGGTTTGTCCGCTCAGTTTCTTGTTTACTTTATTTACATAATGTAAAATTTCAAACCAATTCTAATGTCTTTTAAATCAATACTTTGTCCATTGAACACAGCATCTTTGAACAAAGGCCTTAAACCATAATAAAAGTAAAGATTCCAATTTCCATAGCCTGTCGCTAAAGTGGCCCCATATTGAATCTTATTCAATTCGGGGATGTTTTTAGTGGTTAGCTCAACTTCGGAATCGGTAAATTTTGATTTTGAAGTTAACAAGTAAGAAAATTTTACACCGCCATAAACCCGCCAGAAAGTATATTTTTCGGGCGTAGATGTCCGCCATCGAAATTCGATAGGCGTCTCCACGGAATTAATTCCCAATCTGTTCGTTTTATAATTTTCCGCCAATTCAAATACCGTGGCTTGATTTTCTCTGGAAATTTTTAAATTTTGAACATACACATTATAGGCATATCCCGCTCCAACCCCAAAACCCACATTTCGACGTTCGTTTAAGGGAATATCTTTTATAAACCCAAAAGAAAATCCGCCTGAAAACCCGTTCTGAGAAATTGCAGCAGGTTTGTTTCGCAAAATTGTGTAGGTTAGCGACAGATATAACTGATCTTCCAAATATTTTAAATCAATAATTGAATCATTATTAACCTGAGCCTGCGGTTTCAAAAAGCTAAACAACAACAAAATTAACAACCAGTATTTACCCATACCCCAAAGGTAGCTTATAAAAATAAAAAAGCCAATCAAATATTAATTGATTGGCTTTTTTATTTTTATAAGCGTTAGAATTTCTAAAGCTACTATTTATAATTACCGCTTAAATCGTTTCCTTTTGAAGTTGAGAAACTAATTTTTAATGCATTTATGTCCCTTAATTGTTCCTTTATGTCTAAAATTGTGCCTACACTGGCTTCCTTATCTGCTTTAATGGAAGTGGTCATAAACTTAACCTCATCTTCCTTTCTTAAAGCTCTTTCAGAAAAAATAAAACTTGGAATGTCTTTAACCTCCACTATCTTATCATTTACTTGGATTTTATCTCCAGAAATTCTGGTATCTTTTGATTTACCAACATAAATAGTGCTTACCAAACTTTTAAGCTCCAATTTTTTCACTTCACTAGCTACTGGAAGCGCCGGTTTTTTAATCAACAAATCGGTTTCGCGCATCGTGGTAGATACCATGAAAAAGAACAATAACATAAATACAATATCAGGTAAAGATGCCGTAGAAATTGCAGGTAAACCTTTTTTCTTCTTTTTAAATTTACTCATAACATGCTATTATTTTATCGGTTCAGGTTCAGTAATAATTTGAGGATACTTATTTTTCAAATCGTCTATTTTCTCCTGTAAACTTTTTGTGGGATTGTCCTTGTAATCATTAAGTAATTCGTCGTAAGATCTGCCATATAATTTTTTAGAAAGTGTATTTCTTAACTCATTATAGGCTGCCTCAATTTCATTTTGAATTGAGATATACATACCATAAGTGGTACCTCTATCACTTTGTAAAGAAATAATGGCTCGTGTAGGATGATCGGAAGAATTTGGATCTTTATCACCGCCGCAATAATCGCAAGGTTCACCCGGTTTATCGTCAATTGGAGTACCCAAACCACCTCCATTATCAATAAACTTCATTGCCAACCGTTTAACGTCGGTTACTTTTACATATTCATTTTCAATCAACAACTGGTTATTTCTGTTGACAACGATATCTAAAACGTTTTTTTCTCTTACAATTACATCAGACGGTACATCTGTTTTTTCGGGCAATTTACGCGCAATACCTGAATCAACATCCATCGTAGTAGTCACTAAGAAAAATATTAAAAGCAAGAACGCAATGTCTGCCATTGAACCAGCATTAATTTCTGAATTTTCTCTTCTTGCCATAATTATCTTAATTTTTTACAAGTGATCTTACAAAGTCAAATAAAAAGAAACCTAAACCAATAGTTCCTAAAATAAAACTGTAATTAATTAAGGTACTTACCCATTTAGAAACACTTCCTGCTTCGCCAAGAGGCAATACTTTGCCCATTGCATCAGTTACGGCTTCATCACCGGAAAAAGCATAAGCCAATACCAATAAAAGTGCCATAGCCCCAACGCCCAATAAAGTTCTTTTTAATACTTCAGGATGCTTGGTTAAATTGAGCAATGAAAAAATCACTGCAATCGCCGCCGTAGTTATCAATAAAAAAATAGAAAAGGAAATAAAAGGAGAAAGAATACTGCTTTGTAAATCACCATCTTCCATGATAGCTGTATCTCCTTCCATTACTATCCTAACGAAAAAGTAGAAACCTACCAATCCTATAAAACCAGTAACAAAAGTTAATATTTTAGATGTTTTCGTATTCATAATTATTATTTTTTGTATCTAACCAAAAGGTCAACCAGTGAAATTGAAGCATCTTCCATATTGTTTACAATGCTATCTACTTTAGAGATAATGTAATTATAAAAAACTTGAAGAATAATTGCAACAACTAAACCAAACACAGTTGTTAACAAGGCCACTTTAATACCTCCGGCAACAACTGTTGGAGAGATATCTCCTGCAGCTTGAATAGAGTCAAAAGCACTAATCATACCGATTACAGTACCCATGAAACCAAGCATTGGCGCCAAAGCAATAAATAAAGATAACCAAGAAATATTTTTTTCCAACAATCCCATTTGAACGCCACCATAAGCAACAACGGCTTTTTCAGCTGATTCAACGCCTTCGTCCATTCTGTCTAATCCTTGATAGAATATAGAAGCAACAGGGCCTTTCGTGTTTCTGCAAACTTCCTTTGCGGCTTCAACACCACCTGAAGCTAATGCTTCATCAATTTGGCTTACTAATTTTTTAGTGTTTGTAGTCGCCATGTTAAGGTAAATAATTCTTTCAATTGCAATTGCCAACCCTAAAATTAAGGCCACCAATACGATTCCCATAAAGAAAGGGCCTCCTTCAATGAAACGTTGTTTTAATTCTTGATGAAATGTTTTTGATTCGGTTGCATCCGCAACTTGTTCTGTGTTTGCTGCATCTTGTGCAAAAGCTTTAGGTGCTGCTCCAAATAACAATAATCCTGTGATTGCAAGGATAGTAAATAGTCTTTTCATTGTCTAATAGTTAATTTATTAATTTCACGGGTTAAATATATAATAATTTTTATAAAACAAACAAGTCAGCGAAGAGAAAGATTTTAAAGTCTTTAACTTATCTAATACCTCTACGTTCAGACATCTTTTGCGTATGGCAAGTAACAAAAAAATGTTGAGTTCTAAAAATTTTATGAACAATTTAAAAAGATTATTTTTACTGTATATTTTTTTTATAATTTACAAAAATTGCAGTGTTTTAACATAAAATATTAAAAATTATATCAACAAAGCCCCATTTGATTAAAAAAAGATTATTCAAGCATACTAATTTCCCCCCTCAGTTGGGCTTCAAAAATAGCCTTAAATTTATTTTTTGGAATTTTTTCACCCAACAAGAACATCAATTTAGCCAAAGCTGATTCTGTTGTGATGTCTCCACCGTTTATAATCCCTGCTTTTTTTAATTCAACGCTGGTTTCATAATGGCCCATTATGACACTTCCGGAAATGCATTGGGTTACATTCACAATTTGAACACCTTTATTTATTGATTCTTTCAGCAAATCAATAAACCATTTATCGGTAGGTGCATTTCCCGATCCAAATGTTTCTAAAATCACTCCCTTAAGCCCTTCAATTCCCAAAATACTGGCTATTGTTTTCTCTGTAATTCCAGGAAATATTTTTAATATCACAATATTATTGTCCAAATGTTTTCGAACTGTAAAGGGTTTTGTTTTTTTTGATTTATTAATTAATTGCTTGTAAAATTTTAAATGAACCCCGCTTTCTCCCAGTGGAGGGAAATTAGGTGAGGTAAATGCTTCAAAATGTTCGGCATTGATTTTTGTGGTTCTGTTTGCGCGATACAATTTGTATTCAAAATATAAACAGACTTCCGAAATTATTGGCACACCGTTTTCTTGGGATGCCGCAACTTCAATTGAGGTAATTAAATTTTCTTTGGCATCAGTTCTTAAATCACCTATTGGCAATTGTGAACCCGTAAAAATAACGGGTTTTGAAAGATTTTCGAACATAAAGCTAATTGCAGAAGCAGTATAAGACATGGTGTCTGATCCATGCAAAACCACAAATCCATCAAACTTCTCATAGTTTTTTTCAATTATTTCGGCAATAAAAACCCAATTGTCGGGATTCATGTTAGATGAATCGATAGGTTCTTCAAGCGAAATACTGCTTATGGTACAATTTAATTGATTAAGCTCGGGGATATGTTTTAAAAGTTTGTCGAAATTAAATATTTTTAAAGCGCCGGTTTTATAATCTTTAACCATCCCGATGGTTCCGCCTGTGTATATTAAAAGAATGTGAGGGATTTTTGCCATTTTGTCCGTTCCTTAATTTTGGAATAATTTATGATGTAAATTTACCAAAAAAAAATACATTAATTAATTACAAAAAAATATGATAGGATTTTATGTTATAATAGGATTGATATCCTTAATTAGCTGGTTGGTGAGCCAAAAGCTAAAAAGTAAATTTAAATTTTACTCGGAAATTCAATTAGAAAACGGTTTAAGCGGAAGTGAAATTGCCCAAAAAATGTTACATGACAACGGTATTTATGATGTAAAAATCATATCAACACCAGGCCAATTGACCGATCATTACAATCCGCAAGACAAAACCGTAAATTTAAGTGAATCTGTTTATTCACAACGAAACGCCGCTTCTGCTTGTGTGGCTGCGCATGAAGTTGGGCACGCCGTGCAACACGCGCAAGCTTACCAATGGCTGCAATTGCGTTCATCTTTAGTGCCTGCAGTGAACATTTCTTCTAAATTTTCACAATGGCTTGTTATTGGAGGATTAATTTTGGGCGCCGCATCAGGAGATTCTGGCATTGGTTTTACCATTGCCGTTATCGGACTTGGGATGATGGCTGTTGCAACTTTATTCAGTTTTATCACGTTACCGGTTGAATATGATGCCAGCAATAGGGCATTGGCTTGGCTAAAAACAAACAATATGCTAACAAACAGAGAACAAGATGGCGCAAAAGATGCATTGACTTGGGCCGCAAGAACTTATTTGGTTGCAGCTATCGGTTCTTTGGCGATGTTGCTTTATTGGGGTATTAGCATTTTAGGAGGCAGAGATTAAAAAATTTAAAAACTATAAAAAAAGCCGTTAATACGGCTTTTTTTATAGTTTAATTTGACGGTCAATTTGTTGATCGAGTGAAATAAAGGTTTCTGTCCTGGCAACGCCTTTAATAGATTGAATTTCCTGGTTGAGCAATTTCATCAAGTGCTCATTGTCTTTACACATAATTTTTATAAAAATGGCATAATTTCCTGTGGTGTAATGACTTTCAATCACTTCTGGAATTTCTTTTAAACGAACAATGGCTGCGGAATATTTACTTGCAGAATCCAAGAAAATCCCCACAAAAGCCAATGTTTTATAACCCAATACTTTCGGGTTGATGGTGAATTTAGAGCCGGTAATTAATCCGGCGGCTTCCAATTTTCGCAACCTTTGATGAATTGCCGCGCCTGATATCCCAATTTCTCGTGCAATGCTTAAAATTGGTGTTCGGGCATCTTCCATCAAATGTTTTAAAATAATTTTATCAATGCCGTCGAAGTGCAACTCTTTTTCCTTCATCTGTTTAAATTTTATTTTTTATTTTTTATTTTCAACAGATGCTGCCTGCCACACAGGCAAGTTCGCTTTTAAGCATTCCTTTAATTGTCAAAATTTGTAATCCTCGTTTCATCCTTCAAAAATTGTAAGTAAATTTAAAAAAATAAAGGAGATGAAAAGTCAACTCCTTTATTTTTATTTCAATTTGAAATTTTACTTGGTTTCTTCAGGCTGAATTTCAAAGCTTTCCATAAACGCAGTGGTATAATTACCCGCTATATAATCTGGATGGTTCATTAATTGTCTGTGAAAAGGAATCGTGGTTTTTACCCCTTCAATCACAAACTCATCCAAAGCTCTTTTCATTTTATTGATGGCTTCTTCGCGGGATTGCGCCGTTGTAATTAATTTGGCAATCATTGAATCATAGTTTGGCGGAATTGTATAGCCGGCATAAACATGCGTATCTACACGAATTCCGTGACCTCCCGGAATGTGCAAGGTAGTAATTTTACCCGGTGAAGGCCTAAAATCTTTATAAGGATCTTCTGCGTTTATCCTGCATTCGATGGAATGTAATTTTGGAAAGTAGTTTTTTCCTGAAATTGGAATTCCAGCCGCAACTTTTATTTGTTCATAAATTAAATCATAATCTATTACTTGTTCTGTAATTGGGTGCTCCACCTGAATACGCGTGTTCATCTCCATAAAGTAGAAGTTTCTGTGCTTATCCACTAAAAATTCTATGGTTCCGGCTCCCTCATAGGATATATATTCTGCAGCTTTTACGGCTGCTTCCCCCATTTTTTTTCGCAATTGCGTGGTCATAAACGGCGAAGGTGACTCTTCCGTCAGTTTTTGGTGACGGCGTTGAACAGAACAATCCCTTTCTGATAAATGACAAGCTTTCCCAAAAGAATCACCAATTATTTGAATTTCAATGTGGCGGGGCTCTTCAATCAACTTTTCCATATACATGCCATCATTTCCAAAACAGGCAAATGCTTCCTGACGGGCAGCATCCCAAGCATTTCTAAGGTTGCTTTTGGCATACACCGCTCTCATCCCTTTTCCTCCACCACCTGCAGTGGCTTTCAACATCACAGGATATTTTATTTCATCGGCCAATTTTTCGGCATCTTCATAGGTTTCCAAAAGCCCTTCTGAACCCGGAATTGTTGGCACGCCTGCGGCTTTCATGGTGGCACGCGCCGAAGCTTTATCACCCATTTTGCTAATCATCTCTGATGTGGCTCCAATAAATTTTATGCCATGTTCTTCGCACAATTTTGAAAATTTAGCGTTTTCAGACAGAAATCCGTATCCTGGGTGAATGGCATCGGCATTTGTTATTTCGGCAGCCGCCAATATTGCCGACATTTTAAGGTAAGACTCACTACTTGGAGGAGGTCCAATACACACTGCTTCATCAGCAAAACGTACGTGTAAACTTTCTGCATCGGCAGTCGAATAAACAGCCACTGTTTTAACACCCATTTCTCGGCAGGTTCGTATAACTCTTAAAGCTATTTCGCCTCTGTTTGCAATTAATATTTTTTTAAACATACTGTTTTCAAATTATTATAGACGACGATCAACATCAAAAAGATTTTTTGAAACTTAGATCCTCATGCAAATTGGAATTAAAATTATGACGGGTCCACTAAAAATATTGGTTGTCCGTATTCAACCGGCGTACCATCTTCCACTAATATTTTTACAATTTTACCTGAAACTTCTGATTCAATTTCATTGAATAATTTCATTGCTTCAACCATACATACAACGGTATGCGGACTTACAACATCACCAACTTCAACAAAAACTGGTTTGTCCGGTGCAGGTCTTCTGTAAAAAGTGCCTATTATTGGTGAAGTGATTTCAATATATTTTACGGCTGCTTCCGCAACAACTGAATCCGCAACTGCAACTTGAGCAGGCGCTTGGGAAGTTATTGGGCTTGTGGCCATTTGAGGAACTTGTGATGGTGTTTGCTGAAGTATGGTGGTTTCAGTTCTTTCAGTTCCTGTTTTAATGGTGATTTTAATATCTTCCATTTCTAACTTAACTTCACTTGCGCCAGATTTGGCTACAAATTTTATCAGATTTTGAATATCTTTTAAATCCATATTAATTTGCTTTTAAATTGTTATTTGGTTAAGAATTGTATGCCCATTTAAAGTAAATTGATCCCCAAGTGAAACCGCCTCCAAATGCTGCGAAAATTATATTGTCTCCCTTTTTGAGTTGTTGCTCATAATCAGCCAAAAGCAATGGCAATGTTGCCGATGTTGTGTTACCGTAATTTTGAATGTTCATCATTACTTTTGAACTGTCCAAATCAATTCTGTTGGCTGTTGCTTCAATAATGCGCTTGTTTGCCTGATGGGCGGCAAGCCAATTTATATTGTCATTTGTTAAATTATTTCGCTCCATAATTTTAACCGTTGCGTCGGCCATATTAAAAACTGCATTTTTAAATACAGTTTTACCATCTTGAAATACAAAATTTTCTTTTCTGTCCAGCGCTTCTTTTGTCATTGGATACATAGACCCACCTGCTTTCACGCGCAAAAATTCTCTTCCGGCTCCATCACTTCTCAAATACTCATCCTGCAATCCGAGTCCTTCTTCATTTGGTTCAAATAAAACAGCTCCGGCTCCATCTCCAAATATAATGCATGTTGCCCGATCCGTATAATCAATCATTGAAGAACATTTATCTGCGCCAATAAGCAATACTTTTTTGTATTTTCCAGATTCAATGTATTTTGCGGCCACAGACATTCCGTATAAAAAACTTGAACAGGCCGCTTCCAAATCGAATCCAAAAGCATTTATTGCCCCAATTTCTGTCGCAACATAAACAGCTGTCGCCGCTGCTTGCATATCAGGCGTAGCGGTACAAACAATAACCATTTCAATTTCTTTAGGGTTCAATTTTTTCTTGTCGAGCAACTCTTGCGCCGCTTTAATGGCCATAAAAGAAGTTCCTTTGCCTTCGCCTTTTAATATTCTTCGCTCTTTAATCCCTGTCCTTGTGGTAATCCATTCATCGTGGGTGTCCACCATTTTTTCTAACATTTTATTAGTTAAAATGTCTTCAGGAACATATTTTCCGACTGCAGTGATTACTGCGGTAATTTTAGTCATATATTGCTTTCTTTTAATCAAAAAAAAGGATTCCAAAGAAATGAAATTTATTTGGATTTATTAATGCTTTTTGTCAGTTTTGATAGATTTTACGTTTAAATGTAAAAAAAAACCCTCAATATGAGAGTTTTTATCGCTATTTTAAAATAACTTATTAAGCTTTAATTTCTTCTGTTGAATCAATTACAATTTGGCCTCTGTAATATAATTTACCTTCGTGCCAATGTGCTCTGTGGTACAAATGCGCTTCACCGGTTGTTGGGTCAATTGCTATTTGAGGCGTCACCGCTTTATAATGCGTTCTTCTTTTATCTCTTCTTGTTTTTGATATCTTTCTTTTAGGATGTGCCATTACGCTTATTTTTTTCTATTAGTAAATTCCTTTAATTTATTCCACCTAGGGTCAATTTCCCTGTTTTTATTTTCTTCTTGATCTTCTTCTGAGCGATCGTTTTCTTCTTCCAATTTTATTTCAAATTCCTTTAATTTTTCTAAAACTTCTGAATGAAGGGAGCCGTCAATAACGCCCGGATGTACTCTTTTTAATGGCACTGCCAACACTATAGCTTCATAAATGTATTGGGCAACATTTATTTTGCTTTCAGAAAACGGGATAATTAATAAGGCTTCGTTTTCATCATTGTATTCATCACCAAATTTTACAATCAAATGAATGTTTGTTTCAATTGGTTGATGAAATAACTCGGTAGTTAAATCGCAAGCCACTTCAACCCAGCCCGAAAAAACAAAATCCAATTCAAAAATTGTAGTATTTTTTAAAAATGACAATTCAACTTTTACGTTCGAATCGTAAAACTCATCATAGTTAAAAAAATCAAAGAACTTCTTG
This sequence comes from Lutibacter sp., assembly GCA_014859175.1. GTDB lineage: Bacteria > Bacteroidota > Bacteroidia > Flavobacteriales > Flavobacteriaceae > Lutibacter. The sequence goes on along the minus strand of JACUUQ010000059.1, from coordinate 1,999 downwards.
TCAATTGTATATTCAAATTGGTGTATTCCTTCTTTTAAACCAATAAAAGAAATGTCAAACTCCTTTAAATCTTTCATTTTGAACTTCAATTTGAGCGTGCAAAGATATAAAATTATAAAATATATACTAAAATAAATACCGAATATTTATCTATTTTCTTTTTGATGTGAACTTTTTAAAGCGTTTTCAGTCAAACTTTTATATTCTCTCCTTGTTTTAAAAATTTGAATACCGCTAAAAATGGCTTCTTTAAAGGAGTTTATGTTCGCTAAGTCCTTCCCTGCGATGTCGTAAGCCGTGCCGTGATCGGGAGAAGTTCTTACTTTATTTAGGCCTGCCGTAAAGTTAACGCCTTCGCCAAACGACAATGCTTTAAAAGGCGCCAATCCCTGGTCGTGGTACATCGCCAAAATGGCATCAAAATTTTTGTAATTTTCCGATCCAAAGAAACCGTCTGCGGCATAAGGTCCATAAACCAATTTTCCTTCTTGTTGTATTTCGGCAATGGTTGGCCGTATCATTTCATCGTCTTCTGTGCCAATAACGCCGTGATCTCCGCAATGCGGATTCAAGCCCAATATGGCAATTTTAGGTTTTGATATGGCAAAGTCCCCTACCAATGTTTTATATAAGATCGCTACTTTTTCTTTTATTAAATCGGGCGTAATTGATGCCGAAACTTTTGAAACCGGAATATGGCCTGTAATTAAACCTATTCTTAAAGTATCGGCCATTAATATCATCAAACTTTTTCCTTTCAATTTTGATTCTAAATATTCTGTATGCCCGGGAAAATGAAATTCCTCGGATTGAATGTTTTCCTTATTAATAGGCGCTGTTACCAGCAAATCAATTTCTCCTTTGGCCAATGCTTCTGTTGCTGCCTCAAGCGATAAAAATGCATATTTACCTGATTCTGCCGTTGGAGTTCCTAAATGAACTTCAAATTCGTCTTTCCAAAGATTCAATACATTAAACTTGCCTTGGATGGCGGCGTCAACTTGCCGTATGCCATTAAAAAGCAAATTGATATCCATATTTTTTTTATAGGCTGTAATTAATTTGGCAGAACCAAATAATACCGGCGTGCAAAAATCAAACATCCGTTTATCCAAAAAGGTTTTCAAAATAATTTCTATGCCAACGCCATTAAAATCTCCAATAGAAATTCCGACTATTATTTTTTCAGATTTGTCCATAATTCAGTTTTATTATACTTAATTTTGAATCATCAAAAGTAGTCAATTAAATTGAAAAAAATATGTTTACCGGCATCATAGAAAGTGTGGGGTTTGTTAAAAACCTAGAGCAGGAAAAAGAAAATCTTCATATCACCATTGAAAGCAATTTCACTTCCGAATTAAAAATAGACCAAAGCATTGCGCACAACGGCGTTTGTTTAACCATTGTGAACATAGAAGGCAAAGAATATACGGTTACTGCCATAAAAGAAACGCTTGACAAATCTAATTTGAAATACCTTGCCATTGGCGATGAAATAAATTTGGAACGCGCGATGGTTCTTGGGGCGAGACTGGACGGGCATATTGTTCAGGGCCACGTGGACCAAACCGCTGTTTGCACCAATATTGTTGAAGAAAACGGAAGTTGGGTTTTTAATTTTGAATATGAAAACGCTTATAACAATATCACCATTGAAAAAGGCTCCATTACCATTAATGGCGTAAGTTTAACGGTGGTAAATTCCCAAAAAAATAATTTTTCTGTGGCTATTATTCCTTATACCTACGAATTTACGAATTTTCATACGTTTAAAAAGGGAACTGTGGTTAATTTAGAATTTGATGTGATTGGCAAATATGTAGCCCGATTGTTGAAAAAATAATTATTTTTGGCTAAGTTCTATTTAAAACAGCATTTGCGTTAGGGATAGCAATGGAAAACCTTTTTGCGCTTTTTCAGCGAAAAAAGTTTGGAATGAATAGCCCGACCCGCCTTTTCGGCGGGGAACGCCCAAAACATTTAGCTAATAATTGCT
>JACUUQ010000058.1 GCA_014859175.1 Lutibacter sp. | reverse complement strand
GCATCATAGGTAAAGATATTTCCTATTCATTTTCCCGAAATTATTTTCAGGAAAAATTTAAAAAATTGGGTTTGACTTCCTGTCAATATTATAATTTTGACATTCCTGAAATTGAAGAATTTCCATTTTTATTGTACCATCGGGAAGATGAATTCAGGGGGTTGAATGTCACCATTCCCTATAAAGAAGCCATCATCAGATATTTGGATGAAGTTGATCCTGAAGCCCAAAAAATTGGCGCCGTAAATACCATTAAAGTCACTGACGACAACAAACTTGTAGGATACAATACTGATGCTTACGGTTTTCAAAAATCAATAGCGCCTTTGCTGAAAAGCCATCATAAAAAAGCTTTAATTCTGGGAACAGGAGGCGCTTCCAAGGCTATCGCTTATATCTTTAAAAAATTAGATATCAACTACAAATTTGTTTCAAGAAATGAGGCGAAAAATATGATTACCTATGAAATGTTGGATGCAGAAATTATGAACGATTATTCCATCGTTGTAAATTGCACGCCTGTTGGAACGCATCCAAATATTGAAAATGCACCGGCGATTCCGTATCAATATTTATCTGACAAACATTTGTTGTACGATTTAATCTATAATCCGGCAGAAACAAAATTTCTGCAAAATGGCAAAAAACACGGCGCCAGTATTAAAAATGGATTGGAAATGCTCGAATTACAGGCGGAAAAAGCTTGGGAAATATGGAATTCGTGAAAAGAATTCCCTAAATTTACGCAACTTTTATTGAAAATTAACATCTCTTAAAGAAGTGGTCTTTAGGTAAAGGGCTGTTTTTAAAATTATTAATGAATATAATTAACGAACCTTAAACATTTTTATATGTTAGACGATGACAACAAATTGCCAGTTGACGAAATTACTTCAACACCACAAGTTTCTGAAATTCAGGAAGAACTCCAAAACAACTTAAAAGAAGAAACTTTGCCTTCCGCCACTGAAGCTGTTGATAAAACTGACAGTGAAGTTCTTGAAAACACGTTAACCTCAGAAATTTCTGAATTTAAGGAAGATACCAAAACAGAAATCGATACGATAGAAGCTTCTTCAAACATAAATGTTGTTGATTCAACAGAAAGTGAAGTTAATGAAAGTGAAGCTGCACCAAAAGTTTTCGATACTCCAATTGACACTCCAAAAAAAACAAAGCCTAAAAAAACAGCTTCATATAGCAATGCTGTTGATGAAATGGACAGCAAAATTGCTGAAAGTTCAGAAAATATTGAGCATTCAACCATTGAAATGCTGGAATATACCAACTTAAGTTTGGAAGATTTGGTGTCAGAATTAAGTAAATTGGTAAAAGAAAATTCTGTTCAAAGCATAACCAATAACGTTAACGCCATTAAACAGGCTTTTCACATTAAATACGGCGAGTTACTAAAAGATGAAAAAGAGAAATTTTTGGAACTTGGTGGCAATTTGGTTGATTTTCAATTCAGCAGTCCAATAAAATCCACCTATAACAGCATTCTTTACGATTTTAAGATCAAAAGAAATGAGTTTTATGCCAGCCAGGAAAAGCAATTAAACGATAATTTAGAAGCAAAACTTGGCTTAATCGACGAACTTAAACATCTAATTGACAACGCCGAGGGTGCTACGATGTATAAAATGTTTAAGGATATTCAAAACAGATGGGTAAAAATTGGTCTAATTCCTCGCGTTAAATACAATGATACTTGGAGAACATATCAGCATCATGTGGAGCGTTTTTATGATTTGCTGCATTTAAGCAATGATTTGCGCGACCTTGATTTTAAACATAATTTGGAAGAAAAACTTAAACTTGTTGTAAGGGCAGAAGAGTTGGCAGAATCCGCAGATGTAAATGCCGCTTTTAAAGAGTTGCAGGTTTTACATAAACTTTGGAAGGAAGATATTGGGCCAATTGCCACAGAACAAAGAGATGAGGTTTGGGACCGATTTAGTGAAGCCACCAGAAAAGTTCACGACAAACGCCATGATTTTTTCAAAGACATGAAATCGAAATATGAAGGCAATGTTGAGAAAAAATTGGCGGTGATTGCAGAGATAGAAGCGCTTGACACTTCAAAAAATTTAACGCGTGCCGAATGGCAAAAAAGCATTAAAGATTTGGAAATTTTGCGCAATAAGTTTTCGGAAATTAAGCAAGTGCCAAGAGAAAAAAGCGATTTAATTTGGAACAAATATAAAGAGGCCACCAGAAAATTCAATGTCGATAAAAACAATTACTTTAAGCTTGTTAAACATGAACATCTTGATAATTTAAACAAAAAGAAAGCGCTTATTGAGCAAGCTGAAGCCATCAAAGACAGTGAGGATTGGGATACTGCCACTGAAGTTATGAAAAAAATTCAGATGGACTGGAAAAAAATTGGTCACGTTCCCCAAAAATATTCTGACAAATTGTGGAAGGAATTTAAAGACGCTTGCAACCATTACTTTGACAGATTTCACCAACAGCAAGATAAAGGCTTAAAATTGGAGATGGATGTTTTTAGCAAAAAGAAAGATCTTTTGGCAGAAATCAAAGAAGCTATTGAAAATAAAACTGAAATGACCATCGATACGCTTAAAGATTATGTAAAGAAATGGCGAGAAATGGGAAGAGTGCCTCAGGAAATGAAGCATATTGAAGTGAAATTCAATAAATTATTGGATAAAATTATTGAAGAAAATTCGATAGATAAACAAAGTATTGAAATGATCAAGTTTGAAAACTTGGTGAATAGCTATATTGAACAAAAGAATTACAGAAAATTAGATTCCGAACAGCTTTTTGTGAGACGTAAAATGGAGGAAACTTCCAAAGAAATTCAGCAATTGGAAAACAATATCGGATTTATATCCAATGTTTCGGATGACAATCCTTTGGTTATAAACGTAAGAAATCAAATCAATGTTTATAAGGAAAAATTGGATGTTTGGAAAGCGAAACTTGACTTTCTGAGACAATTGGATTATTAAAAAAAAAGCCTGCATCGCAGGCTTTTTTTTGCTTTATTATTAAGGTTGGGAAGCATAAAATATTGGTGTTTTAATTGCCCTGTTTTTATTCTTGTTTAAAAACCGCAATCACCTCAATTTTAACATCACTCCACGTTTTTGAGATTCCGTCATCTCCGGTATGCAAATCCTTGCAAACCACATTTAAGGCTTCTAAAGCGGCCTTGCCTTGCCAATTGTCTAAATCCATATTGCCTACAATGGTAGCTCTGTTATCGGTAATAATATACGCAATAGGCAATTCTCTTGTAATGCCATTCATTGTCAATTCAACTGTGCTGGTATTTTCGTTATTCAAAAGCACAGTACCTTTAATTACTGAAGTATTTTCCATCGCGCCAAAAAAGAATTTTTTTAATTTTCCGTCTCGTATGGTGTCATTTGTAAATAAACTGGTTACAGGTATTTTAAATTTTAATCCGTTTAGTGCGCCTAATATTGTTGAGTCATTTTTTACATTTTCAATTGTTAGTGCAGAAAACTGCCCTTTAACCGGCACTTTAGCGGTAGTTTTATAAGCAGTCCAATTAATTATTGTTGAATCGGCCATCACTGAGTACATTTTTGTAGGGAGCGGAGTTACATCTTTTAGATTTTTTTTGCAGGAAATTACAACCGTCGCCGTTAAAAGTAATAGTGCCAATAAAATTTTTTTTCTCATAATGGTGTAATTATTTATAAGTTTGAATTTTAGTTTTCTTAGTTTTTAGTAGCATCTATAAGTGATGAGATCAATTATTTTATGTTTAAAAGTTGTTGTTTATTGATTTTTTAAATATTTATTAACGAGATCGATATAAGCTTTTTTTGCATCATCCTCACTAATTTGGCTCAACTGAAACCAAGCATTTAATTTAAAAGCGTTTCTCAGTTCTCCATTCCCTGAGGGTTGCTCATAATTGCTGCCTTTTGTTGCTTGCTTATAGTATGCGTACAATTGCAGCATTACATCCGGAGGAAGTTTTAACGTGGTTGTTGATGATATTTTGTAGGCTTCTTGAAAAGCAATATCTAATTTTTTTGCCATAACTATACGTCTTAAAAAAATTTAGAGCGTAGCAATGATTTGTTCCCCGCCTTTAATTTTATCATTCAAATTAACCTTGATCACTGCATTTAATGGTAAAAACAAATCAACTCTGGAGCCAAATTTTATAAAACCGGCATCACTGCCCTGAACAACCTTCATTTGCGGTTTTGCATAGTTTACAATGCGTCTGGCCAATGCGCCTGCAATTTGGCGATATAGTATTTCTCCTGAGAATTTATTGGAAATAACAACAGTGGTTCTTTCATTGGCTTCAGAGGCTTTTGGATGCCAGGCCACCAAATATTTTCCCGGATGATATTTGCTGTACACAACTTCTCCGCCAATTGGATATCTTGTTACATGAACATTTATTGGCGACATAAATATGGAAACTTGCAATCTTTTTTCATTAAAATATTCTTTTTCAAAAACTTCTTCAATCACAACCACTTTACCGTCCACCGGCGCAATAATATAGCTATCATTTAGCATGGTATGTCTTTTCGGATTTCTAAAAAATTGCAAAATCAATACGTAAAAACCAAGCAATAAAAGCGACAAAAGTTTGTTTAGCCAAATTAATTCAACAAGCTTGTCAATAGCCAAGATTCCCAAACCTACTATAAAAGTAACAATGATTATTATTTTAAAACCTTCTTTATGAAACATAATTAATGAGCTAATTGTAAGTAAATAAAAATGAAAGGCGCAGCAAAAATAACACTGTCAAACCTGTCTAAAAATCCGCCGTGGCCAGGTATAAAATTACTGCTGTCTTTCACGCCTGCCTGTCTTTTGAACATTGATTCAATTAAGTCGCCCAATACGCCAAAGATACTGACAATTCCGGCAATAACAAGCCATTGTTTTTGGGTGAGATCAGTAAATTTGTTGGCTAAAATAAGACTCGCCAAAAAAGTGAAAACCATACCGCCAATAAAACCTTCTATTGTTTTATTGGGTGAAATGCGTTCCAATAATTTATGTTTTCCAAAATTTTTCCCTACCAAAAAGGCGAAAGTGTCACTTGTCCAAATTAAAATAAAAACGCCTAAAATTGTGGTGTTTACATAATTAAATGAAGCGTTTAAAAAGGGTATTTGTACAATTAAAGTAAAAGGAACAACGATGTAAATGATGGTGAGAAAAATTTTACCCAAATGGCTAACAACTTCTTCCTTTTTTGCAAACAGAATCGAAGCAAAAGTGATGAAAATTGTTAAAAAAAGCATAACGCCCACATACTCAAATATGATTCTGGCCGGAACGTCCTCCACGTTTAAGATGTTTCCAAAAATAAAAAGCAGTGTTCCAATAATATAGGGAAATATACTTTTTAACTGTATCATTTTTTTAAATTCATAAAGGCAAAAAAGCATGGAAATAAAAAAAATGAAGATAAATGATATTTTGCTGAATAGAATGGAAAATATTAAAACACTAACAAATACAAGGCCTGATAATGTGCGCTTTACAATTAATTTCATAATTTATAGGTCTTCAAACAACAGCAAATATAGGTTTTTAGAATTTGTGTTTCCATAACTCATAAAATCTTCTTCTATGGCATCTATATTAAAATTGTTTATTGCGCTAATGTTGCTGGGAATATTTCCCTGATAGCGCGATTTAATCCCCGTTAAACTTTCTCCTTTTGAATTTACCAATTGACTGGTGGTGGCGTAAACGATAAAGTTTTCGGTTAATTCGGGAATTTTATGTTCTTTAAGCTGGTTTGAGGAGAATAAAATACTGCCGTTTTCAGCGATAAGATGTTCACAGCTTAAAAAAAACGGCATTTTTTTATTTAATTCCTCTGTGGTTTCAACTTTAATTGCTTTCACAAGTTTCAGTAAATCGTAATCGTTGCAACTTATGGTAGTCCAAGAATTCTCCTGAATGATATTGGATAAATTCAACGTAACTTCTTGTAAAGTGGTGCAATACAAAAATTTGCCTTTGTTTTTAATGAAATTTTTAACAAATATCTGATCAAGCGGCAAATCTTGAAACTCTAAATCTTCATCTAGAGTTTCTTTTTGTTTTGGTGCATTAAATAACTTTTTGAAAAAATCCATTATTTGTATTGAATAAATTCAAAAATATAAAAAAGTTGGCAATTTACTCTCGTGTTTCTGCTGAATTTTCAATATTTGTTTCTTGCGCTATTTCTTCAGTTTCTTCTTTGGTTTCTTGCTTGGTTTCTTCTTCAATTATTATTTCGGCATACTCATTTTCAAAAGCTCTTTTTCCAAAAATAATTTCTAAATCAGTTTTGAAGATTACTTCTTTTTCCAATAACTTTTCAGCCAGAGTAATCAACTTATCTTTATTTTCAGTCAAAATTTGAATGGCTCTTTGATATTGCTCTTCAATTAATTTCGAAATTTCTTTATCAATTATTATTGCCGTGTCTTCACTGTATGGTTTTGTAAAATTATAATCTGATTGTCCTGAGGAATCATAATAGGTTATATTCCCAATTTTATCATTTAATCCATAAATGGTAACCATCGCTCTTGCTTGTCTTGTCACTTTTTCAAGATCGCTTAATGCACCTGTTGATATTTTATCGAACATGATTTTCTCGGCAGCTCTTCCCGCAAGCGTTGCACACATTTCATCCAACATTTGTTCGGCTTGCACAATTTGGCGTTCTTCCGGCAAATACCAGGCAGCGCCCAGCGATTGGCCTCTTGGCACAATGGTCACTTTTACCAATGGTGCGGCGTGCTCCAGCATCCAACTGGCAGTTGCATGGCCTGCCTCATGGAAGGCAATTGTTTTCTTTTCTCTTGGAGAAATCAATTTATTTTTTTTCTCCAAACCGCCCACAATTCTGTCAACGGCATCCAAAAAATCTTGGTGATGTACTGCCTTTTTGCTTTTTCTTGCCGCTATTAAAGCAGCTTCATTACATAAATTTGCAATATCAGCTCCTGAAAATCCAGGTGTTTGTTGCGACAAAAATTTGATATCCACATCTTTATGAAGTTTTAATGGCTGAATATGAACTTTAAAGATTGCTTCTCTTTCATTTAAATTGGGCAAGTCCACATAAATCTGACGGTCAAAACGACCGGCCCTCAATAACGCTTTGTCCAATACATCCGCACGGTTGGTGGCCGCAATTACAATCACGTTTGTATCGGTTCCAAAACCGTCCATCTCTGTCAATAACTGGTTTAACGTGTTCTCTCTTTCATCATTTCCTCCTGTAACATTATTTTTTCCACGGGATCTTCCAACCGCATCAATTTCATCAATAAATATGATGGATGGCGATTTTTGTTGTGCTTGTTTAAACAAATCTCTAACACGTGAAGCACCAACTCCAACAAACATTTCAACGAAATCTGACCCCGAAAGTGAGAAAAACGGAACGCCCGCTTCACCTGCAACAGCTTTTGCCAATAATGTTTTACCTGTACCAGGAGGACCAACCAATAAGGCTCCTTTTGGTATTTTTCCGCCAAGCGACGTATATTTGTCCGGACTTTTCAAAAAGTCCACTATTTCCTGAATCTCCTCTTTAGCGCCTTCCAATCCGGCCACATCTTTAAAAGTGGTTTTTACCTTTTGGTCTTGGTCAAATAATTTTGCTTTTGATTTCCCAATGCTGAATATTTGTCCGCCACCGCCTCCAGCGCCACCGCCTGCCATTCTTCGCATAAAATAAATCCACAAACCAATTAAAAATATAAAAGGCAAGTACATCAATATTTGCTCAAAAAAGTTGGTTCTTTCAATATTTTTGACATCAAAATCGAGTTGCTTTAATTCTTTTTCATCTTTTAACTCGTCCTGAAAATATTTTAAATCACCAAAGGAATAGGAATACATTGGCGCATCGCCGGCATACATGGAAGTTTTATTTTTTTTATGTTTTTCCCTGTCTTGCGCTTCTTTTTTAATATAAATATTGGCAATATTCTTATTTACAATTTCAATTCTGGAAATATCATTGTCGGCCAAAATTGTTTTAAATTCATTTTGGCTCAAATTTTTGGAAGATAAATCTCCGGCGCTAAAAAATTGATATACAAGAAATAGAACGAAAATACCGCCATAAATCCAATAAAAATTGAATTTAGGTGGTTTAATGCCTTTGTTATTTGGCGTATTTTTAGTGTTTTGAGTCATTATCTTTTTTAAATTATTTTGTAAAATTTAATTTGTCGAAGCAATTTTGGTGATTTTAGCATCACCCCATAACCTTTCAATATCGTAATATTCGCGAATATGTTTTTGAAATACGTGTACCACAATATTTACGTAATCCAATAAAATCCATTCTGCAATGCCTTCACCTTCAACGTGCCAAGGTTTTTCTTTTGTTGTTTTGCTCACTTGTTTTTGTATAATGCCCGAAATGGCATTTACGTGGGTATTTGAAGTACCTGTACATGTTATAAAATAATCACAAACTGTATTATCAATTTCTCTCAAATCTAAAATTTGAACATTTACCCCTTTAACATCATCTATCGCTTTTAAAATTGCTGCAATTAAGTCGTCTGCGTTATTAATTTTTTTTGCCATTAAATTTTTTTTAGTTTTGTGCAAAGTTATTATTTTTTTACAACATAATGTGCGTAAAGTAACTTTGCTAAAATAATCTATACTTCATGAATATTATCAAACTTAATGCCATTGAATCTACAAATTTATACTTGAAGAAGCTTGCCGTTGAAAATGATACAGAAAGTTATACGGTTGTGACTGCGAATTATCAATCTGCCGGCAGGGGACAAATGGGTGCAAGTTGGTATTCTGAAACCGGTAAAAACCTAACATTCAGTATGTTAATTAAGTTTGATGCCTTTGGTGTTGAACACCAGTTTTATTTAAGCATGGCAGTTTCTTTGGGCTTATTGGCTGTAATTCGCAATCATATTTCATCACTTTTATTTGTTAAATGGCCAAACGACATTTTGGCAGATAAAGATAAACTTGCCGGGATTTTAATCGAAAATATTATTCGCGGAAATTTAATTAAGCAAACAGTCATTGGCATTGGATTGAATGTGAACCAGGAACAGTTTCCTTCAACCATTAAAAATATAACGTCCTTAAAAAATCTTGCAGGAAAATCTTTTGATACTGATTTGTTGCTAGAAGAAATTTTAACTTCAATTCAAAATTTTGTTGGTTATGTTGAGCGAAAGGAATTTCAAAAATTAAAGGAATTATATTTAAAATCACTTTATAATTTTCAAAAACCTGTGATGTTTGAAGATGCTCAAGGCACTATTTTTTTAGGAAAAATTGTGGATGTTTTTGAAGACGGTAAATTGGTTGTTGAATTGGAAAATGAAAAAACCCGCAAATTTAATTTGAAAGAAATTAAATTTGCGAGTCGCAGCAACTAATTTTTTTCGAATTTATAATTTTTCTGAATTTTCGGCCAACGTATCAATAAATTTTTGAAGCGGACTTTTTACCATCATCGCCATCATCGGATTAAAATCACCTTCAAACAGCAATTGCAATTCACAACTGTTTTCTGAAATTGGTTGCGTCAATGTAGTTAAAGAAAAATTTAATTTGCTGCTTGCGGCGCTTAATACCACCTTGTCAAACTCGTTTTTTTCCTTAATCACAAGCCTAATTTCTGGCATTCCTTTTAGGCTGAAAAGAAATGAATCTCCGTCAACTTCAAATTTGTCAATGTTTTCGGGCATTAATTTTTCGAAATTTTGCAGATTGGTCAAAAATTCAAAAAAATCTTTTTGCGATTTATTTACGACAGATTTTTTACTTTCTAAGTTCATATTGTATTTTTTATTGTTTCCACGCACTCGGATTTTCTCTCCAAAGTTTCAGTGTTTCTAATTCTTTTTCTGTAATGTAATTATTGTCAAGTGATTGCTCCAACAAATAATCATAATTGCTTAAGGTGTGTAATTTAACGTTAGCTTCTTTAAAATTTTCTTTGGCAATATCGAATCCATAAGAAAAAATGGCCACCATTCCTTTTACGTTCGCGCCTTCTTCCTGCAATGCTTTTACGGCATTTAAACTGCTTTTTCCCGTGCTGATCAAATCTTCAATAACCACCACATTTTTGTTTTTTTCCAAAAATCCTTCAACCTGGTTTTTTCTGCCGTGGCTTTTAGGTTCGGGCCTAACATATACAAACGGCACGTTTAATTGCTGTGCAACTAACATTCCAATGGCTATGGCACCGGTTGCAACGCCTGCAATTACGTCTGGTTTTCCGTATTCCTGTTCAATAATTTTTGCTATATTTTCTTTGAGATAAGTGCGTATTTCCGGAAAAGAAAGCGTGGTTCTGTTGTCGCAATATATAGGCGATTTCCATCCTGAAGCCCAAGTAAACGGGTCATTTGGCTGTAATTTAATTGCTTTTATCTGCAATAAAAGTGCGGCTGTTTTTTTTGCTGTATCTTTGTTCAAAATCATAGCGCAAATGTATAAAGTTTTTGTGAATGACTGTCCAATAATTTTGACAGATCAAAAGAAAAATGAATTAAATTTTAACTTGGTTGATTTTGAAATTATCCAAGTCGATGAAATTGTTTCCCGAATTTTTTTGAATAAGTTAGAAGGCATTTCTTTGTATTGCGAAAACTTGGAAGCCTCTTGGGTAAAATTCCAATCTTATTTCAAAAGTCAAATAGCGGCAGGAGGGAAGGTTTTAAACGCCAATAATGAAGTGCTTTTTATTTACCGATTTAACAAATGGGATTTGCCCAAAGGAAAATTGGACAAAGATGAATCGATATCAGAATGCGCTATTCGTGAAGTTGAAGAAGAATGCGGGATTACAAATCTTCAAATCGAAAAACCTTTGGAAACTACCTATCATATTTATCAAGAAAAAGGCAAAACCATTTTAAAAACTACATTTTGGTTTTTAATGCACACCGATTTTGTTGGTGAATTAACGCCGCAATTGGAAGAAGGCATTGAACAGGTTGTTTTTATGAATGGAACCGAAGTCAAGAATGCTTTAGAAAATACTTACGAAAATATTAAGCTATTGTTTTAGACGGCTCAATTAATTTTCCGCTTCATTCAAATAAGAAATCCAAGCCGTTTTAGTATTTAAGTTTTTTATGATTGAGGCATCGTGCACTTTAATTATTGAAATTTCTTTCGGATTCATTTTTTTAATTTGCAAATCCAGACGCGAATTTTCTTCAGAAACATTTAAAGAAATAAGTTTTTGCCAAAAACTGGCATTCATTTTTATGGGATGGCCATTTTTGCCTTCAAAATTTGGCATTACAATACTGTTTTTTGAAGTAATGATGTTGTTCAATTCTTCGGTATTTAAAAGCGGAATATCTATCGGACTTAAAAGCACATCACAAATTGAATTTATGTTTTTTAGCACGGTTTGAAGTGTAGAAAATGAACCAAATTTCGGAGACGGATTTACAATGGTTTTTATTTTTAATCCCTGATAATCTGTTTCATTGATTAATGATTCTTTCAGCCAGGAAATCGCATCAAAATAATGTTGCGCATTGTACCCAAGTCCGAGATAAACTGTTTTAACGCCAGTTTTTGAAATGCGATTCAGTTGCTCTAATATCCAAAAAGTATGTTTGTATTTAAGCAGGCCTTTATCCACACCCATCCGTTCCGATTTTCCGCCGGCAAGCAATACAAAAACGGTTTTATTTTCCATAATATTCTTTCAGTAATTCCGATGCAATACTGATGGCAATTTCCTTGGGCGTAAAACCACCAATATCCAGGCCAATCGGACAATGGACAGGAGAAATCCCCGGCTCAAAATGGAGTTCCTTTTTCAGTAAATTATTGAATTTGTTTTTTTTGGTTTTGCTGCCAATCAAACCAATATATTTTGTTTCGGAATGCAGGGCCAAGGCAGTTATTTCATAATCCAATTTGTGGTCGTGCGTCATAATGGCAACATAACAATTGGGCCCCCAGTTGATAAATTGTTTGTAAAAATCAAAATCAATATCGCTATATGAGATGGATTTGTCTATTTCAATGGTGTTTTTCCAATTTTCGCGGATGTCCAATAAGGTAATGATAAAAGGTGTATTTTTTAAAACGTTGCACAATTCAACACCGATATGTCCGGCGCCAAAAAGATACAATTCGGGAGATTGGTTCATAGGTTCAATAATTAATTCCACTTTTCCGCCGCAGCATTGTTCAAATTCCGGACCCAACGTATAGGACAAAGCTGTTATTTTATTTTCTTGAATCGCAACAACGGCTTCATCCATCACTTGAAATTCCAATTTGCCGCCGCCAATGGTCCCGTAGATTTCTTTTTGTTTGGTGACAATCATTTTTGAAGCCAATTTACATGGCGCCGACCCTAAAATTTTTGTCACCGTAACCAATGCTACAGGCTGCTTTTTTCGTTTAAACTCCTGCAATAATTCAATCCAATTGTTCATTTATTTGTTAAAGCGTTTATTTGTTCGCTTCGACTGCGCTCAGCGTGACGATTTATTTGTGAATCATTAACTTTTCAATATTAATTCCCCCCTTGTGGCCTGTGCTGAGCGGAGTCGAAGTAGGGGCTAGGGGGCCTAAACCAATCCATAATCAGACAATGGCAAATTGTAATACCTTTTTCCTGTTAATTTAAAAATGGCGTTTATAATGGCAGGTGCAATTACAGGAACGCCAGGTTCGCCAACACCGGTTGGATTTTCGGTACTTTCCACTATTTCCACGTGAACTTTAGGAATTTCATTTATGCGAATCATTTTATAATCGCTGTAATTGTTTTGCTCAATGGCGCCATTTTTAGCGGTAATTTTTCCATAAAATGCCAACGACATTCCAAATATGGCTGCGCCTTCCATTTGCGCTTTTATGGTATCTCTGTTCACTGTTTGTCCGCAATCTATGACCGTATAAACATTGTGAACTTTCACTTTATTATCAACCATAGAAATTTCAACCACGGAAGCCACATACGAGTAAAAACTGTAATGAACCGATAAGCCATAGGCGTGGCCTACGGGAAGCGGTTTTCCCCAATTCGCATTTTTGGCAGCCATTTTTAGCACGTTTTTCAATCGTGCCGTATTGTATTTTATAGGATCTTCGGTTACTTCAATACGATCTTCTCCAATTAAATTCAACCTAAATTCCAACGGATCTTTACCGGCGGCAACTGCCAATTCATCGGCAAAAACATTTTGTGAAAATCCGTGCGGAATGTTAATTACCGAACGCAACCAGCCAATTCTCACGTGAGCAGGTGATTGTCCAACTTCAACCTTCATGTTTTTGATGTCGAAAGGCACATTTGCAGCGCTCGAAATTTCAAATCCGGCCGGATAATCCACTCCCGGCGAAAATGTTGAAGCAATTGAAGGAAGCGCAAACCTGTTCAGCCAGCCGGTAACATTTCCTTGCGTATCGAGTGACGCTTTTAAATATTGTGAACTTACGGTATGGTAATAGCCGTGTTTGATGTCATCTTCTCTTGTCCAAACAACCTGAATAGGCATATTCATCGCTTTTGAAATCGCAACGGCTTCCACCACATAATCGGGTTTTGATTTCCGTCCGAATCCGCCGCCTAAAAATGTCACATTGATGGTGACTTTTTCTTCGGATGTACCTAAATAATCGACAACTTCTTTCTTGGCAGATTGCGGGTCTTGGGTTGGTGCCCAAACTTCACATGAATCGCCCTGAACCCAAGCCACTGCATTTGGAACTTCCATAGGTGCGTGGGCCAAATGAGGCAATTGATAGGTGCTTTCCACAATTTTATGCGCATTTTTGAATGCTTTATTCACATTACCCACATCTTTCCCTACTTTTCCTTGTTTGTGGACATTTTCGGTAATTTGTTTCATGTACTTTTCCGAATCATATGCCGCATTATCACCATAATTCCATTCAATTTTAAGGGCTTCTTTTCCTTTAAAAGCCGCCCAGGTATTTGAGGCAATCACAGCGATACCGCCCAATGTTCCGAAAGGTTTTTCTATTCGTGGAATTTCAATCACATCAATAACGCCCAAAATTTTTAGGGCAGCCGTTTTATCAAAAGATTTCACGGTTCCGAAGGTTACCGGACAACGATGCATTGCCGCAAATTTCATATTTGGCAAACGCTTGTCCAGCCCAAAAATGGCACTACCGTTTGCATATTTTTCTGTATCAACACCCCTTAATTTTTTGCCGATATATTTGAAATCTTTCGGATTTTTATAGGTGAGTTCGGTTGGCACTTCCAAGGTTTTTGCAATTTCAACCAAATCACCATAGGCTATTTTCTTGCCGCTTTTATGCAATACAAAATGATTTTCGGCGGTACATTCATAAACAGGAACTTGCCATTTTTGCGCAGCAGCTGTGATTAGCATGGCTCTTGCCATCGCACCCATTTTTCGCATAGGTTCATATAAATAACGAATACTTCTTGATCCATCGGTATTTTGGTCGCCATATTTTGCGTCGCCAACGGCTTGTTGTACGGTAACTTTGGTCCAATCGGCATCCATTTCATCAGCAATAACTGATGTTAAGGAAGTTCTCACGCCATTCCCCATTTCTGATCGGGAAGCGATTAAGATCAAACTTCCGTCAGCATTTAACTGTACAAATAAATTTGGGTTAAGGTTGGCAAGGTCTTTATTTTCTGCTGATTCTTTATCAGAAAAAACAGAAGTATTGCAGGCCAAGATTAATCCGCCAGATGCCAAACCAACACTTTTTACGAAAGTTCTTCGACTTATATTTTTGATAGGATTCATAACTAGCTTTGGTTTTTAAGTTCAACAGTTCGGTGAATGGCACTTTTTATGCGCTGGTAAGTGCCGCATCGGCATATATTTCCAATCATCGCTTCATTAATTTCTTCATCGGTAGGATTGCTGTTTTTGTCGAGCAAAGCAGTTGCCGCAATCAATTGTCCCGGCTGGCAAAATCCGCATTGAGGAACATTTAATGCCGTCCAAGATTCTTGCAGTAACTGCAAATTTTCTGAATTCCCTTCAATAGTCACAATATTTTTGCCTTCCGCTGCTGAAACAGGAATCATACACGATTGTACCGGTGAATTGTCCAGCAAGACTTTGCAAGAACCACATACGCCAATTCCACAGCCATATTTTGTGCCCGTAAGTCCTATAATATCTCTAATTGCCCATAGTAAAGGCATTTCTGGAGCAACATCAATTGCGTGTTTTTCTCCGTTAATTTGAAGTGTAATCATTGTAATTTTAGTTTTCGTTTCAGAATTACAAGTTATGAAATTTTTTTTAGTTGGAAATTAAAAAAGAAATTGAGTAGGACAGGACAGGTCGAGACCAAAAGGACAGGTCGCGACCTTTCCATACAATCCAATTTCGTCACATCGAGCGCAGTCGAGATGCAAAATTTCTTCCACATCACCTGCTTTCATGTCATTTATGTGCATTTTCCCAATGCGAACACGAACCAATCGCAGGGTCGGAAAACCCACTGCGGCAGTCATTTTACGAACTTGCCGAAATTTACCTTCGGTTAAAGTGATGGAAACCCAATTTGTTGGGCCGTGCCTTT
>JACUUQ010000289.1 GCA_014859175.1 Lutibacter sp. | reverse complement strand
TAGCTTATACCTATTCGGCTAATATACCTGCTGAAATGATTAAGGTCGGTTTTATCTCTTACCATATTATTTTAAAGCATCATGAAGAAAATTACACCACTTATCCTGCCGCAAAAGATGGCCGTCCGTTTGATTGGGATTTTTACGACAGCAATACTTTTCAAGTTCGCGTTGTTCCTAATTCAAATCCGATTCACCTTTTCAATGCCGCAAAAGATACGGATTTACTGCTAAGGGAATGGCGGAAATCATTTCAACTGATGCCAACAAAAAACGAAAGTGAAGCGGAATATCAAATGAATCTTGAAAAATTGTTTGAAGTTGATGTTGAAAATCTGAATGCAAAACCGATTTACGATTATAGCTTTAAACATTTTATTTTGGATAAAATTGAAGGCAGAAAAAATGATTTGCCCTCTATGAAAAATATAATTTTTAAAGGAAGATCATTGAATAACAAGCCTTGTAAATTACAGATTGCTTTTGTGATGAATGACGGCTCCTCATTTGGAAATATAATAGAAATTGGAACAGAAAGCAGCAATTATACAATGCGATTGTCGGACTTAAAACCAGTTAAAACTGTGACACTCCCAAGGCCTTATCCAAGCTTTTTGCCTTATTACTTAGTACATAATCTGTCATCAGAATTTGACATTAATAAGGTTGAAAGCATTCAATTTTCTATCGGACCAGGTATTCCAGAAAATGAATTGGCAGACAAGCACGGGATTGCAATTGTTAGTGTGAGACTGGAATAAAGAAAAGCCCCCTAACCCCCGAAGGGGGAATTACTCACGAAAATAAATTAATAGAAATTAGTCAACAATAATAAAGGTAAGTGAACTTTTAACTTTTAACCTGCCTGCCGGCAGACAGGCTTTTAACTTTTAAACAAAAACCCTCATTTATTTCTAAATGAGGGTTTTTGTTTAAAGCATTAATCTCTTTTTGCTTTTTTATCTCTTTTTGCTTCTTTTTTTTCTTTAGCCGTTTTCAACGGTTCTTTTTTGACGTTTTTTTTCGCGTCCTGACTTTTTGCCATAATAGTATGTTTTAAATGTTTATTTTTAAATTTTTTATAAAGTAAATGTAAAAAATATTTTTGATTTTTATTGGTTAAAAATTTAAGAAAATTGAATTTGTTTTCATAGCTGATATTTTCAAAATTACTTTTTAAATGCCAAAAAGATAATAGAAAATATATTACAACCTAATTTAGAAAGCATAAAAAAACCGTCTCAAGTTGTGAGACGGCTTCATAATTTTTAAATAACCATTGTTATTTGGCGATATTCACAGATCTTGTTTCGCGAATAACCGTAACCCTAACTTGGCCCGGATAAGTCATATCATTTTGAATTTTTTGTGAAATATTAAAAGAAAGTTCCGCAGCTTTTGCATCAGTTACTTTTTCACTTTCAACAATAACACGCAATTCCCTTCCTGCCTGGATTGCATATGCTTTTTGTACGCCTGTAAACCCGAAGGCGATATCTTCCAAATCTTTTAAACGTTGAATGTACGAATCCAAGATTTGACGACGAGCGCCTGGTCGCGCTCCAGAAATGGCATCACAAACTTGCACAATTGGCGCAATTAATGTTTTCATTTCAATTTCATCATGGTGGGCACCAATAGCGTTGCAAATTTCGGCACTTTCATTATATTTTTCTGCCCATTGCATTCCCAATAAGGCGTGAGGCAATTCACTTTCTGATTCTGGTACTTTTCCGATATCATGCAGCAAACCGGCTCTTTTCGCCAATTTTGCATTTAAGCCCAATTCCGCGGCCATCAATCCGCACAAGTTGGCAACTTCACGCGAGTGTTGCAGCAAGTTTTGGCCGTAAGATGACCGGTATTTCATTCGTCCGATGGTTTTTATCAATTCAGGATGCAATCCGTGAATACCTAAATCAATTACGGTACGTTTACCAATTTCAATAATTTCTTGTTGAATTTGTTTTTCCGTCTTTTTAACGACTTCTTCAATACGCGCCGGATGAATTCTTCCGTCGGTAACTAAATTGTGCAATGACAATCGCGCTATTTCTCTTCTAACCGGATCAAAACAGGATAAAATAATGGCTTCCGGCGTATCATCAACAATAATTTCAACGCCTGTTGCTGCTTCCAATGCGCGAATATTTCGACCTTCACGGCCTATAATCCTACCCTTCACATCGTCAGATTCAATATTAAATACAGAAACACAGTTTTCAACAGTTTGCTCAACGCCAACACGCTGAATGGTGTTTAAAATGACTTTTCGTGCTTCTTGTTGCGCCGTCAATTTTGCTTCTTCAATGGTTTCCTGAATGCTTGCCATTGCATCGGATTTCGCTTGTTCTTTTAGGGAAGCAATCAATTCTTTTTTGGCATCCGCAGCTGATAATCCGGAGATAACTTCCAGTTGATCAACTTGTTTGCGGTGAAGTTTATCAACTTCTTCAGTTTTTCGGTCGTAATATTCCACTTTTTTTTCATATTCGCTGATTTTTGTGGCAATATCAAGGTTCAATTTTTTGTTTTTATCTAGTA
>JACUUQ010000288.1 GCA_014859175.1 Lutibacter sp. | reverse complement strand
AAATCTAACAAAAAAAGTGTGAACACGCGGAACACGCAAATTGCAAATCCGCCAAATCAGGTTGCAAACCAACGCAATCAAATTTTTATTGGGTAATAATGATTATTTTATATTGATTGACACTTCTTCTTTAATATTTCTGGACGAGTTACCTATTTTAAGTTTGTAAGTTCCGGCTTCCACAATCCACGATTTTTTGGCTACATCATAATAAGCCAATTCTTTGGCTGGCAACAAAATGGTTACATTTTCTGATGCGCCACTTTTAACCATTACTTTTTTAAAGCCTTTTAATTCTTGAGCCGCTTTTTCAATCTTAGTTTTTGGATTTGAAACGTATAATTGAACCACTTCTTTACCAGTTACATCACCTACATTTTTGATGTTTACAGTTACTTTTATCAAATCATCTGCATTATAGGTGACTTTATCTGTTTTTAAATTTGAAAATTCAAAATCAGTATAAGACAACCCATAACCAAAAGGATATAAAGGTGCTATGTTTTTTGTGTCAAACCAACGGTATCCCACCAAAATTCCTTCGGAATAGGTAACCGTTTTGTCTCCAGGAAAGCTGTTTGTTGCGTGGGCTGGTGAATCTTCAAGTTTCTTAGGCATTGTCCATGGTAATTTACCTGAAGGATTTACAGTTCCTAAAAGTACATCTGCCAAAGCATTTCCGCCTTCAGAACCGTTAAACCAACTCCAAACCAATGCAGATGATTTTTCTTTAATACTGTTGATGTCAAAAGGCGCACCGGCAATAATAACAACAATGGTATTGGGATTCACTTCCAGCACTTTATTGATTAATTCTTCTTGTCCGAAAGGAAGTTTTAAACTCGCTCTATCCGATGCTTCAGTTTCATAATCTCTGTTAGAGCCTGCAAAAACAATAGCCATATCAGCATTTTTAGCAGCATTAATAGCTTCTTCAAGCATTGCAGGTTCTAATTTATCAATAGTTACAGGGCCGTCTAAAGTGATGTCTCCCAATTTAATTTTTTCGTTGTTGGCATAGCGTTCAAGATATCCTTCAGCGTAATTAATTTGAATTCCCTCTGGCAGTCTGTTTTTTAGCCCTTCTAAGGGTGTAACCTCTCTTTTGGTTTTAACACCGGCACCAAATCCGCCTAAAGCATTTTTCTTGGTTGCATTATTCCCGATAACCGCAATTGATTTTATATTTCCGGTTTTAATGGGTAACAGGTTTTTATCGTTTTTCAATAACACAACAGATTCTGATGCAATTTTGTAAGCATCCCGGTAATGTTCTTCGGTTGCAATACTGCCTTCAACACGCCCTTCTCCATTGATTGCTTTTACCTGAAATAATACGCTTAAAATGCGTTTTACGTGCTTATTAATTTCTTCTTCTGAAATTTTTCCTTCTTTAGCAGCAGCAATTAGCGCGTCAGCCAAGAAAAATTCATTGAATGGTTTTGGTGTGCCCATCTCAATATCCAAACCGTTTTCTAAGGTTTTTACTGTAGAATGAACCGCTGCCCAATCTGAAACAACAATCCCTTTAAAGCCCCATTCATCACGTAATATTTTATTCAGCATATAATCATTTTCACATAAATAATCACCTCTGAATTTATTGTAAGCCCCCATTAAACTGTAAGCATTGGCTTCCGTAACTGCTGCTTTGTAGGCAGGAAGATATATTTCCCGTAAGGTACGTTCATCTACCTGAACATCTACAGTGCCGCGGTTGGTTTCCTGATTGTTTACGGCAAAGTGTTTTACGCAAGCCATTACGTCATTATCTTGTAGCCCAACAATAAATGGAACCGATATTTTTTTGTTTAAGAACGGATCTTCGGTAAAGTATTCATAAGTTCTGCCTCCAAGCGGCGATCTTATAATGTTAATGGCTGGCGAAAGCAACATATCCTTCCCTCTGGCACGCATTTCCTGACCAACACTATTTCCAAACAAATAGGCTAAATCTGTATTCCAAGTGGCTGCTAAACCACCACCGGCTGGATAATAGGTGGCAAAATCGTTATCTAACCCTACAGGAGCCCAATTGTCTCGAGAAATTTCTTCACGAACTCCCAAAGGGCCATCTGCCATTTTTAATTCGGGTATGCCCAAACGTTCCACGCCACCGGTGGTGAACATACTGTTGCCATGAAGCATCCCTATTTTCTCTTCGATGGTCATTTGTGAAATCAATGAATCAATCTTTGCATCAAACTTTGAAGTGTCAAAATCTTTAGCCTGATAAGTGGTCTCCATCGTTATTATTTCAGTAGGTTTTTTGGTTTCATTTTTACAAGACAAAAGCCCAATAAGGATAAATATGCTTGCAGTTAAATAGATTGATTTATTTTTCATGGTGATTCTACCTCGGTTTTTTAAGTTCGTAAATGACAAGAAATATATTTCATTATAAATCAACAAAATAAATAACAAAAAATTTGAATAAAAGACTGATATTCATTAAATTAAATAATTATTACCACATAATTTATTGTAATGAAGAACACCAGTCCAAATGGTAAAGATACATCGTTATTATAAGTATCGCAAGGTAATTTTGTGGAAGAATTTATCTGTTT
>JACUUQ010000057.1 GCA_014859175.1 Lutibacter sp. | reverse complement strand
CTGAAATTGAGATTTTTCCGTTGTCTTTATTTGGGCAGGTTTCACTGGTTACTTCGATGGAAAAATTATTGTTTGGCAACATAAAACATCCTAAAGCATCTACCAATGAACCCGGGGTTGTATTTGGGCATTGATCTTTGTCGTTCTTTATCCCATCGTTGTCATCGTCCAATTGACTTGGAGAACAGCCATCATTATTCACCGTTTCTCCAGTTGGTGTGTTTGCGCATAAATCTGTACTGTTCATAACGCCGTCATTGTCGTCATCAATTTGGCTTTGGGAACAACCATTGGCATTTACTGTTTCTCCGGTTGGCGTATCAGCACATAAATCAAGACTATTCTGAATGCCATCATTATCATCATCCAATTGTCCGTTTGAGCAGCCATTTGCATTTACCGTTTCGCCCGTTGGTGTGTTTGCGCATAAATCTGTACTGTTCATAACGCCGTCATTGTCGTCATCAATTTGGCTTTGGGAACAACCATTGGCATTTACTGTTTCTCCGGTTGGCGTATCAGCACATAAATCAAGACTATTCTGAACGCCATCATTATCATCATCCAATTGTCCGTTTGAACAGCCGTTTGCATCTACCGCTTCGCCCGTTGGTGTGTTTGCACATAAATCTGTACTGTTCATAACGCCATCATTGTCGTCGTCAATTTGGCTTTGGGAACAACCGTTTGTATTTACCAATTCTCCTGTTGGGGTGTTTGAACATAAATCGCAAACATCGCCAACGCCATCGCCATCAACATCGGCTTGGTCCGGATTTGCAACAGTTAAACAATTGTCTGCAGAGTCAAAAATACCATCTGCATCAGTGTCTGGATTGTCAGCATCCGCAACCAATTCAAAACTGTCAACCGTCCAACGAGTTGGAACGCCATTTGAATAATATTTAAACGCCAAATAAACGATGCCTGTAATAGACGAAACATCTATATCTGTAAAAGTAAAGACTACTTCTGTTGAAGTTCCATTGGGATGAATTGGAATGGTCAAGTTTGGAACGGGAATCCATTCAAAATTACTAGGATTTCCTGAACCCTCATAATCAGTGGAATATACCAATTCCAATCTACTGGTTCCAAAAGCGGCATCAGTATAAAAACTTAATTTTTCACCAGTTTGGGCATCAAAATCAATAGGGTTTTCGGTTATCAGCCAGTCTTTGCTCAAAACATTTTCCTGATAACCATTTATGCCATAAGAACCCGAATTATTTTGTCCGAATTGAGGCGTGCATAACCAATTTTTGTCACTGGCTTCATTAAAGGCAAAGAATTTTACATTATCACAATCTTCAAAAAATTCTTCCAATAAAATTTTAGGGCCAACCAATGTGGTTACATTAAGCACTGCACTAAATTCAGAAAAATTAGATGCAACATCACGCGCTTTAACTGTAACTTGATAATTTGTATTCGGACTTAAATTTGTGATTGAAGTTGAAGTTGTGTTGGTTGATTTTAAATAAACACCATTTAAATACACTAAATAATCATATACTCCGGTATCATCTGTGGAAGCATCCCAACTTAAATCAAAAGATTTAATGGCAATATTTGACGCTATTAAATTTGTTGGGGCTGTTGGCGATTCTGTATCTGAAGAACCATTAGACCACCATTTGTCTTCAGCTTCCAAACCTCCCCAAATAACGGTTGCTAAATAAGGATTGTCAATAAATGGATTTCTGTTATTTTGAATTCCGTAAAGCAGTTCATTTCTATTTGCTTCAAATGTAGAAACAGGATCTTCAACATTCCATTTTAAAAAAAGCTCAATCATATTGGGATCAACCGTTAAAGTTGTTCCAAAGCCCACATTGACAGGCAAACAATTTGTTTCAGAAATTTGAGTTCCAGTGCCGTGATACCGCGTGTACATATACATCACTATTCGCGCAACATCCCCTTTCCAATCATCACCGGGATACCAGCCACCATTTGTTGCAACTATGTGTGAATTGCCACTTCCGTCTGTAAATTTATTGTTACCTCTTTCTGAATTTCTGTCTTGGTCTGAAGGACGTAAATTATGAACATCTGTACCTGGACCAGGTTCAGAAATACTTAAAGCAGGCTTTGCCAATGATCTTACAAAAACGTGTTCCCTGTTCCATTTTCCTATAATGTAGTTTGAACCTGCTGTTTCGGTTTTTAACCTTGTTCTGTCTGTTGAAAAATTACCATCGGTATCATTGTACCCATAAATTAACAGCACATTGTTGGGATTATCGGGGTCTTCATCTGCCAATTTACACGCATCCCAAACATCTGTAGTAGAACTACTTGTGTAAGGAATCCCGGTATGCGTTGCAGCCAAACGGGTTGATAACTCTAAAAATAAATCATTCCCTGTTTTTGTTAAATCTAAACCGTTATAATAAGGTTGAATTTGTCCGTAAAATGGGACAACAAATAGCAATAGTAACGGAAACAAATAAGTAAGTAATTTTTTCACAAATTTTAAGGTTTTTGTTTACAAGAATTTTAGCACTACAAACTTATCGAATATTTCAATAATAAAATAGACATTCCTATTATTAGTAGGTTATAAAATTCGAACTAATGAATCAACTCCGATAACTCCGATATTCAATTTTCAACAACTTTTTACCCCTACCCTAAAGGGAGAAGTTGCTGAAAATTAATAATCTACCATAGTAAAAAAACTAATTTTTAGCAAAAGTAGCTTTTCAGAGCAGACTCAAATAATCAAAATATTTTTCTTCATCGGGATTATTGTTTTATAATTTTCAGAGTCACTGGTTGGTCTAAATTCACTTTGGCGAAATACAATCCTGTAGGTTTGTTCTCCAAACTTAACTGGACTTTTCCGTAAACAACCGGATATTTTTTTGTTGAAATCAGTTGTGAATTTATGGTATATAATTCAATCACCACTTCGGTTTGTGCTGTTGGAATCGCAATTTCAAAAAGACCTTGGGTAGGATTCGGATAAGCAATAACTTCATTGAATATTTCAATATTTTTTGAGAATACGCCTTCGCAAGATTTGGCTGTTTTAACCTCTAGCAAATCGCCGTTTTTTACGTCAACAGAAAACAGTGGCGCACTTGTTTCAAACTGTTCAAGTCCGTTAACATACACCGTAAATGGCGCTGTGCCTTCTTCAATTTCAACAGAGACTTTGCCTGATGTTACGCTTGATTTTGCGGAAACGGTTGTTCCTGCAGCAATTTGAATGGTAAAACATTGCTGATAGGTTTGCCCAATTACCCCAACACAGAAATTATATGTTCCAGGGGGCAAATTTGCTGGTGTTGAAACAGGAGTTGCATTTGTAAAATTATAACTTGCACCATTAATTGTGGTGGTATAATTTAATGCGGATACTGCCGTAATTTTAATTTGTCCGTTGTTTTTATCTGGGCAGGTTTCACTAATTACTTCAATAGTAAAATTGTTGGCCGGCAATGTAAAGCAACCTGCTGCATCTACCAATGAACCTGGTGTGGTATTAGGGCATTGATCAACATCATTCATCACGCCATCATTGTCAAGGTCGTTAGGGTTAATTTTAGGCACCCCACAAATTTCAAGACTCCAGCCATTGATTGTTCCAATATCCACAGGCCCTGAATCTACTGCTTTTAAAGTCCAAATTCCCAAAGATTCTTCATCATAAAAATTTGACAAACTCCCTTCTGGCCGGAAAGAACCGGTAAACGGAGCTATTCCCGCGCTAATTGAGTTTAAAGCACCATCATCAAAAACCGTATTGATATAACCCGTTCCCTCATCTCCATTATTGGCAGATAACAATACTTGCCTTCCGCTTGGACTAATTAAAGTCAGGTCTAAATCGCCCACCCATTCATGTGTAATATTTACGGTAACTTTTACATCCCTAATAATTTTATTGGTGGAAATGGCAATGGTTGAAGAAACGCCTGTGGCATTATTGTCGGGAATATTTTTTGGAATATCAATGGCAACGTTCGTGTCACAAACATCATTTTCAGTTGTAAAATTAAATATGTTTGAAAAAACACTTTCCCCACAATCATTTATAGATTTAACCCGCCAAAAATAAGTTGTTTTAGGCTGTAAGTTTTGGGGAGAATAAGCGCTTACATTTACATTTTCAGATTCTAATATAGGACCAAAATTGGAATTTTCGGCAATTTGAACCGTGTAATTTGTTGCATTTATGTCATCATTCCAATCTAAAATAAATGGTTTTAACACATCAATTGCATTGTTAATGGGCGAAACCAGGGTTGGTGCCGCAACCGTTTCGCTATAAGCCCCTAAATTAATATTTGTTGTTTTATTCGCGGAGGCAGCTGTTCCTTTGATGGAGATGTCATAATTTCCCACAACGGAAATTCCGCTAATGGTAACTCGAACATTGGTGTTGTTGGCGGTTGCCGTTGCCGGATTAAAAGTAATTGTTGAGCCGACAGGATGTCCTGCGGCAGTAAAAGTTGTAACTTCGTTAAAGTCTAAAAAAGTATTGTAGGTAAAATTGAACGTAGCGCTGTTTGGAACACAAACATTTTGTGAAAATTCATCAAAATTCATAATAAATTCTGATGTTTGCACCGTAATATTTTTAGTGTTTACCGAATAAAAAATATTCCCGGCGCTTTCAACTTTAATCCGAGCTTTAGTGGTCGCTTTATTTGGGACAACAATTTCATGTAACCCGTCATTAGATGTATTTGAAGCCAGCAGCAGAGGGAAAGTTAAACCTCCATCTAAAGACAAACGAATATTTACAAAAGAACAATTTACGGGAGCCGAGTTTGTATTGGCAACATCCCAGGTAATTGTTTGCGAAGTTCCTGCGCTCCAAGTAACAGCAGCCGACTGGGAAGTAACTTTAAATGGTCCCGCTCCGCCGGCAAAAGTAATAACAGTTTCCTTGCTTGCCGTTTGTCCGCCGCCGACACGATTGTCTCTCACGTTAACGCCAAATTTCATGGTTCGGCTAACAGAAGGCAACACTTCCCATGTATTTGACAAATTCCCTGCATTTACAGTGGTTTGATTTGGAAAATAACGACTTGAAGAATTGCTGGGCAGAATTGACCTGAAAGCTGGTCCGCCAGTAGCGGTTGAAACCAATGGATATGAGGTAATTTCTGTATCCAATTGCTCCCAAGTATAGGTTAAATGATCTCCGTTACTGTCAGTTGCATTGGCGGTTAATATAAAAGGCGTTGATTTTGGAATGGTATAATTTAACAGATCATTTATAACTGGCGCAGTGTTTCCTGTGTTGGATAAAACGGCACAAGTACTGCTTCCTGTTGTAATATTCGACCACATTTCCCGAATGCTCACCAAATGAAAATAAGCGTCGGCGTCATTTTGTACGTTATAAGGGGAACAAATCCCTGCATAAGACATAATGGTCGACCCGCTTCCCGGCTCTACTGCTGTTCCGGAATTTTTGTTGCCTCCGCAACCCCCTGTTTCTCCATTAAAAGTGTGGTGTGCACCATATTGATGACCCATTTCATGGGAAACAAAATCTATGTCAAAGGGATCGCCAACCGGCCTGTTCAAACCTGTAATTCCTTTGGCTTTCCGTCCTGTATTGCAAGGCGAATTTAGTTGTGCCACGCCACCGCCGCCAGTGCTAAAAGTATGGCCAATATCATAATTTGCGTTACCTATATTTGCATCAATAACCGTTTGGCTCTCATCAAGCAAAATATTATCTGGATTGTCATTCGACAAACCATCTGTATCGGCATCCAAAAAAATAATGGCGGTATTGTTGGCAACCAACTGCATTGTTAATGAAACATCTCTTTCATAAATCCCGTTTACCCTTGTCATTGTGGTAACAATTGCCGATAAAACTGCTGCTTTTTTTACCGCATCTGTAGCCGAAGGACTGATATTTTGTCTATTTAAATGAAATTGTGAATATTCGCCGGTGGTGGCAACAGCCAGCCTAAAAGTCCTTAACTTTCCGTCGTTGGCATTTTCAGCTTTCGCAGCAGTGGTTGTTGCGCTGGTTTTTTGTGTAGTGTTTACCTCATCAAATTTACATTCAAAAGGTGATGCAGAAGGCAAATTTTTACTTGAATAAACCATATAAGAATCGCCATTTTCAGTAGTCGGGTCAATGTAAATGTTTCCTTCGACATTTCGCATCACCATGGCATGCAATCCTTGTGGCGTTACGCTGAACCTTATAACGGATCCCGGATTGTCAATTCCTTTTCCAACATAAGACCTGATATTCGGATATTTTTTTTGAAGGTTTTCATCCATTACGGAAGCTTCAAATATTTGGTATTTTTCCAATACCCCTTTTTCATTCGGAAAACTTAAAACGGTACTCGATTTTTCTATATTTTCTTTTCTTTTTGGCGCATTGCTCAATTTGCTTTTAAGTTGGTTCAAATTCAGCTCGTAGCTTTCAAATTTATTAGGAATCGATTTTCTGCTTAATTTTTTAGCGGTGCTTTTTTCAAAACCAGTTCTTTTAGACCATAATTCATCGGAATTTTGCGCTGAAACAGCAAAAAATACAAGACATAAAGAAAGTGTTAAAAGAAATTGTTTTTTATAATATTTTCTCATTTGGAGTTATAATTTTTAGCTTAATACTTATAAGTACAGCAATTTTTATCTATATGTTTTGGGCGTTCCCGACAGCTGGCGGGTCGGGCTTTAGGTTACAATCTTTTTTAATTCGCCTACCAGCGAATCAAAAAAAATTTTAACTTCAAACATGGTTCACTGAACTCCTATAAAAAATAAATAATAGGTGAAGTAATCCCTAACGCATAAGCTGTTTTAAATAGAACTTAGCATTATTTTTTAAAAGGCCAGCTGGCAATCGAATACAATCTGCCATCGCTTAATGATTCATTTACGCTAACTTCATAAAATATTTTGACAAAGCCAGGTGCCCAATTCACAAATATAGAATGATAATCTATTGTGCACAATTATAATACCAAATTAATTACGCTTAGCAATCGCATTTTAATTAATTAAAGTATTTTTGTAAACCTTATAACCAAACCTGTTTTCAATTTTGAAAATTTATAGCGATTTATCTGACTATACCTCAAAAAACAACTCATTTGTGACCATTGGCACCTTTGATGGCGTGCATCTTGGCCACAAAAAAGTATTGTCAAACCTTATTTCAACTGCAAAAAAAAGTGGCTCATCTTCTGTTTTATTGACCTTTTTTCCGCATCCCAGAATTGTTTTGGATAAAAATGCCGATATTAAATTGATCAATACTATTGATGAACGGATAAAATTATTAGAAAAAACAGGATTGGATATATTGGTGATTCAAGAGTTTACAAAGGATTTTGCCAAAAAAACAGCCTTGGATTTTGTAAAAAACGTGTTGGTTGACCATTTACAAATTTCCAACCTTATTATTGGTTACGACCATCGTTTCGGTAAAGACAGGGAAGGAAATTTTGACCAACTTACTGAATACGGAAAGATTTTTGGTTTTGATGTGACTAAAATTTCCCAACAAGAAATTGACCACATCACCATCAGTTCAACAAAAATCAGAAAAGCCATTGAGCTTGGCAATATTGAAGAAGCAAACCGCTATTTGGGCTATTATTTTATGCTGACCGGCGAAGTGGTGAAAGGCAAAAATCTTGGTGAAAAAATTGGTTTCCCAACCGCAAATCTGTCAATAAAAGAAACTTATAAATTATTGCCAAAAACCGGCTCTTACATCGTTAAATCTGAGATAGAAAACCAAACCGTTTACGGTATGATGAATATCGGCTACAACCCAACGGTAAAAGGAAAAACCCAAACCATAGAAATACATTTTTTCGACTTCAACAAAGATTTATACGGCAAAAAAATTCAAATTGACGTGCTGAAATTTTTACGCGACGAACAAAAATTTGACTCTGTTTCAGCCCTAAAAAATCAGTTGCTGGCAGACAAGCAAAAATCATTGGAAATTATAAACGGTACGCTATTTGAGCTTTAAAAACCTTAAATTACACAAATGAAACGAGCCATAACAAATTTTGATACACACAGAAATGATTCATGGCGAACAGCAGCTGTACCAATAAAAAATAAAAAATAAACAGATGAAAAATCTATTGCCACTGCTGTTTTTAATGATTGTTTCGTGCAAATCTACTTTTGTTGTAAATGAAGCCATTTTGGTGAATACTTTAAATTGTCCGGAAAACGGCGACTGCACCATTGAATTGCTGCCAAACACCGCGTTGGAATTTAAAAAGGACGAATTCGGCAATTTATATCCCGTGATTTCTGAAGGAAATAAAACGATTTTTAAATTTATTTACACCAGAAAACAGATTCCAAATACCCAAGACAGTAATTATACGGAAGTTATTTTTGCCGAATTAGATTCTATAATTTCACCAAAAACGTTCACTGACAAAACCCTTAAGGATGCAAAACTGCACTTTGGCCGTTTGTGCTTTTGCAAAGGACAAACGGGTTATTATCCGATAAAAAACGGCGAATACAACATCACAAAATCTACCAAAAAATCCTTCAAAATAGACTTCAATTTCAAGATTGATGAAGTGCCGCAAATCATTTCAACAATAAACGAAACAGTTTCTATAAAATCAACGGCAACTAATTAACATCCTTTAACCGCAATTTGCTAAATTTGCCTTTTAATTAAAGGATAAAACCCATGTTACAAGTAGCGTTTATTAGAGAAAACAGGGAAACTGTTTTAAAAGGTTTGGCAAAAAGAAATTTTAAAAATGCCGAAGAAATGGTGGATAAAACCATTTTGGCTGATGAAGAAAGAAGGGCGATACAAACAGAACTGGACGCAATTTTAGCCGAATCGAACAAGCTTTCCAAAGATATTGGCGACTTGTTTAAACAGGGCGAAACGCAAAAAGCCGCTATTTTAAAGCAAAAAACCATTCAGTTAAAAGATAAATCGAAAGCATTAAGCGAAAATCTTCAGCAAAAAGCAACCGAATTACAGGAATTGTTATACTTAATTCCAAATATCCCCAATGAAATTGTGCCTGTTGGCACTTCCGCAGAAGACAACCTAAACATTTTTCAGGAAGGAGAAATCCCTAAATTGCACGAAGGCGCCTTGCCACATTGGGAATTGGCAAAAAAATACGACATTATCGATTTTGAGCTGGGCAATAAAATTACCGGCGCAGGTTTTCCCGTTTATAAGGGAAAAGGCGCAAAATTGCAACGCGCACTGATCAACTATTTTTTGGATAAAAATACCGCTGCCGGTTACGATGAAGTTCAGGTGCCGCATTTGGTGAATGAAGCATCGGGATTTGGTACCGGACAATTGCCGGATAAAGAAGGGCAAATGTACCACGATGCCACCGATAATTTGTATTTAATTCCGACTGCCGAAGTTCCAGTTACCAATATTTACCGAGACGTTATTTTAAAAGAAACCGATTTTCCTATTTGCAACACGGCCTATACCCCTTGTTTCAGAAGAGAAGCCGGCTCTTACGGCGCGCACGTTCGTGGATTGAACCGTTTGCACCAATTTGACAAAGTAGAAATCGTGCGAATTGAACATCCGTCAAATTCTTATGCGGCTTTGGAGTTAATGGTAAATCACGTAAAAGGAATTTTGCAGGAATTGAAATTACCATACAGAATATTGCGTTTGTGCGGCGGAGATATGGGATTTACCTCGGCGTTAACCTATGATTTCGAGGTGTTTTCTACAGCGCAAGATCGTTGGCTGGAAATTAGTTCTGTGTCAAATTTTGAGACATTTCAGGCAAACAGATTGAAATTACGATTTAAAAACAAGGAAGGAAAAACCGAACTGGCGCATACGCTCAACGGAAGTTCGTTGGCCTTGCCACGTGTTTTGGCCGGCTTATTGGAAAATTGCCAAACACCCGAAGGAATTAAAATTCCCGATGCTTTGGTGCCATATTGTGGATTTGAATTCATTAATTAGCGCAAACCGTGTATCGTAATTTTTTGTAATTGTTCATTTCAACCAATGCTTCAAAATAAGCATTCAATTGTCCGTTTTTCATAAAATTTAATGCGTTATTCTTTTTGGTTTCGTAATTTTCTAATATTGTTGTCATCACCTAAAATTTAAAGGATTCTTTTCAAAAAGACTTTTTACACGCAAAATTGTAACAGCGCAATTCAGAAAACCCCTTTATTTATTAAAACTTTAACACTTGATTGGTTATCTTTGAAAAATGTAAAAAGCACCTCATGCGCAACACCTTAATCCTATTTTTCTCTTGTTTTTTCCTGCAAATTTATGCGCAGGAACCGCAATTGGCGCAACAGTATTTTAGGAATGGCGACTATGAAAAAGCGGCTTCGTTGTACAAAACGCTGTTTGAAAAAAATCCTTATAACGCCATTTATTTAAACACTTTGATTGACTGCTATCAACAATTAGAAAAATTTGAAGAAGTGACTCAAATTGTGGTGAAACAATTAAAAAGCTATCCAAATCAGGAGTATTTGTATGTGGAATTAGGCTACAACGAGCAATTGCAAAATTTTCCCGACAAAGCCGCTCCATATTATGAAAAAGCCTTGCTTTCAATAGATAAATCGCCGGCATTGGGTTATGTGGTCGCCAAAACTTTTCACGACAATTTCCTGTTGGACTATGCCCTGCTTGCCTACAAAAAAGCGATGGCTATGAATCCGAATGCCAATTACAACTTTCAAATCGCATTAATTTACAGTGAAAAAGGGGAAATTGAAAATATGTTCAACACCTATCTGGACCTGATTGAAACAAATGAAAATTACGAATCGGTTGCGAAAAGTTATATCGGAAGATTTATTACGGAGGATGCTGAAAGTGAATCCAATATTTTACTGAGAAAACTCCTGTTAAAACGCTCGCAAAACAATCCGAATAAGAGCTGGAATGAATTGTTGAGCTGGCTTTTTATCCAACAAAAAGAATACGATAAAGCACTTATCCAGGAAAAAGCGCTGCACAAAAGAAATGTGGGCAATTTAAACGGCGTGTTGGCCCTAGGAAAAATCACTTTTGAAAACAACGATTTTGAAGCCACAAAAAACTGTTTCAACTATGTGCTGGAAAATTCGCCAAATTTAGAAACTGAATTGCTTGCAAAACTGTATTTGCTTGAAGTGAACATGAAGACAAATGCACCTGTGGATACTGTTGAAGCACAATTTAAGCAATTGTTTAAACAGTATGGGAAAAATTTGGCCACATTAAATATCCAAGCCATTTATGCGGAATTTCTATCCTTCAAAAAAAATGAATCGGAACAAGCAATTTTGGTGTTGAAAGATGCGCTGAAATTGCCCGTAAACGAATTTCAAAAAGGGTATTTAAAAACAAAATTGGCCGATATTTTGGTGTTCGAGAACAAATTTAGCAGCGCGTTAATTTATTACACCCAAGTTCAAAACGACTTGAAAAATCAACCCATCGGACAAACAGCGCGGTTTAAAATTGCGCAAACATCCTATTTTAAAGGCGATTTTGAATGGGCGCAATCGCAACTCAGCGTATTGAAAAACTCCACGTCGCAATTGATCGCCAACGATGCTTTGGCGTTGAATTTGCTCATTACAGACAATGCCGTTAAAGATAGTTTAAAAATAGCCCTGAAAAAATATGCCGTTGCCGATTTGCTGTCTTTTCAAAACAAAAATCAGCAAGCCATTGATACTTTACA
Organism: Lutibacter sp.; assembly: GCA_014859175.1. Taxonomy (GTDB): domain Bacteria; phylum Bacteroidota; class Bacteroidia; order Flavobacteriales; family Flavobacteriaceae; genus Lutibacter. Next base: position 4,075 of record JACUUQ010000057.1, on the reverse strand, counting down.
AGTTGTTTTAAATGCCTACAAAGGCCATCCCATTGAAGATGAAGCGCTGTTTAAACAGGCGCAATTGTTTGAAAAAATAAACCAGTTTGCCAATGCGGAAAACAATTACCTGCAAATTATCAGCCTAAATAAAGAAGATATTTTGGCCGATGACGCCCATTATTATTTGGCCGAGTTGTATTTGAACAAATTAAATAATCCTGATAAAGCAAAAGAATACTATCAAAAAATTATTTTTAACTATCCTTCCAGCATTTATGTGGTTGATGCCCGGAAAAAATTTAGGAAACTGCGGGGAGATGAGGTGAATTAGGATTTAGCCAGAAGTCGGGAGACGGAAGTCCGAAGTTAAAAAAGCAATGAAAATAGGAATTTTGAATGATGTATTTTGAATTTTGAATGAGTAATATATCTATCTTTAACATAATCCCATCCCCAATTATTTCCGAAGGAAAGGGAGTTTGATTTGAAATTATATTAATATTTGCAAAAAACTTTAAGCTTTTAATATCTAATATTTAACTTTTGAACGGACAGGTCGCGACCTGTCCCTACTTTTAACTTTTAACTTTTAATATGTACATATACAACGTTACCACCAATATAGATGAATCCGTTCACGACCAATGGCTTCAATGGATGAAAGAAAAACACATTCCCGCAATGCTTTCAACCGGAAAATTCATCCACGCGAAAATGACCCAAGTGATGATTGAGGAAGAAATGGGCGGCACTACGTATTCTGTGCAATATACCACAGACAGTTTGGCTACGCTGCAAGATTATTATAAAGATGATGCCGACAGGTTGCGCAATGAGGCAATGAAGCTTTTTAATGGTAAATTTGTTGCTTTCAGAACCGAATTGAAAATAATAAGCGAGCAATTTAGCATGAGCATAAAAAACTAAGACTTTATGAGTGTCAGAGCAAAAAAACACCTTGGACAACATTTTTTGAAAGACGAGCAAATCGCGCAGCAAATTGCCGACAGCCTAACGGAAAAAGGCTATAAAAATGTGCTGGAAATTGGTCCGGGAATGGGTGTTTTAACCAAGTATATCCTTAAAAAGGATTTGGTTGTACACGTTATTGAAATCGATACAGAATCAGTAGAATATTTAAAAAACCACTATTTAAACCTGGCCGACAGAATTATCTCCAAAGACTTTCTAAAAATTAACCTATCCGATTATTTTGGTGAGGAACAAGTGGCGATTATAGGCAATTTTCCCTATAACATTTCAACGCAAATTGTATTCAAAACACTGGAGAACAGGCATCAAATCCCTGAATTTTCCGGTATGTTTCAAAAAGAAGTCGCCCAACGCATCGCTGAAAAAGAAGGCAGCAAAGTGTACGGAATTTTATCCGTGTTAACTCAGGCATTTTATGATGTTGAATATTTATTTACGGTGCCGCCCACCGTTTTTAATCCGCCGCCAAAAGTGGATTCTGGCGTAATTCGCCTTACCAGAAAAGAAAATTTCACCTTGCCAGTTAACGAAAAATTGTTCTATACCGTTGTTAAAACCGCATTCAACCAGCGCAGAAAAACCATGCGCAACAGTTTAAAAACACTCAATTTATCCGATAATCTAAGAGAAGACCCTATCTTTGCCAAACGTCCGGAACAATTGTCCGTGCAAGAATTTATAAGTCTTACCGCTAAAATAGAAAATGATGTCGTTTGAATTAACAAAAGGGTATATCCAAGAAATTCAGGAATTAATTGCTGACGGCAACAATGAGTCGATTTTAAAACTTTTGGCAGAGGTACATTATGCCGATATTGCTGAAATTATTGAAGACTTAACCGTTGAGGAAGGCATCTATTTAATTAAATTACTTGACAGCGATGTAACTTCTGATGTCATTGCCGAATTGGATGAGGATACCCGTGAAAAAATATTGGGCGGACTTTCATCCAAAGAAATTGCGGAAGAAATTTCGGAATTGGATACCGATGACGCTGCCGATATTATTTCTGAACTTACAGACAAGCAACAAGAAGAAGTAATTTCCCATATTGAAGATGAAGAGCACGCCAAAGACATTCGGGATCTTTTGCGATACGATGAAAATTCTGCAGGCGGTTTAATGGCAAAAGAGTTAATCAAAGTCAACGAAAATTGGAACGTTCTTAAGTGCGTTAAAGAAATGCGTGCCCAGGCAGAGGAAGTTTCACGGGTACATTCAATTTATGTGGTTGATGACCATGATATTTTAAAAGGACGCTTGTCTTTAAAAGATTTATTGACAACCTCAACAAGAACAGCCATTAAAGAGGTTTTTATCAAAAAAGTGGATTTTGTGCACGTTGATGACAAAGCGGAAGATGTGGCAAGAATTATGCAAAAATACGATTTAGAAGCCATTCCGGTTGTGGATAAAGCAGGCCGTTTGGTGGGAAGAATCACCATTGATGACATTGTTGACGTTATAAAAGAGGAAGCCGAAAGAGATTACCAAATGGCTGCAGGGATTTCGCAGGATGTTGAGGCCGATGATTCTATTTGGGAATTGACAAAAGCGCGTTTGCCTTGGCTAATTTTAGCGCTATTTGGCGGATTTGTGAGCGTGTCAGTTTTGGGCGGCTTTTCGGGCGCGATGGTAAAATACAAAGAGCTCTTCTTTTTTACCCCTTTAATTGCCGCAATGGCAGGAAACGTTGGCGTACAATCTTCAGCAATCGTCCTCCAAGGTTTGGCAAACGACAGTTTAAGAGGTTCCTGGTGGAAAAGATTGGTCAAAGAAGTTTCATTAAGCTTGTTAAACGGCTTGGTGCTTGCGGCGCTATTAATGACCGCCGGTATGTTTTTTCTGGGATTCGACATCAAAGTAGGACTTACAGTTGCCATTTCTTTGGTTTCGGTAATCGTAATCGCCTCCATAATCGGCACTTTTGTCCCAATAATATTAGACAAAAGAGGCATCGATCCTGCATTGGCAACAGGACCATTTATCACCACAAGCAACGATATTTTCGGAATTTTAATCTATTTTCTGATTGCAAAAGTGATTTTAGGATTTTAATTTATTTGGGCATTCCCCGCCAGCTGGCGTGTCAGGCTTTCCGCGCTCGCTTCCCGAAAAATCGGGAGAGCTCAAACAATAAGTTTACCCAGAGCATGGTTGCTGAGCTTAGTCGAAGTACAGCCGAAGGGCAATCTTTAATGCAAGTTGATCTACAATATGGGATTTTTAATTTACGATTTATCGATGCTTAAATAACTTAGATCAAAAAAATTGCGCGCCTTGCGTTTTTTCTTTGCGTTCGTTGCGTTTAAGTTTTCGGCATAAAAAACTATATCAAAAATACCAACCACTAAAACCTGAATTTCTTAAACAAATCCCAAAGCACTACGCCCGCACTTACAGAAATATTCAGCGAATGTTTGGTGCCAAATTGCGGAATTTCAATGCAGTAATCCGACGCAGAAACCACTTTTTGCTGAACGCCTTTTACCTCATTTCCAAAAACCACCGCATATTTCTGGTTGGATTCAATCGTAAAATCTTGGAGCATCGTGCTGTTTTCAGCTTGTTCAATCGCCAGTATTTTAATTTTTGAAGCCTTTAATTTTTCAATCAACGCAAGCGTGTCTTCAGCATATTCCCAATCCACAGATTCCGTGGCGCCCAAAGCGGTTTTATGAATGTCCTTATGCGGCGGTTTTGCCGTGATGCCGCACAAATAAATTTTCTCAATCAAAAAAGCATCGCTTGTCCTAAAAACCGATCCAATATTGTTCAAGCTTCTGATATTGTCGAGCACAACAATCAGCGGAATTTTTTCGGTTTTCTTGAACGCTTCAACATCCAATCGTTCCAATTCACTGTTTTTTAGTTTACGCATTGTTTTTTTTATTTGTTGAAACGTAGAATCTTTCAATTAAAATGTAACTTCGCAAAACTAACGTAAATTCTTAAAAAATTGACGCCAAAAATCGAGAAAGTATCTCCCTTAATGAAACAATACAATGCCATCAAGACCAAATATCCCGATGCCATGTTGTTATTTAGGGTAGGCGATTTTTACGAAACCTTTGGTGAAGACGCCAAAAAAGCTTCCCA
>JACUUQ010000287.1 GCA_014859175.1 Lutibacter sp. | reverse complement strand
TTAAAAGGATAGGTTCTATATTTCTTTTTTAAAACTGCACTTCTTCCATTGGCCGGTAATCTGTGGCAACAATTTCAAGTTGCGATTTTGGATGCTCAGAAATAAAGAGTTCTTCCTTATTCGGATTGTCGATCATAAATCGTTTCACAAAGTATTTTTCCTTGTCGCCATCATAATAAATCACAGAAATCGGTTTTTCCGGAACCCATTTCTCCAGCACAATCATATCACTTTCAAAATGTGTGGAAAGCTCAGGTTTGATGGTTTTAATGATTCCTTTCTGGTTGATAATCAGCAATCGGTCCTCTGGCTTAAATTCGCCCAACAATTCCCCTCTTTTATCAACATTTAAGCGTTGCACGGTTTCATCAAACCATATTTTTCGAGGTTTCAAGGTGGAAACGCCTTCCGATTTTAAATCAATTTTTCTGATGGCGTGTTTTGTGACGATATTTCCCCTGGAACTTCTGCCTTTTATGGCCAAGTCGGAAAAATCAATATCCCATTTTAATTTTTTAATACTTCCTGCAGCGCGCAAATTAATGGTGATTGTTTCGGCTTCTCCATTCGGATTCTCCGTAAAATAAAGCACCTGAGATCCCTTATTTCCCGCTGATAAATCATATTCTTTATCGCGCGTAACTCCGACAACATTGAATCGTTTTATATAACTTGGCCCGTTTTTCCCGTCTCTGTAAATCATATTGTAAACGGTCCGCGTATCGTTCTTTTTAAATACCGCCACATGAATAATGTCTTTTCCCACAAACGTTTTTGCATCAACTTTTGTAACCAACATCACGCCGTCTCTCCTAAAAACAATCACATCATCAATATCGGCGCAATCATCAACATATTCATCTTTTTTAAGGGAAGTTCCCACAAAACCTTCTTCTTTGTTTACATACAATTTCGTGTTCCGCATCACCACTTTTGTGGCAATAATATCGTCGAACAAACGAATTTCTGTCAAACGTTCTTTTCCTTTTCCGTATTTTAGTTTTAGGTTTTTAAAATAGTCAATGGCAAATTCTATGATATTGGCCAAATGCTTTTTGACTTCGGCAATTTTTTCTTCCAAACTTTCTATAAATTGTTTGGCTTTGTCAATATCAAATTTTGATATTTTTTTGATGCGAATTTCTGTCAAACGCACAATATCTTCTTCGGTAATGGGGCGTTTTAAATGTTTTATGTGCGGTTGTAAACCTTCATCAATCGCTTTAATTACACCTTCCCAAGTAGCCTGTTCCTCAATATCTCTATATATTCTGTTTTCAATAAAAATACGTTCCAAGGAAGCAAAATGCCATTGCTCATCCAATTCATTTAACTGGATTTCAAGCTCCATCTTTAACAACTCTACAGTATGGTTGGTGGAGCGGATTAATATTTCTGAAACACCAATAAAAACCGGTTTGTTGTCGTCAATTACGCAACACAAAGGCGAAATCGGATTTTCACAATTGGTGAAAGCATAAAGCGCATCAATGGTTTTATCGGGTGAAATGCCGCTTGGCAAATGCACCAAAATTTCAACATTGGCGGCGGTATTGTCTTCTATTTGCCTGATTTTAATGGTCCCTTTTTCATTTGCTTTTAAAATGGAATCAATTAAGCTTGAAGTGGTTGTTCCGAAAGGAATTTCGGTTATGACCAACGTTTTTTTATCGAGTTGGCCAATTTTTGCTCGAACCCTTATTTTTCCTCCTCTTTTTCCGTCTTGATATCCGGAAGCATCTGCAATTCCTCCGGTTAAAAAATCCGGAATCAGCGTAAAAGGTTTTCCTTTTAAATGTTTTATGGAAGCGTCAATCAATTCATTGAAATTATGCGGCAAAATTTTTGTTGAAAGTCCAACCGCAATGCCTTCTGCACCCTGCGCCAGTAACAACGGAAACTTAACAGGTAAATCTATCGGTTCTTTTTTTCTGCCGTCGTAAGAAGATTGCCAATCTGTTGTTTTTGGGTTGAAAACTACTTCTAAAGCAAATTTAGACAAGCGGGCTTCAATATAACGCGCTGCTGCAGCACGGTCACCGGTTAAAATATTTCCCCAGTTTCCCTGCATATCAATCAGCAATTCTTTTTGGCCCAGTTGCACCAAAGCATCGGAAATAGAGGCATCACCGTGCGGATGGTATTGCATAGTGTGCCCAACAACGTTCGCCACTTTGTTGTAACGCCCGTCATCCAAATCCTTCATAGAATGCATAATTCGGCGTTGCACCGGTTTAAAACCATCTTTTAAAGCAGGAACGGCACGCTCTAAAATAACATAAGAGGCGTAATCCAAAAACCAGTCTTTATACATTCCCGTAACCTTGGTAATGGTTGCCTGATTTCCAAACCCCTCGTTTATGTGCTCTTCTAAATGTTCGTTTTCGTTGTTGTCTTCTTCCATAGTGTTCAATCCAAAATCCTCTATAAAAAAATATTAAAAGTTATTTCTTAGATATTAAAAGTTAAATATTAAAAGTTTAAAATCTTATAAATGCCTCATTATTAATATTTTACACATAAATGATATATCTAATATTGTATATCTAATATTGTATATCTAATATTGTATATCTAATATT
>JACUUQ010000056.1 GCA_014859175.1 Lutibacter sp. | reverse complement strand
TGTCACCGCCTTTCTTTTGAAAAACCTTCAACTTTATTGTTGAAGGTTTTTTTTTGTAATATGTGTTGAGTTCATATAAAAAAACCTTCGTTTTTATTAATATTTAGCCTTATTTTGTACTAAGAACCGAATTCATTTAAATTATCAGTTTGAAAAATATCACCATAGCCATTGACGGATTTTCCTCCACAGGAAAAAGCACCATAGCCAAAGAGTTGGCAACTAAATTGAAATATGTTTACGTTGATTCCGGTGCCATGTATCGGGCAGTTACTTTATATGCAATGCAAAACAACCTAATTTCTGAAGCGTATTTTTTAAAAGAAAGGTTAATCAATCAGTTAGACAACATCAATTTGTCATTTAAGTTTAATTTGGATTTAGGATTTGCGGAGATTTATTTAAATGACGTAAATGTTGAAGCTGAAATTCGCAATATGAAAGTTTCTAGATTGGTAAGCAAAGTTGCCGAAGTTCCGGAAGTGCGTAAAAAATTGGTGGAACAACAACAGCATATGGGTAAAAACAAAGGTGTGGTGATGGATGGCAGAGATATTGGAACGGTTGTTTTTCCGGATGCGGAATTGAAAATATTTATGACAGCTTCCGCAGAAAAACGTGCGAAAAGACGATTTGATGAATTTTTGGATCGCGGAGAGCAGGTTACATTCGACGAAACCTTAAAAAATGTGGAATATCGCGATCATATTGATACTACGCGAAAAGATTCCCCATTGGTGAAGGCAGACGATGCCATTAAAATTGACAATTCTGCATTAACAAGAAAAGAACAATTTGAAAAGGTTTACAAATTGGCAATGGAAATTATTGAAAGCAACTAACTAAGGAATATTTAAATATTTATGGGTTTGCAGGGACACTTTCCATTTAGGATTTTTCATCACATAATCCACAATTAACGGCATCATTTTTTCTCGGTTACTCCATTCTGGCTGTAAAAATAATTCGCAACTTTCGCCAACTTTGGCAGCTTGTTCTTCCGCAAATTTGAAATCGTTTTTATTGAAAACAATGACTTTCAATTCGTGGCATTTTGAATAAATTTCAGCCAAAGGCAATTTTGTTTTTTTAGGCGAAAGGCAAATCCAGTCCCAGATTCCGCTCAATTTATAAGCACCAGAAGTTTCTATATGCGTTTTGATGTTGTTGGCTTGTAATGTGTTGGTAATATAATCCAATTCCCACATTAAGGGTTCTCCACCAGTAATCACAACGGTATTTGCATATTTTTTGACATTTTCCACAATGCTGTCCGCGCTTGTTGGAGGATGCAGTTTTGCGTTCCAGCTTTCTTTCACATCGCACCAATGGCAACCAACGTCGCACCCGCCAATTCTAATAAAATAAGCTGCTTTTCCCGTATGAAATCCTTCGCCCTGAATGGTGTAAAACTCTTCCATCAAAGGAAGCATTTCGCCTTTGGCCAATAATTCTTTTGTACTTACATTTACCATGCTGCAAATATAAGATTTAGGAACGGGAATAAATATTTGCAACTTAGTTTCTTTTCAAATTTTTAGTTTCATTTTATTTCTTATTTTTATAAAAATTATTCATAATGACCAGAGAAGAAATTTTTTTCAATCATATCACGGAAGGGTACCAAACAAAAGGCGAATATTTCACTTTGGGTGCTGCAATGTTAGACGGAAAAACCATTAAAGATGCTTTTGTGAAAGTGCCTTTAAAAACACTGAACCGACACGGATTGATATCTGGCGCAACTGGAACCGGGAAAACAAAATCTTTGCAGGTAATGGCAGAAAACTTGTCTGAAAAAGGAATTCCTGTGCTGTTGATGGATGTAAAAGGTGATTTAAGCGGATTGGCGCAACCGAGTGCAGGACATCCAAAAATTGATGAACGACACGCCGCAATTGGTTTGCCCTATGAACCTAAAAAATTTCCGGTTGAAATACTTACTTTGTCCGGTCAAGACGGCGTTAGGCTGCGGGCCACAGTTTCAGAATTTGGACCAGTGCTGCTTTCCCGAATATTGGAATTGCCTGAAGCGCAAAGCGGCATTGTTTCTATCATTTTTAAATATTGTGATGACCACAAATTTCCGTTGTTGGATTTAAAGGATTTCAAAAAAATACTGCAATATGCCACTTCCGAAGGTAAAGAGGACATTCAAAAGGAATATGGTTTAATTTCCACGGCAAGCACTGGGGCAATTTTACGAAAAATCGTCGAAATTGAGCAACAAGGCGGAAATTTGTTTTTTGGCGAACGCTCTTTTGATGTTCAGGATTTGGTGCGGATTGATGAGAACGGACGAGGAATCATTTCCATATTGCGTTTAACGGATATTCAGGACAAGCCGAAGCTTTTCTCCACATTTATGCTGCAATTATTGGCGGAAGTGTATGCAACTTTCCCGGAACAGGGCGACAGCGGTAAGCCGGAATTGGTTATTTTTATTGACGAAGCGCATTTGATTTTTAATGAAGCCTCAAAAGCTTTGCTTTCACAAATAGAAAGCATTGTGAAATTAATAAGATCAAAAGGCATCGGATTGTTTTTTGTGACCCAAAATCCGAATGATGTTCCTGAAGCGGTTTTGGGACAATTGGGTTTAAAAATACAACATGCGCTGCGCGCATTTACGGCCAAAGACAGAAAAGCCATTAAATTGGCCGCAGAAAATTATCCCAACTCCGAGTATTACGATGTTGATAAAGTATTAACGAAAATGGGAATTGGAGAAGCTTTTGTTTCTGTATTAAACGAAAAAGGAATTCCAACACCGCTGGCCTGCACCATGATGCGCGCGCCAATGAGCAGAATGGACATATTGACCGACAGTGAATTGAATCAATTGATTGGGAACTCTCGTATTTACCATAAATATAAAGACGTTATTGACCGGGAAAGCGCCTACGAAATTTTATCAGAAAAAATTCAAAAGATTGTCGAAAAGGAGAAAGCTGATAGCAGGAAAAAGGAAGAAATAAAAGAGACAAAAACATCAAGGGGCAGAACGAGTACGCGAATGAATCCTGTTTTAAAAGTGGTGACAAGCGCAAGTTTTATAAGAGGTGTTTTAGGAATTTTAAAAAGAGTGATGTAAAAATGTTACGCACTAATATTTATTTGCGTTAGTGATTGCAGCGGAAATCCCGGAATTGCGAGTTAGTTAAGCAATATGTTCAAAAGATTGCCATACCGAAATAAATTCGGCACAGGCTTGCTTTTTACTAAAGCCTCGCAATTACGGATTGAAGCGAAAAGCACGACCCGCAGGGGAACGCCCACTGAAAAGACCGGAAAGCCCAAAACAGAATGCTCATTAATTTTAAGCTATTATTAGGTCAAAACCGTAAATTTTTTGTTTGCAGTTTAACTATTAAAAACCATAATACCCAGTTTATGTCCTTTTTTATAAAAATCATTTATTTGTTTTTGCTTTCTGTTTTAACCATTCAATGCGCCAAAAAAGACCAATTTTTAATTGAAAAAGGCAAGGTTGGGCAGCTTAACAAAGAAACCAAAATTAAGGATTTAAGTACTGTTTTCTCCAAAGATTCCATTGTTGCAAACCTGTACGCCGATAAAGAAATTGACAAAAGATTGTTTACGGTTGAAAATGACGTGTACCTAATTTACGCAAAAAAGGGAAAATTATTGTTGGAAATTGTGCCCACAAACCTTAACGATAAGTCGTCGGGGATTAAAAGTATTCAAATATTTGACAACAGCTACAAAACGTCCAAAGGCATTTCCCTGCAATCTACATTCAAAGATATTATTGCGCATTACAAGGTAAATAAGGTTGAAACCACCTTAACTTCGGCCACGCTTTTTATTGACGAACTGAACGCCACCATTTCTATCGATAAAAAAGAATTGGCTTTGAACAGTTTTAGCAGGGCAGAAGTGGCTTTAGATCAAATTCCAGATGTGGCAAAAATCAAATATTTCACCATTTGGTTTAATTAAATTTCGTTCAATTATTTGTTGGATCTGCATGTATTTTTGTTTGGCGTTACCGCCGAAAAGGCGGTCGGGCTTTTCGCTGCGAGTCCTCGCTGCGCCCAAAAGCGCAACTGCGGGCTTTTCGCTTCACTCCCTAACGCAACTTGACATACGATTTTTGATTTACGATTTACGATTTCAAAAATGTTGAATAAATTGTTAACCAAAACAAAATTGCGCACTTTGCGTTTTTTCCTTGCGTCCTTGCGGTTAAAGGATTTTTTTTTACAACCTAAAACTTCCGTCTTCTGTCTTCCAACTTTTTGAAAATCAATCCAAATAATAGGCATTGTTCGGTTTTGCAACGGTGCAATTCCAATTTAAATCCGTTTTAATTTTTGTTTTAAACGCCTGGCTTTGGTGCGGTTCTCCATGATTTATGAGAGTTAGTTTTGGCGGTTCCTTAAAATGTTTAAGCCAATCCAACAATTCACTTTGGTCTGCGTGTCCTGAAAATTCATTGATCTTAAAAATTTCGGCTTTCACTTTATGGTATTCTCCAAAAAACTTGATTTCGGTATCTCCTGCAAGCAAAGCCCTTCCGCGTGTTCCTTCTGCCTGGAATCCAACGATTAACACGCTGTTTTTCTCGTCTGAAATTAGCTTGTCCAAATAATGCAACACCCTTCCGCCAGTAATCATGCCGCTTCCGGCCAATACAATTTTAGGGTCTTTGTTATTTACAATCATCTTGGAAGCATTAATTTCAGTGATCAAATGAACAGTTGACAACATACTTTTAATATCGGCATCCGATAATTTATGCCGGTCTCTGTATTTAAAATAGACTTCCGTGGCATTTACGCCCATCGGGCTGTCGAGAAAAATAGGAATATTTGGCAATTTATGATCTCGCTTCAACAAGCTTAACAAATAAATAATTTCTTGGGCTCTTTCAACCGAAAATGTTGGGATTACTAAAATGCCCCCTTTGTTGTAGGTGTGAGTTATATATTTCAGCAACAACTCGGTAACTGAAAAATCCATATGGTTTCTGTTTCCGTAGGTAGATTCAACCACAACATAATCGGCCTTTTCAAGATATTCAAACGGGTATAAAAGAAGTGGTTCTTTTCTTCCGATATCGCCCGAAAAAACCAGTATTTTTCCATTAACATCTAAAACCACAAATACACTTCCCAAAATATGGCCGCTGTTCACAAATTTGAATTTTATTTGGTCGTCTATTATATTCCAGGTATCCAAATCAAAGGTTTCGAAATGCGTCATGGTGAGTTTTGCATCTTCAACATCATACAAAGGTTTTGCGGGATTGTGTTTGGTATAATGGTGTTCATTGGCTCTTCGGGCATCTTCTTCCTGAATTTTAGCGCTGTCCAACAAAATAATTTCCGTTAAATCTTTGGTGGGTTTGGTGCAATAAATTTTTCCTGAATAACCGTTTTTAACGATAATGGGAAGATAACCTGTATGGTCTAAATGCGCGTGCGTAAGAATTACCAAATCCAATTCCTTAAATTCTGGCGGTATGTTTTCCCAGTTTTTTACGCGCAATTCTTTCAGTCCCTGAAACAAGCCGCAATCAATCAATATTTTTTTGTAATTAACTTCCAATAAAATTTTGGAGCCGGTTACTGTTCCGGCGCCCCCAAAAAATGTAAGTTTCATGATATGTTGATTTAGGATTACAACATTAAATTTAGACCTTATTTTATTATCACAAAATGATATGCATCAGTTGTCTAACCGGTCGCTAAAATTAAATTCGATTCAAAAACCTCCATTTTGCTGAATTTTTTTTGCCAGCTATTAAATAATTTTTGTATAATTGTAAAGTTTAATTTTATTTTAGGAGTGCCAAACCCAATAAATGCGAAAACAGCGCGTTAGAAAATGGGAAATTGGGGACTATAATTCTTCTCAAAATTTACATCTAAAAAAATAAGAGAAAACCGAAAAGAATGAATAAACCCTATATAATTTACTTTTTGTTATTTGCGTCAATGTTTTTTTTCGTTGTTACAAATAGCGCCGACAGAGACCCCCAAATCAATCGACTTAACAAAGTAAGTAATATAATTGCTTCCAATGATTTAGCTTCAAACCGCAGCTCCCAAAATGAATTTCAGCATTCAATTTTAATGGCAGCATACAAGGTTCCAATAGAAAATATACGCAATTACACAAGTCAGTTAAGCCAGCAGTATGGATTTAACGGCAGTATTTTAGTCGCTAAAAATGGAAAAATATTGTTTGAAGAACATATAGGGCGTAAAGATCTGCGTTTAAAAGATCCTATCGACAGCACAAGTATTTACCAACTAGCTTCAGTTTCCAAACAGTTTACAGCTGCTGCAATTTTGTTGCTGTACCAGGAAGGCAAACTGGATATAGATGATTTTGCAACAAAATATTTACCGGATTTTCCCTACAAAAATATCAAAATTAGACATTTGCTAAACCATACATCCGGACTTCCAAATTATATGTATGCGGCTGAAAAGAACTGGAAAAGTAAAACGCCGCCAGACAATCAAGCCATGTTAAACCTCATGGGCAAATTAAAAATGCAGCCTTATTTTAAACCGGGCGAAAAGTTTAATTATAGCAATACAGGGTATTTTATTTTGGCTTCCATTGTTTCAAAAGTAAGCAACCAAAGTTTTAGCAATTTTTTGGATAACCGTTTTTTTAAACCTTTGAATTTAACCAACACTTATGTTCATAACCCAAATGAAGCAAGCAAAAAAGAGGAATTAATTGGATTTAGGAGATACGGAAAATCGTACATCGCCATTCCGTTTACTGTTAATGATGGCGTTGTGGGCGATAAAGGCATATATTCCACAGCAAGTGATTTGTTTAAATGGAACCAATCTTTAACCGAGCGCACCATTTTGAATGATTCCATTTTATCAAAAGCATTTTTGCCAGGCAAAACCAACAGCGGCAAAATTGTGCCTTATGGTTTTGGATTCCGATTAAAGCAGGAAATTGATACTGAGTTGGTTTACCACAATGGCGTATGGAATGGATTTAGCACCACTTTAAGAAGGTATAAAGCTGATGATATCACCATTATAATATTGAGCAATAACAGTTTTAGCTCAATAACACCTATTTCTGAGAAGCTGCGTGAACTTAGCAAAGACTTTTCAAAATACGATCCTTTTGTGTCTTTTTTGGAAAACACCAATATTTACGACATCAATAAACTAAAAGATGATTTGCTGAATTTCACCGATATTCCCAGAGTTGAAGCTGTAGAAATCATAGAAAGAATAGCCAACATTTACAACAAACAGAATACACAGTTTGTTTCGTATAAATATTCAGAAGTTTCCAGTCTTAATCAGGTAAATCAGCAATATCAGATCTTGTTGAATTAAAGGGAATTTATCGAGTTTTCAAGTTCTAATCATTTATTTTAAACAGATTAAAATATTTGCCAATCTTTATATTATTCTTTTTTCCAAAAACCTAAAACCTTTTCAAAAGAATTTCAGGAATCTTAATGTGATAATGAAGAACTCCTAAATTATCTTTAAATTTGGAGGAAATAAAATTTAACCCATGAAAAAATACACGATACAAAAATCGCCATTTGTAATTCCCACCACAGACGGAAAATTAATAGAAGAACATTTTGGGCATACCACCCAGCAAGGCGAATTAAGTTTGGCGCATATGATAGCGCCTCCAGGCTGGAAAGAACCTTTTCAAACGCCGCAATTTGATGAATATACCTATATTATTAAAGGAAAAAAACAATTTAATATTGAAGGGGAACTTGTTGTTTTGGAAGCAGGGCAATCCATTAAATTAAATAAAGGTGTGCGTGTTCAGTATTCAAATCCGTTTGATGCGGAATGTGAATATTTAGCGATTTGTTTGCCCGCTTTTTCTGTAGCGTTGGTAAATAGGGAAGGGAATTGAAATTAATTGTAAAAAGAAGAATTCACTTACTTAGTGCCTAAAGTTTGGAGTGCCTAAAATGCCTAAAGTTAAAAAGTTCCTAATTTTACTGATTTTTTAACCGCAAAGGCAAAGAAAAAATCGCGAAGGGCGCAAAAAATGAGATCCAATGTCTTTTATTGTTTAATAAAACCATTTGCGAACTTTGTGTCAACCTTTGCGAAATTAGCGGTTAAACAGTACAATAGTTCTATTTTCTTTCGCAGGCCAACAAGGTGTTTTTCATCAGCATGGCAATGGTCATTGGGCCAACGCCACCAGGAACCGGCGTAATAAAAGCCGCTTTTTTGCTCACGCTTTCAAAATGTACGTCGCCCACCAAACGGTAGCCGCTTTTTTTGCTGGCGTCTTCAACGCGTGTAATTCCCACATCAATAATGGTTACGCCGTCTTTCACCATATCGCCGGTTAAAAACTCAGGAATCCCAAGAGCGGCAACAATAATATCGGCCTGTTGCGTAAATTCTTTTAAATTTTTTGTTCTGCTGTGCGCAATGGTTACGGTGGCGTCACCGGCTTTGCGTTTTTGGCTCATTAAAATACTCATCGGTCTGCCCACAATATTACTTCTTCCAATAACTACGACGTGTTTCCCTGAAGTTTCTACTTTATAACGCTCCAACAATTCTAAAATTCCGAAGGGTGTTGCTGGTAAAAAACACGGCATATCCAAGGCCATTCTTCCCACATTTGTTGGGTGAAATCCGTCAACATCTTTATCGGGATTTACGGCATTGAGCACTTTTTGTTCGTTGATATGTTTTGGCAACGGCAATTGAACGATAAATCCGTCGATATCGTTATCATTGTTTAATTTTTCAATTTCGTGCAATAAGGTTGCTTCGGTGGTTTCGTTTGGAAGTTCAATCAACGTTGAATTAAATCCCACCAAATGACAAGCTTTTACTTTGCTGCTTACATAAGTCATGCTTGCACCATCGGTTCCTACTAAAATTGCGGCCAAATGGGGCGTTTTTTTTCCTTGGGCTTTTAATTGTTTTACCGATTCGGCAATTTCAACTTTTAAGTCTTCCGATGTTTTTTTTCCGTCGAGTAAAATCATTCTTTATTAGTTTACAGTTTTAAGTGGCAGTTTTTTCTATTTTCATTTTAAACTATTCAAATCGAGTCCTTTTATAAGTGCAAACAAATCTAAATTCTAAATGTTAAAAACGATATTATTATTCTTTTAGAAATACGCTGTGTAACTTTTTAAAACCCTTGGCAATGACGTTATAAAAAAATATTACACAAAGATTCACAAAGAAATGCACAAAGGTTCACAAAGAAAAATTTAACCGATAGCTATATATTTAGAACTAAAATTTAAAAACTTTTATCATGAGGATAGTCTAATGTAGCAACCTATTTCCCCATTCCTTTCATCATTTGCATCATTTGTTTACCGCCGCCGCCTTGCATCATTTTCATCATTTTGCTCATTTGGGTAAATTGTTTCAACAATTGATTTACTTCCTGGATGGTTGTTCCCGATCCTTTTGCAATGCGTTTTTTTCTGACAGCGTCAATAATGATAGGTTCGCTTCTTTCAGCCGGAGTCATAGAATGAATCATGGCTTCAATGCCTTTAAAAGCGTCATCATCAATATCAACATCCTTCATCATTTTTCCTGCGCCGGGAATCATTCCCATCAAATCTTTCATATTCCCCATTTTTTTAATTTGCTGAATTTGTTTCAGGAAATCATCAAAACCAAATTGATTTTTTGCAATTTTCTTTTGAATTTTGCGGGCTTCTTCTTCGTCATATTGTTCCTGGGCGCGTTCCACCAACGAAACAACGTCACCCATTCCCAAAATTCGTTCTGCCATACGGTTTGGATAGAAAATATCAATGGCTTCCATCTTTTCACCCGTACCAACAAATTTTATGGGTTTATTTACAACAGATTTGATAGATAATGCGGCACCGCCACGCGTATCACCATCTAATTTGGTCAATACAACCCCATCAAAATTTAATATATCATTAAAAGCTTTTGCAGTATTTACGGCATCTTGGCCAGTCATGGAATCCACCACAAACAGTGTTTCTTGTGGATTTACAGCCTTGTGGATGTTCGAAATTTCGGCCATCATCGCTTCATCAACCGCCAAACGACCTGCAGTATCTATAATTACCACATTTTTGCCGGTGGCTTTTGCATGTTTAATGGCATTTTTGGAAATTTCTACCGGATTCTGATTGCCTTCTTCCGCATAAACTTCTACGCCAATCTGTTCTCCAACCACTTTTAATTGGTTGATGGCCGCAGGGCGATAAACGTCGCAACCCACCAATAATACCTGTTTGGTTTTTTTTGTTTTTAAATAATTTGCGAGTTTTCCGGAAAACGTTGTTTTACCAGATCCTTGCAAACCCGACATTAATATAACGGTTGGCGTGCCCGATAGGTTAATCCCAACAGTTTCTCCGCCCATTAATTCGGTCAGTTCGTCTTTTACGATTTTCACCATCAATTGGCCCGGATTTAACGTTGTTAAAACGTTTTGTCCCAGGGCTTTTACTTTTACGGTGTCGGTAAAGTTTTTGGCTATTTTAAAGTTAACGTCGGCATCCAAAAGCGCTCTTCGAACTTCTTTTAGCGTTTCCGCCACATTTATTTCCGTAATTCTGCCGTGTCCTTTCAGGGTGTGAAAGGCCTTATCTAATTTATCGCTTAAATTATTGAACATAGTCGTTTACCTCGTTTTTTAGAATGGCAAAGATACTAAAATGAACTTAAATTATTTTTATTTCATCCAAATCATTTTTAGTAAAAAAAGTCATTATTTCTCAATGAAAAATCAATTGGCGCCCGGAGTTTGATTGCCTAAGTTAAAATTATTCCTTGCTAATTGAACCCGCGTTAGGGACAGCAGCGTAAATTTTTTTTGATTTGCCTTTTCGGCGAAGCAAAAAAGATTGCAGCGAATTGCCCGACCGCCTTTTCGGCGGGAACGCCCAAAATATTTTAATCAGAAGAAGGCTGTTATTTGAAGTGTTTTAACGTAAAAAGTTGATTTTAAAACTGAATGGCTTTTTTATTTGGCAAAAGTTTGAATGCGTATTTGATACAAACAAAGGAAATCTTACCTCTATAATAATTACACAGGACTTTATAAAATTGGTCGAAATTTGGACAAAAAATTTAACCATCAATCTTCTTCAGAATTCCGTCTTTTAAATTTTAGCGAATAATTCACCCTTCGGGGGTTAGGGGGCCACAAATTTAATGGAAGTTGTATTTACGCAATACCTTTTTCCGGTGGTGTCTTTTGGCCCGTCATCAAAAATATGCCCCAAATGGCTGCCGCAAGAAGCGCATACAATCTCTGTGCGGATCATTCCATGGCTTCTGTCAGACACATAATTTACGGTACCTTCAATGGCATCATCAAAAGATGGCCATCCGCAATGCGATTCAAATTTGCTGCCCGATTCAAAAAGCTGTAAATCACAGGCGGCACAATGGTAAGTTCCTTTTTCAAAATGGGCTGTATAACCGCCTTCGCTTGGTCGGTCGGTTCCTTTTTCTCTTAATACATAATATTGCTCAGGAGACAATGCTTTTTTCCATTCTGCCTCCGTTTTAATTACTTTTTTAACCATTACTTTTTTATTTTTTTCTTGAGAATAACCATGGCATCCAAAGAGCGTTATCAAAATGAATGCTAAAGATAAATTTTTCATGTGACTAATTTCTGTTAATAAATTCAACAATTCTATTGATTACTTTGGTATCTTTCAAAATACGGCTATGTCCCAAGCCATTTGTAATTAAAATTTCTCCTTTTTCCAGATGTTGGCGAATATGGTGCGCACAACTTACCGGAACATCTTTATCTTCGGTGTCGTGTAGTACTAAAGTAGGTATTTTTACCGATTTTGCGGCGATATAGGCCGAATAATTATCAATATCTTCTCCGAAATTCTTATAAAACTGGTGTTTTATTTTATCGGCCATTTTAGGTTTTAATTGAATTTTTGCCACAAATTCCTTGATAATATCTGAAATCACATCTCCTGAACCAATAACGATGCCTTTTTTTGTATTTAATCCTTGTTTAATAGCATTTAAAACAGTCATGCCGCCTAAAGAATGTCCGATGGCAATCTCAAAAGGGCCAAATTCTTTTTCTAAAAAGATGGCGGTTTCAACAAATTCGTTCATCATCGTCGTTTTCCCTGTTGATTTTCCATGAGCCGGAGCGTCAAAACTAATGGTCATAAAACCATTTTCCAGCAACTTGTCGGCAATCTTAAAAAGTTGCGTTCCCCGTCCCGACCAGCCATGAATCAACAATACTTTTCTTTTTGAATAACCATAGGAGTAAACCATCACTTCCTTTTTTAATTCAGGAATTAAAACCATTTTCTTCTGGGCGCTATCCGCCATCATTTTTTCACGTGCGGGAGTTTTGAAACGGATGGGTGTTCTAAAAAGTTTTATCGCGAACAAAACAGCCAAAGGTGGCGCCATAAATTGCAGTATTTTTCCTGTTGCAATAATTGATGCCGGAATTTTTGGAACGGTAATTGAAATTGTTGTGATATTATTGGCACTCTTATCCATAAAATGGTTTAATTTTGTTGGTAAAGATAGAATTTGTAACTTTATGTATAAAGAATGTTTTAACTAAAAAACTTAATAAAATGAAAAAATTTATTTCCCTGTCATTGCTAATGCTATTTATGATAAGCTGCAGCACCGTTCCAATTACTGGAAGACAACGTCTAAATTTAGTGAGTGATGCCGAAATATTGCCAGCCAGTTTTGCGCAATATGAAGGTTTTTTAAAGGAAAATAAACTTTCCAATGATGCAAAAATGACCAATGAAGTGCAAACTGTCGGAAAAAATATTTCCCAAGCAGTTGACAAATTTATGCGTGCAAACGGAATGGTTTCTGAGGCTAACAGCTATCGATGGGAATTCAATTTAATCGAAGATAAAGCTGTAAACGCTTGGGCACTACCTGGAGGAAAAGTGGTTTTTTATACTGGAATTTTACCTATTACGCAAAATAGAGACGGTATTGCCGCAGTGATGGGCCATGAAGTTGCACATGCATTTGCAAAACACGGACAGGAACGTATGACAAGTGCTTACGGACAACAATTGGGTGGCGTTGCTGTGGCAATTAGCACCAACAATAAAGATCCTAAAACACAAAACTTGTGGAATACCCTTTATGGTATTGGTTCACAGGTTGGTATGTTGGCTTACAGCAGAACCCATGAAACAGAAGCTGATAAATTGGGATTGGTATTTATGACAATGGCTGGGTACAATCCGCAAGAAGCCATCAATGTATGGATTCGTATGGGCCAATTGTCTACCGGAGGAGCACCACCCGAATTTTTAAGCACGCACCCTTCTAATGAAACAAGAATAAAAAACTTAAAAGCATATTTGCCAACGGCGATTTCCTTAGCAAAAAAATACAATGCCCAATAGTTAAAACAGTTTTATTTTAGATTAAAAAAATAATTATAGTATATTGTCAACCGTTCTGAATTTTCAGAGCGGTTTTTTTATTCATGCCACTATGTTAAATAAAGGAGACAATAAACTTATCAATGCCTGGGCGTTTTACGATTGGGCAAATTCAGCCTATTCTTTGGTTATTGCAACCGCAGTTTTCCCGATATATTACAGCAGTTTAACCGAGTCATTTGCATCAATTGACGGTACAGTAAATTTTCTTGGAACACATTGGAATGCCACAACGTTATACGATTACACGCTTGCATTGTCCTTTTTATTGGTTGCATTTATGTCGCCAATATTATCGGGAATTGCAGATTATACCGGAAATAAATTAAAATTTTTAAAGGCTTTTTGTTATTTAGGATCATTTTCTGTAATGAGCCTCTTCTTTTTTGAAGGAGAAAAAACACTTTGGGTTGGTTTGGTTTTTACTGTTTTTGCAAGTATCGGATTTTGGGGAAGCATTGTTTTTTACAATTCATTTTTGCCGGAAATTGCACACCCTGATCAACAGGATGATGTTAGTGCCAAAGGATTTATTTTTGGCTATGCAGGTTCTGTTTTGTTGTTGTTGTTTAGTTTGGCGATGGTAAATAAACCAGAAATATTCGGATTGCCAAATGCGGCTGCTGCTTCCCGTTTAACTTTTTTGCTGGTTGGAATTTGGTGGCTGGGATTTGCCCAAATAACGTATAGCTATTTGCCAAACAATGTATATCAAAAAAAACCTGAAAAGGATTTTATTTGGAAAGGCCTAAAGGAATTAAAAGTGGTTTATGCTGAAATGAAGCAACAACCAGAATTAAAATTTTTCTTGTTGTCTTTTTTTATGTTTAGCGTAGGCGTGCAAACCATCATTTTAATGGCAGGTATTTTTGGAAGTTTAGAACTGGGTCTTCCAACCATAGATTTAATTGCCGTTATTTTGGTGGTGCAAATCGTCGCCATATTCGGCGCTTATCTATTTTCGAGAATCTCAGACAGGATTGGCAATATTGCCACGTTAAAAATTACCATTGCCATTTGGGCTATTGTTTGCGGTGTCGCCTTTTTATTGGATAAATCACAAGCAAATGTTTCCTATTATTTTTATGGTTTGGCTGCGCTTATTGGTATGGTGATGGGCGCCATTCAGTCTTTGTCGCGTTCAACCTATTCTAAAATGTTGCCCGAAACAAAAGACCATGCAACCTATTTCAGCTTTTATGATGTCACCGAAAAAATAGCGATTGTATTTGGCATGCTCGTTTTTGGCCTGTTAATTTCTTTTACGGGCTCCATGCAATGGAGTGTATTGTTTTTGGCAGTTTTCTTTATAATATCCTTTGTTTTGCTGAACTTTGTGGGAAAAACAAAATATGTCCAATAAATTCGATTTTATTGTTGTTGGTGCGGGCATTGTCGGACTTGCAACGGCCTATAAATTACAATTAAAATTTCCTGATAAAACCATCCTTATTTTAGAAAAAGAGCCCGAAATCGGGTTGCACCAAACTGGTCGCAATTCGGGTGTTATGCATTCCGGAATTTACTACAAACCAGGTTCTTATAAAGCAAAAAATTGTAAAATTGGAAGTAGCCAACTCATAAAATTTGCCGTTGACAATAACATTAAACACGATGTTTGCGGCAAGGTAATTGTAGCGGTTTCAAAACGGGAATTGCCCGTTTTAGATGATATTTTTCAAAGAGGAATTCAAAATGAAACGCCGGGAATCCGTTATTTAACTTCCGAAGAAATAAAACAAAATGAACCTTTTATTGAAGGAATTAAAGGTATTTGGGTGCCAACTGCCGGAATCATCGATTATGTGGCGGTTTGTATCGCTTTTTTAGATCAAATTACGGTCATCAATGTTGAAAGCAAATTACTTAAATCCTGCGAAGTATTAAAAGTTATTACTGAAACGGATTCCACCACTTTAAAAACAAATCAAGGAATCTTCATGGCCGATAAAGTGATTTTTTGCACTGGATTGCAATCCGACAGAATCGCCGCAAAAGATGCGCTAAAACTCGATTTGCATATTGTGGGTTTCAGGGGTGATTATTTTGAGTTAAAACCTGAAGCAGCACATAAAATCAACAATTTGGTGTATCCTGTGCCCGATCCGAAATTTCCGTTTTTAGGCGTGCATTTTACACGAATGATTCATGGCGGCATTGAATGCGGCCCGAATGCGGTTTTTACGTTCAAAAGGGAAGGTTATCATCGGACAAGTTTTAGTTTCAGAGATACTTTTGAAGCGTTAACTTTTAAAGGAACCTGGAAATTGTTCGGTAAACATTGGCGCAAAGGAATCGATGAATACAAACGCGCTTTTTCAAAACGCCTGTTTGTCAGGGCTTTGCAAAAAATGATGCCAACAATTACAGTAAATGATGTGCAACCTGCAAGAGCCGGAGTTAGGGCGCAGGCCATTGATTTTGAAGGCAATATGATCGACGATTTTAAAATAATGAAAC
>JACUUQ010000286.1 GCA_014859175.1 Lutibacter sp. | reverse complement strand
TTTTTGAATCATTTTTAGTTGCACACTCATATTTGGGATTATGGGGTTTAATTAAATTTGTAAAAAATGCAACTTTCTTTTTCAGAAAAATAAAAGTAAGCAAAAAAACCATTGCATTTACAATCCTAAATAAATATAGATTTGAAAATCTGAAATTATAAATTGATAAGTTCTCCTGCGAATTCATTCACTTTTTCCCAGTTTGTATATTCAATTTCCGCATCAGTATTTGTGGGCCCTTTGGTCATCCACATAATTAACTGAATCATTTTTCGGTCAAAAAAGGAATATTTTTTATAGTCCAGTTTGCCGGCAAAAACTTTTACAAGCGTGGGTTTCCATTCGATGGTTTTAAAAAATTTTACCACATAAGGATTTGTTTCAGGATCACTTTTTTCTGGTTTTCTGGCAACAAGATTTACGGAAAAGAACGCTGTTTTTATGGAATCAAGTTGGGTTTTATTTGTTTTTATAAATTCAATTATTTTAGGATTGTGCACGCCATATCGGATGCTAGCGCCAACAATCAATTTATCGTATTTGGAGATATCACCCTTAAAATCATCTATTGAAAATAAATCGGTTTGTTGGTTTTTTTGCTGAAGCACTTCTTTAATCTTA
This sequence comes from Lutibacter sp., assembly GCA_014859175.1. Classification (GTDB taxonomy): domain Bacteria; phylum Bacteroidota; class Bacteroidia; order Flavobacteriales; family Flavobacteriaceae; genus Lutibacter. Next base: position 1,978 of record JACUUQ010000286.1, on the reverse strand, counting down.
TTGCAAATCTTCAATGTTTGTCCGTCAACTGTTGAATAGATGATGCCTATTTTAGTTTCCATGGCTGTTGTTTAAAATTAATTTTTTTGCTGTTTTTAAGTTCATTTTAAAGGAAGTAAATTTACAAAATACGCATTTGGGTTATGATGATATTTATCAACCAAAAACAGCTATATATCTGTAACGAAATATTTCAAATTTAATCAAAAAAACCAGTCAATATTGACTGGTTTTAATTTTTTTAAAGACAACAAATAAATATTAAATCACTTTTACATTTACTGCGCTTAACCCTTTTTTTCCTTCTTCCAGTTCGAATTCAACTTCATCACCATCACTAATTTTGTCAATTAAGCCGGTAATGTGTACGAAGTAGTCTTTTTTTGAAGTTTCTTCAGTGATAAACCCAAATCCTTTGGCTTGGTTGAAGAATTTTACTGTTCCTTTTTTCATTGTTAAATAATTTATTAAAGTACTAAAGTACGTATAATTGCGCTTGTTTCGGAATTTTTTTTGACTTATTTTATAAAAAGGTGTTTTATGTAATTAGTGCCTAAAGTTTAGAGTGTCTAAAATGCCAAAAGTTAAATAGATTCCTTTTTTAAAAATAATATAAAATAGTTTGATTTTTTCTTTTTCTTACAGCCTCTTTGCTTTTGATCAAATGATGAAGTTTTGTTTAATGAAAATATCTTATAACGCTAAGTACTTAAAACTTAAGGCACTTTAAGTACTGATTAAATTCAATTAATCCAGTAGGTCTGTCAGTTTTTTAAAGACTTGTTTTGGGTTTTTATTTTCATATAATATGCCATAAACCGCATCAATAATAGGGGTTTTCGCCTTGTTTTTTTCATTGATTAAAAAAGCGCTTTTTGTGGCATAATAACCTTCGGCAACCATGCTCATTTCCATCATAGCACTTTTTACGGTGTATCCTTTTCCAATCATATTCCCAAACATCCTATTGCGGCTAAAAACGGAATAGCCGGTCACCAATAAATCGCCCAAATAAGCCGAATTGTTAATGTTGCGTTTCATTCTGTGCACTTTTCTTATAAAACGCTTCATTTCTCTAACGGAATTTGACATTAAAACCGCCTGAAAATTATCTCCGTAACCCAGTCCGTGTGCCATTCCGGCCGCAATGGCAAAAATATTTTTAAGCATTGCGGCGTATTCTGTGCCAATAATATCGTCTGATGTTTTTGTTTTTAGGTAATGGCTCGACAAACAGTTGCTTAATAGATCGGCTTTTTTGGCATCTTGGCAAGCAATGGTTAAATAAGACAAACGCTCCATCGCAACTTCTTCTGCATGACAAGGACCGGCTATAACACCAATATTTTTTAGCGGAATTTTGAAGAATTTGTGAAAATGCTCACCAACAATCAATCCGCTTTCCGGAACAATTCCTTTGATGGCCGAAAAAACTATTTTTGATGAAAGGCTTTGGGTTATTTTATCCAATTCTTCTTTCAAAAATGCCGATGGAATGGCAAAAATTAGAATATCGCCATAACGAACCATCTCATTAATATCACTCGATAAATACAATTTGTTTACATCAAGTGCCGCGGAACTTAAGTAATTTGGATTGTGTTCATTTTCCTTGATATAATCTATCGCGGCTTGATTTCGCATATACCAGCCAACCTGATCCATATTTTCACACAACATTTTCACAATGGCTGTTGCCCAACTTCCGCCGCCAAAAACGGCAATTTTAGGGTTTGTATTCATTTTATTAACCTTTTTAGAGACCAAAAGTAAAAAAAACTAACTTAAATGAGCTTTTAAAATTATGAAACTCACATATTAAAACCCGCTTCAATTAATTTGTTGGATTAAATTATTAGTTTCGTACTTTTATTTCTATACTTATCCTTTTCCAAAGGAAAGGGAATTTGATTTAATTATTGGGGAAAAATATTTATTACCTTTAAACCCACTTTGAGCTTTGAGCTTTGAGCTTTGA
>JACUUQ010000055.1 GCA_014859175.1 Lutibacter sp. | reverse complement strand
AGCCTCGCCATTTAAACGGATGATATAAAGGATGGTAGTCCACCCATTGTGCCGGACCAACCCAACTCTCCCAATCCAATCCATCCAACAAAGCAGGTTTGTCAATTGGTGTTGGAATTCCCTGTGGCCAAACCGGCCTGTTGGTCCAAACTTGAACTTCGCTCACTTCCCCTATCATTCCGGCATCAAACCATTTCACCATGGTTTTTACGCCTTGGCCAGAAGCGCCCTGATTACCCATTTGGGTCACTATTTTATAGTTGTTCGCAGCTTCAGTGAGTGTTCTTGCCTCATAAATATTATGGGTTAACGGCTTTTGCACATATACATGTTTTCCCAACTGCATGGCAGAATGCGCAATAATGGCGTGTGTATGGTCGGGCGTTGAAACCGTAACGGCATCAATATCTTTTATGGAATCGAATAATTTTCTGAAATCCTTGAATTTTTGGGCGTCAGGAAATTTCTCAAAAGCGTTGGAAGCCCTAATCCAGTCCACATCACAAATGGCGGCAATATTGGAGGCGCCATTGTTCCAAACATTCACAAGATCGCTAAACCCTTTCCCTCCGGCACCAATTACGGCAATATTTAATTTATCGCTTGGCGCAATAAAGCCGCGCCCCAAAACATATCTTGGCACAATTGAAATCCCGGCCGCTATTACAGCGCTTTTTTTGATAAAATCTCTTCTGCTTACTGATTTTTTCATTTATTCTGAATTTAAAACAAGGATTCTAATTCAAAAAAAAAAAATTAAAGTGTCCACGCGTTTCCAACTTCTTCCACAGGAATACAGCCTTTATAAACTCCGGGAACCGGATCGTAATTCAGCACTTCGGTTCCAACTTTTTTAGACGTATAATAACCAAACAATGTGTAATACCTAACCGAAAACAAAAATTGGTACATTAAAAATGACGCCTTGTTATTTTCATTAATTTCGCTTTCAGCTTTCCGTTGCTCCTGAATCACAAGCTGTTGGGCTTCTGGAGATAAATCAAAATAAGAGGAAAATAACGTTTTAATCTCTTCTTTTGATCCTTTTGAAATGTTTTTTCCATATTTATCCTTGAAATTTTCGGCAAAAATAGCGGCTCCGTTTTGGAATATTTTCTGTTTTGGCGCCAACTCAATTTCTTTATACATTTTATCAATAAATTCGGGAACATTTACGTCTAAAGCCCCAGGAATATTTGAGGCCGGCAAAATAATATCCACTAAATGAGTGACCATAAGTTTTTCATCTAAAGAAAAAAACACAGGCTTCCAAGTCGCTGTTTCGGAGGTGCAAGACGCTAACATATTAAACAATGATGGCGCCGCAACTGCATAACCAATGCTTAATGTTAAATTTTTAAGTGCTGTTCTGCGATTCATAAGGCTATTTTTTGTTTTTGTTAAATTCTTTAGCGGCATGGTTCGCGGCTCTTGCAGTTAATGCCATATAGGTTAAAGACGGATTTTGGCAACCCGAAGAAGTCATACAAGCGCCATCTGTCACATACACATTTGGTACGGCATGAATTTGATTGTTCTTGTTTAAAACCGAAGTTTTTGGGTCGTGGCCCATTCTGGCAGTTCCCATTTCGTGAATGCCAATTCCCGGGAAACAAGGTTCATCATATCCTTTCACATTTTTAAAACCTGCCGCTTCTAACATAGCAATGGCCTGTTCTTGCATATCAATCCTCATTTTCTTTTCGTTTTCTTTAAATTCTGCGTCAAAAGTCAAGGTCGGCAAGCCCCACTCGTCTAATTTCTCGTAATTTAAAGTCACTTTATTTTCATGATAAGGCAAACATTCCCCAAAAGCATTGATGCCTATGATCCAAGGTCCCGGTTTTGTAAGTTCGTGCTTTAAATCTTCTCCATAACTCATTTCAGAAATAGCCCTTTGCCAATTGGATCTGCTTGCGGCGCCTTGATAGCCATAACCTCTTATAAAATCCTTTTGCTGACTTTTTTCATCTATATTTCTGAAGCGAGGGATATAAATTCCGCCGGGTCTTCTTCCTTTGTAATACTTATCATCATAACCTTCCGCAATGGCTTTGGCACCAACTTTAAAATGATGATCCATAATATTGTGTCCCAATTCACCGCTGTCGTTGCCCAAACCGTTTGGAAATCTTTCCGATTTGGATTGCAATAGTATCCCAGCAGTTGCCATTGTTGAAGCGCAACAAAAAATGATGGAAGCTTTATAAAATATTTTTTCTTTGGTCAAAGTGTCAATCACTTTAACGCCTGAAGCTTTGCCGGTTTTTTCGTCATAAACAATTTCATAAGCGATGGAATTTGGACGCAACGTCATATTTCCTGTTTTTTCTGCGGCAGGCAACGTTGAAGCGTTGCTGCTGAAATAGCCTCCAAAAGGACAGCCTCTGATGCACATGTTTCTATATTGACAATTAGATCTTCCTTCATGAACGGCGTTTCCCGTTAAATGCGCAACACGGCCAGAGGTCAATACCCGACCGTCAAAATTTTCTGCCATGCTTTTACGCAAATCCAGCTCCACGCAATTCAATTCCATAGGTTCAGAAAATTTTCCGTCGGGCAATTGCGAAAGACCCAAATTCTCTCCGCAAACACCTATAAATTCCTCAACTTTATCGTACCATTCCTCAACATCATTGTAGCGAATCGGCCAATCAACACCATGGCCATCCTTTTTGTTGGCTTCAAAATCCATATCGCTCAACCTATAAGAGTGCCTTCCCCACATAATAGACCTGCCGCCAACGTGATAACCGCGCATCCAATCAAATCTTTTATCTTCATTATAAGGGTGTTGAATATCATCAACAAACCAATGTTTAGATTCGGGTTTTGTTGTATAACCCGACCTGTCCTGCACTTGTTGGCGCTCAATATCCTTCGGATTTTTCTTCCCTCGATGCTCAAAATCCCAAGGATCCATAGTCATTGTCGGATAATCTTCAATGTGTTTCACCATTCTTCCTCTGTCGAGCACCAAGGTTTTTAACCCGTTTTCACAAAGTTCCTTTGCTGCCCAGCCACCGCTAATGCCTGTTCCGATAACAATGGCATCGAAACTTTCTAAACTTTCAGTTGTTAAATTTTTATTCATTTTTAGTAGTTAAAAAAATTAAAGTGTTAAAACATTCATTCACAGTGAATTTCAATCTAAATTCGCTTAATATTTTTATTTAATGTCACGCTAGTCTATAAATTCCCCCTTTTTATGAGCGAAAACGTTTTCGTTTTTGAACTTTTAACTTGGTATTTATCACAAATCTTGCACAATTTAGGTTGATGCAAATTTTTACGCTGTATAAAAAAATAATTAAAAAATTATTTATTACTGAAGCCCAAATTATGTATTTTGCGATTTATCAATGTTCAATTTTTTTCAGTGAAAATAAATATACAAGAAATCCAACCCTATGAAGCAGATGGTGTTGTGTATCACGCCGACACTTGTTTGCCTTTGGTAGATGCCGTTGAAAGAAAAAAATTAAAATTTAAGGCACTTGCCAGGTACACCTATCCCGGTGATCGATTAACGGAAGATACGCTTGGCATTAACAGTGTTGGCTATTGGGACGCCAATGAAAAGCAAGATTGGGGCTTGGATTGGCACAGAAATGAAGGCATTGAAATTCATTTCCTGGAATCGGGAACCATGCCTTATTCCCAAGGAAACAAAGAATTGGAATTATTACCCAACTTCCTCACAATCACGCGTCCGTGGGAAGCGCATAAGGTTGGAAACCCAAATATAGGCATGGGAAAATTTTATTGGGTTATTATTGATTTAGACGTAAGAAGGCCTCACCAAAACTGGGATTGGCCAGATTGGATTGTCTTGGCTCCAAATGATCTTTTGAGATTGACCACCATTTTAAGGCAAAACGAAAAATGGCTCTGGAAAGCGGACAGAAGAATTAGGGATTGTTTTCAACGTATTGGAAAAGCGGTAGATGCAGATATTGAAGGCAGCAACTCCTCAAGAATTCGGTTGTTGGTAAACCACCTCCTCATTTTATTGCTGGATATGCTTAATACTGATGAAGTTGTTTTAAATGAGGCGCTTACAGACAGTTCCAGAAGCGTAAAGCTGTTTTTGAAAGAATTGGAAAATAACCTGCCCGAAGCCTGGACCATAGAGCAAATGGCACAATCGGCCGGCGTGGGATTGACAAGATTTACGCACCATTGCAAACAATTAACAAATTTAACACCAATGCGTTACCTTGCCATGAGGCGTGTAGAAATGTCAAAAAATATCCTGATCGAAAACGAAAATTTTAACGTTGCAGAGGTGGCATACAGTTGTGGTTTCGCTACTAGCCAATACTTTTCAACCGTGTTTAAACGACTGGAAAAATGTACGCCCGTTGAATATCGAAAGAAAAACAAACTGTCCAAAAATGAAATTTAGACAAACTAATACCCTAAACCCAAAGAAGCATAATTTGTATAAAATTTTTCACTGAATAAAAACAAACATCATTAAATTTTTGATTTTTTACTTTCACTTTACATATAACATAATTATTACGTCAAACTTCAACCAAATAAAATGAAAATTAAACATCTTACCGTCAAATTAGCCACAATTATTATTGCCATTTCTTTCATAGGCTTTAATTCTTGCGGCCAAACCAAAAAAGAAAATAAAACAGGAATTACAGCTTCCAAACAAGAAAATCCATTCTTTAAACTTTCTTTGGCCCAATGGTCATTGCACAAAGAAATTTTGGAAGGCAAAATGAGTCCGCTCGATTTTGCCCAAAAAGCCAACGAACTTGGTTTTGAAGGCATTGAATATGTGAGTCAGCTTTATACCAACGAATTGGAAAAAAATCCGGATTCCAAAGTAGCCATGGAGACACTTTTAACAACCTTAAAAGAAAAAAGCGAAACCTATAACGTTAAAAACATATTAATTATGGTTGATAACGAAGGAGATTTGGCAGCAACTGTTGAAGCTGAAAGAAATGAAGCTGTTGAAAACCATAAAAAATGGGTTGATGCAGCACAATTTTTAGGGTGCCACTCCATTAGGGTTAATCTTTTTGGAACAAATGACCCTGAAGTTTGGAAAGAAACCGCTGCTGACGGACTTGCAAAATTAGCAGCTTACGCAAAAGACAAAAATGTAAATGTTATTGTGGAAAATCACGGTTATTTATCTTCCAACGCGGCTTTGCTTGTAGAAGTTATCCATAATGTGAATGCCACAAATTGCGGCGTTTTGCCCGATTTTGGCAATTTTTGCCTAAAACGTGAAGGCGGAGAGCGCTGGCAAGCAAAATGCATTGAAGAATATGACAGGTATAAAGGCGTTACCGAAATGATGCCTGTAGCAAAAGCCGTAAGCGCAAAATCGTACGATTTTGACGAGAACGGAAACGAAACAACCATAGATTATATAAAAATGCTTCAAATAGTAAAAGATGCAGGTTATACCGGTTTTATCGGCGTTGAATATGAAGGTTCCAGATTGGGCGAAATTGAAGGCCTCTTGGCAACCAAAAATTTATTGCTTGCCGCAGCCAAAAAATTGAACTAAAAATTTAAAAACATGAACAAATCAACGCAAATTAAACTGTCCATTATGATGTTTCTGGAGTTTTTTATCTGGGGAGGCTGGTTTGTGACACTCGGAACTTTTTTGGGCAACAACTTAAATGCCACCGGCGCAGAAACCGGTATGGCGTATTCCACCCAATCCTGGGGAGCCATTATCGCGCCATTTATTATCGGTTTAATTGCCGATCGCTTTTTTAATGCCGAAAAAATACTGGGTATTTTGCATTTAATTGGCGCTATTTTGATGTTTCAAATGTCGAAAACAACCGATTTTAATGTGTTTTATCCTTATGTTTTGGGCTATATGATAGCCTATATGCCCACGCTTGCCTTGGTAAATTCGGTTTCTTTTAATCAAATGAAAGATCCCGCAAAGGAATTTTCATACATACGTGTTTGGGGAACTATTGGGTGGATTGTGGCCGGATTGGGCATCAGCTATTTATTTCACTGGGATGCTGCCGAAGGCATAAAAAGCGGCTTGCTTCAAAATACTTTTTTAATGACAGCCATAGCTTCCGCGGTACTCGGCGTATTTAGTTTTGCTTTGCCAAAAACGCCGCCAAAGGCCAATAAGGACGAAAAAATTACCATTTCCGATATTTTGGGATTGGATGCCATAAAGTTGCTGAACAACAGAAATTTTTTGGTGTTTTTCATTTCCTCTATTTTAATCTGTATTCCGCTTGCGTTTTATTACCAAAATGCGAATCCGTTTTTGGCTGAAATTGGCATGGAAAATCCGACCGGTAAAATGACCATCGGGCAAATTTCAGAAGTGCTTTTTATGCTGCTGTTGCCTTTCTTTTTTAAAAAATACGGATTTAAAAAAACTTTGCTGTTCGGTATGCTGGCTTGGACGTTAAGATACTTGCTGTTTGCCTACGGAAATTCGGGTGAATTGTCATTTATGCTTATTTTGGGCATTGCTTTACACGGAATTTGTTATGATTTCTTTTTCGTTTCCGGCCAAATTTATACCGATTCCAAAGCCGGCGAAAAATTTAAAAGTGCTGCGCAAGGTTTAATTACCCTAGCCACTTATGGCGTTGGAATGTTGATTGGTTTTTGGGTGGCAGGAAAAATTTCAGACACCTATTTAATTGCAGAAAACACACACAGCTGGCAAGATATTTGGATATTTCCCGCCGTTTTCGCTTTTTCTGTGATGATTTTATTTGCAATATTTTTCAAAAATGAAGAAGTAACTTTTAAAAAATAAATTATCAAAATGAGTTCAAAAATAAAATTAGGCATTATTGGCGGCGGCGGCGATTCACTCATTGGCGTTTTGCACAGAATCGCTTCTTTCATAAATGACAATTATGAAATTGTTGGCGCTGTTTTTAATCCGGTGTGGGAAGAAAATATTGGTTTTGCAGAAAAAATTGGTGTGAACACAAATAGGATTTATCCTGATTTCGACACTTTTATCGCCAAAGAAATGGCCTTGCCTTCATCAGAAAGAATTGAAGTGGTTTCGGTTTTAACACCCAATTTTTTGCATTTCCCCATGGCAAAAAAATTGATTGAAAATGGCTTTAACGTTATTTGCGAAAAACCATTGACCACCACTTTTGATGAAGCCATAATTCTTCAAAAAGCACTGGAAAAGGCAAAAACAATTTTCGCCGTCACTTACACCTATACCGGTTATCCGATGGTGCGCCAAATGCGGGAAATGATTAAAAATGGCGAGATTGGTGACATACAAAAAGTGGATATTCAATATTACCAAGGCTGGATAAATCCTATCATCCACAAAAAAGAACTTAGAAGCACCATTTGGCGTCTCGATCCAAAAAAAGCCGGAATAAGTTGCTGCATCGGCGATATTGGAACGCACGCTTTTAATATGGCAGAATACCTTACCGGACTTGAAATTAAATCGGTTTTGGCAGATTTGAATTATTTGTATGAAGACAATTCCTTGGATATTGACGGCACTGTTTTAATTCGTTATTCGGAAAATGTAAAAGGCGTGATAAGAACAAGCCAAATTGCAACCGGAGAAGAAAACGGACTGCAAGTGAAAATATATGGCACAAAAGGCGGATTGAAATGGGAACAGGAAAATCCGAATTTTTTAGCTGTGCTTTCAGAAGACAAACCGCTTCAAATATACAAACCCGGCCACGCTTACAACTGTGAATTGTCTGTAAACGGCACAAAATTGCCTCCGGGGCATCCCGAAGGAATTTTCGACGCTATGGCAAATATTTACTTAGGCGTTTCAAAAGCCATAAGAAAACAACCCTATAATTTGGGAGAATTTCCTTTAATGAATGATGGCGTTCGCGGCATGAAATTTATTGAGCAATGCGTAAAATCGCACAAAGACGGAAATGTTTGGGTAGCATTATAACATAAAAACAGCAAATGAAAACGATAAAAGGACCAGCAATATTTTTAGCCCAATTTATGGGAACAGCAGCGCCATTTAACAGCTTGGAAGGTTTGTGCAAATGGTCGGCCGATTTGGGTTATAAAGGTATTCAAATCCCCACTTGGGAAAAGAGTTTGATAAATTTGGATTTGGCAGCCGAAAGTAAAACGTATTGTGATGAATTAAAGGGAACCATAGCATCGTACGGACTTGAAATTACTGAATTGTCAACGCATTTACAGGGACAATTGGTGGCCGTTCACCCGGCGTATGACTTGCTGTTCGATAATTTTGCGCCCGACGTTTGCAAAAATAATCCAAAAAAAAGAACAAAATGGGCGGTTTCACAGGTGAAAAATGCGGCAAAAGCAAGTAAAAATTTAGGTTTAAATGTGCACGGAACTTTTTCGGGAGCTCTACTTTGGCATACGGCGCACCCTTGGCCGCAACGCCCGGAAGGTTTGGTTGAAATGGGATTTAAGGAATTGGCAAAAAGATGGTTGCCCATATTAAATGTTTTTGACGAAAATGGCGTCGATGTTTGCTATGAAATTCATCCCGGCGAAGATTTACACGACGGCATTACTTTTGAACGATTTTTGGAAGCCACGGGAAATCATAAAAGGGCAAATATTTTATACGATCCCAGCCACTTTGTTTTACAGCAACTCAATTATGTTCAATATATAGATCATTATCACGATTTTATTAAAATGTTTCACGTAAAAGATGCCGAATTCAATCCAACCGGAAAAAGCGGCACTTTTGGCGGCTACCAAAACTGGAAAGACCGCGCAGGGAGATATCGCTCGCTGGGGGATGGGCAAATAGATTTTAAAACAATTTTCTCTAAATTAACACAATACGGTTGCGATGTTTGGGCGGTAATGGAATGGGAATGCTGCATTAAAAGTCCGAAACAAGGCGCTTTGGAAGGAGCTCCATTTATACAAAGCCATATTATTGAAGCTACACAAAAGGCCTTTGACGACTTTGCAGGCGCAGAAATAGACCAAGAAAAACTTAAAAAAATACTTGGAATTTAAATAAACAAATTCATGAAAAAAATCACCGCCTTAGTCATCCTTTCACTTCTTATTCTTTCCTGTCAAAAGACCGAAACAAAAGCAGTTACAGAAACCTCAACAATTACAGAAACTACTGAACAAGAACCAACTAAACCTGAAGAAACGGAAGTTTGGGAGCCAAAACCACCCACTGTAACGCCAGGAAAAAATAATGCAGCGCCTTCCGATGCCATGGTGCTTTTCAACGGGGAAAACTTGGATGAATGGATTACTGCCAAAGACTCCACAGCAGCAAAATGGCTTCTGAATAAAGACGGAAGCATCACTGTTAATCGTGGCACCGGCGATATTCAAACCAAACAAAATTTTGGAAGCGTGCAGCTCCATATCGAATGGAAATCGCCTTCAGAAATAAAAAATGAAGGCCAGCATCGTGGCAATAGCGGCGTATTTCTCCAAAAAAGATATGAGGTGCAGGTGCTCGACAACAACGACAACGAAACCTATTCCAACGGTCAAGTTGCTTCCATTTACAAGCAATCCATTCCTTTGGCAAAAGCCTCTGTGCCAACCGGTGAATGGAACACTTACGACATTATTTTTCACGCACCTGAATTTGATGCCGAAGGAAATAAAACAAAATCGGCAACAATTACGGTACTGCATAACGGTATTTTGGTGCAGGACAATTATGAACTAAAAGGGACTACAGAATATATTGGCTGGCCTAAAAATGTGGCTCACGGAGACGGGCCCATTGTGTTGCAAGACCACGACAGCGATGTGAGTTACCGGAATATTTGGGTGAGAAAATTATAAATCAACACAACTTTTATCCAAATAATATTTTGGGCGTTCCCCCGCCAACTGGCGGGTCGGGCTTTCCGTTCCAAACTTTTTTCGCTGAAAAAGCGCAAAAAGGTTTTCCGCTGCAATCCCTAACGCAAATTAAGAAAACAACGAACAATCACTATTTAAAAAAAGTTTGGCAGGTTGCTGCCTGCGCTTACAATTACCCAGTTAAAAATGAATATCAAACAAATAAAAAACAAAATCCGCTTGCATCAAAAGCGGATTTATTATTTTTAACAAATGAACAACCAACAAATCATTAAAAATACCGAAGAATTTGTAAAAAACGCTTTAAAAAATGCAGAAGGCGGCCACGACTGGTTTCATATTTTACGCGTTTGGAACAATGCAAAACGCATTGCAAAAAACGAAAATGTTGACGGATTTGTGGTAGAATTGGGTGCATTGCTGCACGATATTGCCGATTCAAAATTTTATGATGGTGATGAAACAATCGGCCCAAAAATAGCCCGTGAGTTTTTGGAAAGCCAACAAGTTGATGAATCAATAATCAGCCATATTGAAAATATTATCAGCAATATTTCTTTTAAAGGAGGAAATTTTGAACAACATTTTAACTCGCCTGAGCTGCAGGTTATTCAAGATGCCGACAGATTGGATGCCATTGGCGCGGTTGGAATTGCCAGAACATTTAATTATGGCGGATTTAAAAACAGGTCGCTATACAATCCGGATGTTGCACCAAATTTAAACCAAACCAAAGAAGCCTATAAAAATTCAGAAGCGCCGACAATCAATCATTTTTATGAAAAATTGCTGTTGTTAAAAGATAGAATGAACACAGCAACCGGACGCAAAATTGCTGCCGACAGACATCTTTATATGGAGCAGTTTTTAACACAGTTTTATGAGGAGTGGAATGGAAATAAGTAAACCGTTTTTAGTGGCTACTGGCAAATGTTGATTTTTATAATTTTTTTCAATCAGTTTTAAAAAGATAAAAACAAAGAATGCATTAGATTAAAATTATGTTAAAATTAAAAATCAATTGATAGTTTTCATATCTTTACTCACTTTTCACAGCAAAAAAGGCAAAAGTAAATTTAAAATTAAATGACTGTTTATAAACTTTTTACGTTTTTGTTTTTACTGACCGCTTCGTTAGCGTTTTCCCAAACCAACATCGAACATAAAGTTGTTAAAGGCGAAAGTATTTATGCCATCGCAAAAAAATACGATGTAAAAGAAGCTGCTATTTATGACCTGAATCCTAAGGTAAAAGGAAAATTATTAAAACTGAATTCAATTTTACTAATTCCCGGCAATCGTGCGAATAATGAACAAATTGCTTCAACCGAAGCCTTATCTAAAGCACAAAACCATACAATTACAATAGGGGAAACTTTATCTAAAATAGCAAGAAAATATGGCACTACCATTAAAGAATTGGAACGTTTAAACCCGACTGTGGTAAATAAACTTCCAATTGGCCATACATTAATTATAAGAGAAACACCACCAACCATTGAAGCTATCACAAAAGAATTTGGAGAAAATGCAATTGTTGAAAATACAGAAAAAGTTGATTCAGCAGCATCGGCAGCGCCTTCTAAAATTGAATTTTTAATTGAAACCGCGTCAGAAAAATTAGGAACCAGATACAGAAGCGGGGGCACAACTTATAGCGGTTTTGACTGCTCCGGATTGATCTTCAACACTTTTAATCAAATAGACTTTACCCTGCCAAGATCATCCAATCAACAAGCTAAAATAGGCACTAAAGTACAAAAGTCACAAGCACAAAAAGGTGATTTAATATTTTTTGCCACCAATGGTCGTGGAACTATTAATCACGTAGGGATGATTACAGAAATTATCGGGGACGAAATAAAATTTATTCACGCATCAACATCATTGGGTGTTATTGTTTCCTCTATTAAGGAAGCTTATTATTCAAAAAGATTCAAACAAATAAACAGGGTTTTAGGCATTGAAACGGGAAAGGATTAATTTTTAATACCCTTTTCTATTTACTCAAATTTCTCTAATCTTTTCACTATTCAAAATCGGGTTTTCGTTTTTCTAAAAATGCGGTGGTACCTTCCTTAAAATCGGCAGTGCCAAAACTAAGTCCGAATTGTTCTATTTCCACGCCAAATCCGTTTACTAAATTGGCATAATTTGCATTGATGGCTTTAATGGCAGCGGCAATGGCGACAGATGAATTTTGGGCCATTCTATGCGCTAATTTTTCGCACAAAGGCAATAATTCTTCCTGTTCAACCACATAATTTACCAATCCCCAATCTTTGGCTTCGGCTGCGGAAATCATATTGGCGGTCATAATCATTTCCATGGCTTTTCCTTTTCCCACCAACTGAGGCAACCGTTGTGTGCCCCCATAACCAGGAATAACGCCTAAAGAAACTTCCGGCAACCCCATTTTTGCATTGGTGCTTGCCACCCTAAAATGTGCGGCCATCGCCAATTCCAATCCGCCACCCAAGGCAAATCCGTTAATGGCGGCAATCACAGGCGTACTTAAATTTTGGACAAAATCGAATAAGATTTTTTGGCCTTTTCTCGCCAATTCGGTTCCTTCTTCAATATTGAAATTGGCAAATTCAGAAATATCGGCGCCAGCAACAAAAGCCTTTTCACCGCTTCCTGTAATGATAATTGCTTTAACAAATTCATTGGTTTCCAAGGCACTAAAAGCCGTGTGCAGTTCTTCAATGGTTTTAATGTTGAGCGCATTTAATTTTGTTGGTCTGTTAATGGTGATAATTGCTGTGTTTTCCTGCTGGGTAACAATAATATTCTCGAAATTCATATCTTTAATTTTTAGGTAATTTAACTGTGAATACGGTTCCAACATTGGTTTGGGAAGTAAAAGTGACGCTGCCGTCATAAGCATCGACAATATTTTTTACCATCGCCAATCCCAATCCCATTCCGCTTGTTTTGGTGGTGAATTTAGGTTCAAAAACCCTTACGGCATCTTCTTCTGAAATCCCCTTCCCGTTGTCGGCAATTGTGATACAAACATTTTCATCATCTTCTGAAACAGTGACTTCCAATTTTTTATTTTCAACATCATCCAAAGACTGAGTGGCATTTTTTACCAAATTTGTTACAACTCTTATGACTTGTGTTTTATCCATTTTTGCAATAATGGAGGACTTCTTCGGAAAAAAAGAAATATAATCTTCCGTGAAAATATCCAAGGCTTTTTTAACAACTTGAACAACATCAATTTCTTCCCTGTTTTGTGCGGGCATATTTGCAAAATTCGAAAATGCTGACGCAATAGTGCTTAAAGTATCTATTTGCTGAATTAACATATTGCTGAATTCATTTATTTTTTCATGGATATTGGGGTCATTGGGGTCAAATTTCCGTTGAAAACTTTGTACGGTAAGCCGCATTGGCGTGAGCGGATTTTTAATTTCATGCGCCACTTGTTTTGCCATTTCCCGCCAAGCCTGCTCGCGTTCGCCTTTTGCCAATTTGATGGCGCTTTCCTCCAATTCGTCAACCATTTCATTGTAGGCAGTTATCAAAGTGGCTATTTCCGTGCTTGAATCTGTTAAAATAATTTTTTCATTCCGCTTGCTTAAACGTGTTTGGCTAATTTTTTCTGTAATGGCCTTTAAGGATCGCGTTATATAGCTTGATATAAAATACGCCATTAAAATAGCCAAAACAAACATGATGGCATACACCAAGGTTAAGCGATATAAAAACTCTCTCAAGTCCTTATTTTGTTCGGAATTGTCTTGTACATAACGTAAATTTAAAATCCCGAATGGTTTAAATTTATTGTCGGTTATATAGGAATAGGAAGATTGATAGCTGTTGTCCTTTACAACTTTTTCATTGATGTAAATATGCTGAAAATTGTTGGAAATAGCTTCTAAAATGTTGTCGGACAACAGCGTGGGCGCATCACTCTTAACAAAACCCGAATGTGAGCTTTTTACCAAATTTCCTTCTAAATCGTAAATATTGAGCTCTGCCTTCTCAATATTGGAAATTTCATAAATTTTGTCTTTAAAAATATAAGGCAGGTTTTTTGTTTCCAGCGGAAATGTGTTGCCGCTGTTTAGCCAGTAAGTTATTGCGGCATGAATGGACTGTTCCTTTCGCTCGAGCCGCGATTTATTGTATTCGTCGGTTTGCTCTTTATACTGATAAATGGTAACCGCGGCAATTAAAACCGATGCCAGCAATATTAACAATATCATTGCCAGAAATATTCTGATTCGTAAAGAAAGCCGCTTAATTTTCATTCCAAAATTTGAAGTAAATATAGTCAATAAATTTAATGGACAATCACAATAAGCATACCATCAAAAATATGAATAACAAAATTTATTAGGATGTTTTCTTTCTTCTTTTTTTAACGGCGGATGAAGTGATGTAAAACAAACTAAATCCAGATATAATAGTTAAAATTCCCAATATTGAAAAAACACGAAGCACCCAATTGGTAATGTGGTCTCTGGATTGATAATCCATCGTGTGGAGCATCCATAAAAAATCAAATCGACGCCAATTGTTGTTTCTTACACTTGTGATTTCACCTGATTCAGTGGAAACATAAATGGTTGTTTTTGAAGGATGGCCCAAAGTAAAAGCAAACGCCGGAAGCGGTTTCTCCCTGTACTCATGATGCATTCCTGTTGAATGTTTATCAAGAAACTTGGCTTTAACAATTGGAATTGGTTTTTTTAATTGCTGTTCAGCGATTTCCAAACATTCCTGCCCGGAAAAGTCTGGACGTAAACTCCCCGTTTCTAAAGAAATTAATTGTGATTTTAGGTGGCCATTTTCAAAAAACCGTAACTGTGCGAATGGTTTTTGAAAGGGTTCAACCAACTTAACAGAATGAACAGAATCTATACTTGTAATTTTTTTTAACGAATCCATTCCCTGCTGAATTTGAGAAAAATCAATTGCAGAAACATATTTTTTTTCTTGCTTAAGCAACGTTTCCCCATGAACATCATCCATATTGTTCCAGCTGAAATACAAGCCGCCCAATGACCAAAAAAAGAATTGCACTCCCATAAAAACACCTAAGTAACGATGAATTTTTCGCACATTATAATTGGTGTTTTTCCTGAACTTCATTATTTATAGCGCAGTTTAAAGAAAATAAGCAGCAAAGCCAATAAACCAGTTACCGAGTTTGCTAAAATCATCGCCGGGCTGTTTATGGATATTCCATAAATCAACCACAAAATTATGCCAACAAAAAATACCAAAAACATGGTTAACGACAAACTTTCGGCCGATTTTGATTTCCATGTTTTATAAACCTGGGGCACAAAAGCCGCGGTTGTTAAAACACCTGCTATCAATCCTATAATTTCAACGTTGTCTATCATTTTTTACCCCACAATATTTATAATTTTTCCCGGAACAATAATTACTTTATTTGGTATGCGTCCTTGCAATTGTTCTTGTGTTTTTTCATGGGACATTACCGCTTCTTCAATTTCTTTTACCGTTAAATCCAAAGGCAATTCTATTTTAAATCGCATTTTGCCGTTGAATGAAACCGGATATTCCTTCACGCTTTCAACCAAGTATTTTGGTTCAAAAACAGGAAAATCAACTGTTGAAATTGAGGTTTTATGTCCTAAATTTTTCCATAATTCTTCGGAAATATGAGGTGCATAAGGCTCCAAAAGAATCGCCATTGGCTCTAAAATTGCACGTTTGTTGCATTTTAAGGCGGTTAATTCGTTCACCGCAATCATAAAGGTTGAAACCGACGTGTTGAAGGAGAAATCTTCAATGTCCTCTTCTACTTTTTTGATGGTTTTATGCAGAATTTTAAATTCCTCTTTTGAAGGATTTTCTTCTGATACAGAAAATTTATTCTCCACAATATATAATTTCCATAATTTCTTTAAAAAACTGTGCACTCCGGAAATTCCTGATGTTTTCCAGGGTTTCGACTGTTCCAGCGGCCCTAAAAACATTTCAAACATCCTCAAACTGTCGGCACCGTACTGCTCACAAATCTGATCCGGATTTACCACGTTGTATTTAGATTTCGACATTTTTTCGACTTCGCGGCCACAAATGTATTTATCCCCTCCTAAATCCTCCCCAAAGGGAAGGACTTTTCCGCTTTCTCCAATAAAAATGGCGTCTTTATATTA
>JACUUQ010000054.1 GCA_014859175.1 Lutibacter sp. | reverse complement strand
TTTGGTTTGGCTGCAGCATCTTTCTTCCCGGCAATTTTATTGGGAATTTTTGACAAACGTATGAACAAAGAAGGCGCGATAACGGGTATGATTATCGGTATCTCTTTAATGCTATTCTATATGTTAAAATTCAAATTCGGAATTTTTGACGGAGGAAAAGAAGCTGTGGCCGGTTTAAAAGCCGACTGGTGGTTTGATTTCGGAAATGGGGGAATCTCCCCTGAAGGTTTTGGAACTGTTGCGATGGCGGTGAACTTTATATTTTCAGTAATTGTTTCCAGGTTAACGCCTGCGCCACCTGCACACGTTCAAGACATTGTTGAACATATCAGAATTCCTTCTGGAGCCGGTGAAGCAAAAGCTGCTCATTAGTAAAAAGTTTAGTAATAAAACAGCACTATTTATTTGTAGTGCTGTTTTTATTATATTTATATGTAATATAATAAATAGTGAAAAAAAGGCACCAACAAAAGTTAATTGTATTATCAATATTGTTATTGTGTTTGTTTAATATTCCAATCATATTAATATTCAGCAGTAGCACATCTTTTATGGGTTTTCCTTTGCTCTATTTTTATGTATTTTTTATTTGGATAGTTAGCATTATTGTTTCTTACGCCCTGTTAAAAAAGTATTATGAGTAGCTTTTTGGTGATATTGATTATTTTGGTTTATCTGGCCGTCATTTTTTATGTGGCTTATTGGGCTGAAAAAAATTCAAAAAGCAGGTGGGTTAATAATCCGTATATTTATACCCTTTCGTTGGCTGTTTACTGTACTGCCTGGACGTATTACGGCAGTGTTGGTTTGGCGGCAACATCAGGATTAAAATTTTTGACCATTTATTTAGGACCCATTATCATTATCCCAACTTGGGTGATTTTAATGCGTAAAATTATCAGAATTTCAAAAGGAAATAAAATTTCAACCTTGGCCGATTTCATTTCGCTGCGCTATGGCAACGACCGTTTTTTGGGCGCCTTAGTAACTTTGGTATGTGTATTGGCGATTGTTCCTTATATATCATTACAGCTAAAAGCAATTTCAGAAACTTTTAACGTTATTACCAATCATCATATTTCTGCAGTTTCCATTTTAGATGATACCACCTTTTATATAGCAATATTTTTGGCAGTTTTTGCCGCTTTTTTTGGCACCCAACATACAGATGCCTCTGAGCGCCATAAAGGAATAATAACTGCCATAGCTTTAGAATCGGTTATTAAATTGGTATTTTTTCTGGTGATAGGCATTTATGTGACCTTTTATTTATTTAACGGCCCGGCCGATATTTACAATAAAGCTTCGGTATTGCCAAATTTTGAAGCCCAACAAACCATTGATGGTTTAAACGGCGGATTTAATTGGTTTTTGCTGAGTTTATTGTCAATGATTGCCATTATGTTATTGCCAAGGCAATTTCAGGTAACCGTTATTGAAAATGAGCGCGAAAAATATTTGAAAAAGGTAATTTGGTTGTTTCCATTGTATTTGCTGCTTTTTAATTTTTTTGTGATTTTTATTGCCTGGGCAGGAAATGTGGTTTTTCAAAATCAAGAAGTTGATGCCGATTTATTTACGTTGTTGCTGCCTTTGACCAACAACCACGAGTTTTTGGCTTTATTGGTTTTTTTGGGTGGCTTTTCGGCTGCAATATCTATGGTGGTTATTTCTTCGCTGGCATTGGCAACAATGCTAAGCAACAATTTAATTATTCCTTATGGATTTTTAAGAAGATTTAGTAAAGCAGAATCGCATGAAAATACAGAATCCATTAAAAATATTCGACGTATTTCGATATTTACTTTAATCATCATTGCTTATTTTTTCTATAAAAGTTTTACGTTAGATCGCTCGTTGGTTTCTATTGGTTTGATTTCATTTGTGCTCATTGCACAATTAGCACCAGCCTTTTTTGGAGGGTTGTTTTGGCGCAGAGGTTCATCTAAAGGAGCTAAATACGGCATATTTGCAGGTTTTATTGTAACAGTTTACACTTTATTATTTCCATTTGCCGTTGAATCACAATTAATCACCTCGACTTTTGTGAATGAAGGATTGTTTGGTTTGCATGTTTTAAAACCTTATGAGCTGTTTGGCTTACAGCTATTTGAGCCGGTAACCCACGCATTTTTTTGGAGTCTGTTTTTTAATGTTATTGTTTATTCCTTGGTTTCAGTAAGTAAATTGGGAAGTTACAGAGAACGAAATTTTGCCGAAATGTTTGTTGACAGCAGCAAATATGCATCTTTGCAAGAAGGTGCCTATGTATGGAAAGGGGAAGCTTATGTGCGTGACATAAAAAATATTTTAACGCGATTTTTAGGGGAAAGAAGAACAGAAAGAGCACTGAATTTGTTTTATGTGAAGTATGACATTGATAAAAATACCCAAGTTGCTGATGCCCGTTTGGTGAATTTTTCTGAAAAACTATTAACAGGAAGCATAGGAAGTGCTTCAGCAAGAATTTTAATTGCATCCGTAGTAAAAGAAGAAGAAATAAGTTTGACTGAAGTTTTGAATATTTTGGATGAAACCCAAAAAGCAAAGGAATCGAATAAAGAATTAAAAGAGCGAGACAAGCAGAAAGATGAATTTTTGGATACGGTGGCGCACGAACTTAAAACGCCAATTACCTCGATAAGAGCGCTTTCTGAAATATTATTGGATGATGAAGATATAGACAAACCTACAAAAAGGAAATTTTTAACAAGTATTGTAAGTGAAAGTGAACGCGTAAGCAGGTTGATTAATAATATTTTAGATTTGGAGAAATTGGCCTCAGGGAAAGAAAAATTGGATTTAAATAAGAATTCAATTAAAAGTACCATCTTAAAATCGGTTGATCCATTTAGGCAGTTATCTGTAAATAAAGGTATTAGAATGGATTTGAATGAAATTGAGGATGCAGAGATTGTTTATGATGAAGACAGGATTCAGCAGGTAATTGTCAATTTATTGTCGAATGCCTTTAAATTTTCAAACGAAAATAACGGGGAAGTGAAAATTTCATCCTTTGTAAACCATAACAAAGTTGAAATAACCGTGGAAGACAACGGAAAAGGAATTGCACAAGATGAATTGATTTCCATTTTCAACAAATTTTACCAATCAAAAAATCAAACCTTATTAAAACCAATTGGAAGTGGTTTGGGCCTGGCGATAAGTAAGCAAATTATTGAAAGCCACAACGGTAAAATTTGGGCAGAAAACAGCTTACATGAAGGAGCGCGATTAACTTTTACTTTACCCCTAAACAGAAATTAATTGGAACCGACCATAAAAAAATTTGATAATTGAAGGAATGATTAAAGGCGGATTTAACTGTATGATAGTCAGGCACCGGCAGTTTCCGCTAAAAAATAAAATTTAAACAGATGAAAAAGATATTAATAGTTGATGACGAACCCAACATTGTAATGTCGCTGGAATACATTTTCAAAAAAGAAGATTTTCAAGTTTACATTGCCCGTGACGGAGAAGAAGCGATTGAAATAGTTGAAAACAACATTCCGGATATTATATTGTTGGATATTATGATGCCGAACGTGGATGGATATCAGGTTCTTAATTATTTAAAAAACAGTGAAACGTTGAAAAAAATTAAAGTCATATTTCTTTCGGCAAAAAATAAGGCATCTGATATAGAATTGGGTTTGCAATTGGGTGCCGACAAGTATATATCAAAACCTTTTGCCGTAAAAAATTTGGTAAAAGAAGTTAAAGAACTTATAAATAAAAAATAAACAAAAATGAATTATACATTGGGAAATAGAACTTCAGATATTGTGATTACCATTTATGTTATCATTACCATATTTGGCAGAATATATATTGAATCATTATTTCAAATTGGCGCATTCAGCTCACTTATTATGGGAATTTTTACCTTATTTGTGTTGTGGGCATTAATTAAAATAAAATTTTTAAATCCAGCTTGGTTTGGATTTTTTAACAAGAAAAACAAATAATTATGAGCTATCAAAAACATTACAACAGCAGTATTGAAAACCCGGAAGCGTTTTGGGGAGAACAAGCCAATAATATTAAGTGGTATAAAAAACCAACTACCATATTATCTAAAGATGAAAATGGATTTGACCGTTGGTTTACCGACGGAAAACTAAATATTTGTTATCTGGCGGTTGACAAACATGTTGATGCCGGTTTCGGAGAACAAACTGCCATCGTTTATGATTCGCCGGTTACGCAACAACGTATACTTTATTCTTATAACGAGGTTAAAAGGCAGGTTTCTCGCTTGGCGGGCGGGCTTCGTGATTTGGGTGTTAAAAAAGGCGATACGGTTATTATTTATATGCCAATGATTCCGCATGCGGCTTTCAGTATGTTGGCTTGCGCGCGAATTGGTGCCATACATTCCGTTGTTTTTGGCGGATTTGCACCTCATGAGCTGGCTATACGTATTGATGACTGTAAACCAAAAGTGATCATTACCGCCACTTCGGGAATGGAAGTTGACCGATTGATTGCCTACAAACCTTTGGTGGATGAAGCCGTGCAAAAAGCGACGCATAAAGTTGAAAAGGTTATTGTTTATAAACGTAATTTGGGTGCTGTAAATCCTAAAACAGAACGTTACGTAAGTTATAAAAAGTTGGTAAAAGCTTCTGAACCTGTTGATTGTGTTGAGATGAATTCAACTGATCCGCTTTATATTTTGTACACTTCGGGAACTACGGGAAAACCAAAAGGTATTTTACGCGATACCGGCGGTTATGCCACGGCATTGAAATATTCCATGAAATATATTTATGGTGTTGATGAGGGCGATACATTTTGGGCAGCGTCTGATGTTGGTTGGGTTGTTGGGCATAGTTACATTGTTTATGGGCCACTTATCAATAGAAATACCACTATTATCTTTGAGGGGAAACCAATAAAAACGCCTGATGCCAGTACTTTCTGGAGAATTATCAGCGAAAATAACGTAAAAGTGATGTTCACGGCACCAACGGCGATCAGGGCAATTAAAAAAGAAGATCCCGATGGCGAATTGTTGAAGATGTACGATTTAAGTTGCTTGAAATACCAATTTTTGGCAGGAGAACGTTGTGATGTAGCTACCTTGCATTGGGTAGAAGAACATTTAAAGGTTCCCGTAATTGATCATTGGTGGCAAACAGAATCTGGCTGGCCAATGGTGTCAAATATGATGGGCTTGGAAGCTTTACCGGTAAAACCTGGTTCTGCCACAAAACCTGTTGGCGGTTACAACCTTAAAATTTTAAATAATAAGGGCGAAGAGGTTGGTGCAAATGAAGAAGGCTTGGTTGCTATTAAATTGCCATTGCCTCCAGGAAACCTGCTTAACATTTGGGGAAATACAGAGCGATTTATTGAAGGTTATTTGAAACGCTTTGATGGCTATTATTTTTCGGGCGACGGCGGTTATGTTGATGAAGACGGTTATGTTTTCATTACCGGCAGGGTAGATGATGTAATCAATGTTGCTGGTCACCGATTGTCAACTGCAGAAATGGAAGAAATTGTTTCTTCAAATAAATCGGTTGCCGAATGTGCGGTTTTTGGTATTGAAGATGCTTTAAAAGGACAAGTTCCTTTGGCGTTGGTGGTGATAAAATCTGGCGATTATGTTTCTAGTTTTGAGCTGGAATACAATATCGTTCAAGAAGTCAGAAATATTATTGGGCCAGTTGCTTCATTAAAAAGAGTACTGGTGGTTAAGCGTTTGCCAAAAACGCGTTCAGGAAAAATTCTTCGTAAATTATTGCGAAATATGGCTGATGGTGTTGAATATTCCATTCCTTCAACCATTGATGATCCGGAAATTATTGAAGAAATAATCCACGAGTTCAAACTTTTCAAAATTGGAATTTTTGAACATGCGACTGAAGAGGAAAAACAAACGCTTGCTGATTTACGCATAGATTCATTTATAAAATACTATAAATCTTACCAACACAGCGTTAACGATCCCGAAGGTTATTGGGCGCAAATTGCGGATACTTTTACTTGGCGCAAAAAATGGGATAAAGTTGTTGAATACAATTGGGACACGCCAAAATTTGAATGGTTTAAAGGCGCTAAATTAAATATTACCGAAAACTGTTTGGACCGTCATTTGGAAAAAAGAGGTGATGATGTTGCCATTATTTGGGAGGCTAACGATCCAAATGAAGCAAATAGAATATTAACCTATAACGAATTGCATGCGGAAGTCTGTAAATTCGCCAACGTGCTCAAAAACAATGGAGTGGTTAAGGGAGATAAGGTTTGTATTTATATGCCAATGGTGCCGGAATTGGCCATTGCATTATTGGCCTGCGCAAGAATTGGCGCTGTGCATTCTGTGGTATTCGCCGGATTCTCATCAGTGGCACTTTCCACAAGGATTAATGATGCAGAATGTAAATTACTGTTAACATCAGACGGAGTTTTTAGAGGCAACAAGGCGGTTGATTTTAAAGTTATTGTTGATGAAGCGCTGGAAACTTGTCCAACCATTGAAACATCTATTGTATTAAATAGGGTGAATGGTAAAGTTGCGATGAAAGAAGGCCGTGATTTATGGTGGCATGAAGAATTGGAAAAAGTAGATGCCAATTGTCCGGCTGAAATTATGGACGCAGAAGATATGTTATTTATTTTATACACTTCCGGATCTACAGGA
Organism: Lutibacter sp.; assembly: GCA_014859175.1. GTDB lineage: Bacteria > Bacteroidota > Bacteroidia > Flavobacteriales > Flavobacteriaceae > Lutibacter. The sequence goes on along the minus strand of JACUUQ010000054.1, from coordinate 9,574 downwards.
AAACCAAAAGGAATGGTGCATACTTGCGCTGGTTATATGGTGCAAACAGCCCATAGTTTTAAAAATGTATTCCAGTATGAACATGGCGATGTGTATTTCTGTACTGCCGATGTTGGCTGGATCACCGGACACTCTTATATTGTGTACGGACCTTTAGCGGTTGGTGCAACTACCTTAATGTTTGAAGGAATTCCTTCATACCCGGATTATAGTCGTTTCTGGCAAATTGTTGAGAAACATAAGGTAAACCAATTTTATACGGCGCCAACTGCCATTAGAGCATTGGCTGCCCAAGGAAATGAAATGACTGAAAGGAACGATTTAAGCTCTATAAAAGTTTTGGGAACAGTAGGAGAACCTATCAACGAAGAAGCCTGGCACTGGTATGATGAAAAAATTGGCAAACAAAAATCGCCGATTGTTGATACATGGTGGCAAACGGAAACAGGAAGCATCATGATATCTCCGTTGGCAGGTGTTACCCCGATAAAACCAACTTTTGCAACACGGCCAATGCCAGGAGTGCAGCCTTGTTTGGTTGATGAACTTGGAAATGAGCAAAATACCAATCCATCCGAAGGAAGGTTGTGTATTAAATATCCTTGGCCATCTATGGCACGAACCATTTACGGTGACCATAAACGCTATAAAGAAACATATTTTTCCGCATTCCCGGGAAAATATTTTACAGGCGATGGCGCTTTTAGGGATTTGGAAGGAAATTACAGAATTACCGGCAGGGTAGATGATGTGGTGATTGTTTCTGGACATAATTTAGGAACTGCGCCTATTGAAAATATCATTAATGAACATAACAATGTGGTTGAATCTGCCATTGTTGGATTCCCGCATAACATTAAGGGGAATGCTTTGTACGCTTACGTAATTGTTTATGAGCTGCCAGAGAATCCGGATGTTTTGCGTCACGAAATTAATGAATTAATTAGCCGTACCATTGGACCTATCGCGAAATTGGATAAAATTCAGTTTGTTCCGGGATTGCCAAAAACACGTTCTGGTAAAATTATGAGACGCATATTACGTAAAATTGCCGAAAATGAAACCTCAAATATGGGCGATATCTCTACGTTGTTAAATCCGGAAGTGGTTGAGGCCATTATAGAAGGATCACTGGTTAAATAATAATAACCAAACTTTGAAGTGAAAAACGCTCCTTATTTATGGGAGCGTTTTTTTTTTACAGTAAACCTTCTTTTCCTGAAACCCTGAATAAATCGGAATAATGTAGGTTGCGCTCTTTCCTTAATTTTGAAATAATTTTCAGAAAAAGCAAGGCGGTAATAAAAGCATCTCCGGCTGCTGTATGGCGGTCGTGTTTTGGAATGTTGAATTCTTTGCACAACACATCCAAATTAAAATGGCTTTCTTTTTTGCCTTCCAGTTTTTTATATAAAATGCCAGTGTCTATTGTTTTGTTTTTTAATTTCGGCAAATTCAATCTTTTTAATGCGGCATTGATCATTGCAATGTCAAAAGCAGTATGGTGCGCCACCAAAACAGCATTTCCAATATATGCTATAAAATTTTCCATGGCTTTAGCTTCACTGAGTTTTGTGAGTTTTCCCTCTTTTAAAATACCATGAATTTCTACCGTTTCTGCTTTAAACTGATTTTGTTTTATATAAATTTCAAAACCATCGGCAACATCAATAGTATTTTTGAAAATACCAATGGCACCAATAGATAAAATTCTGTCGTCGGCAATATCTAAACCTGTTGTTTCGGTATCAAAAACCACAAAACGGGTATTTTCAATACTTTTTGGTTGCTTTTGCTTGCATTTTTTTGAATATTCCTTCCAAAAAATCGGGTAATTATTATATTTAAACCAAGATATCATCACATCATTTGTGCTAAGTTGTACCTGATATTTAACAGTTCCTGAACGTCTCTAATGGGTTTAAAGCATCCTTTTAATTTTAATTTTTCTGATTTGCTCAAATTGTTAAGGTCAACATACCTGCCAGAATCGTTATTTTTTAATCCTTGACTTGTTCTGAATTGCAGCAGTATATTAAAGGAATCGATGCATGATAAATATAAATCCTGATTTTTTGGTTCCACTTTTATTAATTTTTTAAACCTGGAAGCCGTATTATTTTTACCCTTAATTTGGTGAGAAAGCGTAAGCAATCGCGCAGCATCTACCAAAGGCATCAGCGCCCTGCTTTTTAGATCGAAATAATCTTTGTTTGCACCGTCATTTTCTAAAAGGAACTGCCTGAAAAAGCCAATGGGAGGCGGATTTTTCAGCGCATTTCTTCCCAAGAAATTTAAGAATATTTCATAAGATTTTATCGATTCATAAATGCTTCCTGACATAGCGCTAACCAATTTTTTATCTCCATAAACCAAGTCGTAGTCAAAAAATATGGTGCACATCATGATGGCATCTTCCGTAGGTTTTTTAATCCATGTGTCAAATTGATTTTTCCATTCGGATAAAGATAGGCACCATTTTGGATTGCTTGCCATCATATCTGCAGGGCAATATTCAAAACCAATAACATTCAGTTTTTCGGTAACTTTTTTTGCTAGTTGCAAGAAATATTGTTTTGTGGATTGATATTTTTCAGGCGGAATATCTTCAAAAACCAACGCATTGTCTTGGTCGGTCATCAGCAATTGTTCTTTTCGGCCCTGACTTCCCAATGCCAGCCAGCCAAATTTAACTGGTGGCTTTTTGTCCATTTCTTCCAGAGAAAGTTCGATGGCTTTTATGGTGATGGCTTCATTTATTTCAGAAATAATCTTTGAAATAAATGTAATTGGAATATTTTGTTCAATATAGCCTTTTAGCAAATTCGTCGTTTTCTCCCGTATATATTTTAAGTTGTTTACGTCTTTTGCGCGGTATACTTTTTTTATGAGCAAAGAAGGATTGTTGCCGTGCATCACCACAATGTCATGCTCCGATAAAACGCCGATTAATTCCGTTTTGTTGGTGCCGTCTTTGGTGATGCACAAATGTGTTATTTTGTTTTTTATCATTGCAATTTGCGCTTCCGCCACTGTAATTTTTGGCTTAAAAGTTTTAACTGGAGCCGACATAATTGCCGTAACGCTTTCGTCAATAGAAAATAATCCTGTGGCAATTTTTTGGCGTAAGTCTTTATCGGTGATGATGCCAATCGGGTTTCTGTTTTCCACAATTAAAATGGAGCCAACACGTTTTTCGCTCATTATTTGCGCAGCTTCTTTTATGGTGGAATTTTTTAATGTGGTAACTGGATTTTTGCTGAATTCGGCACTTCGAATTTCGGTAAAACTGGTATTCGAAGTTTGCATTTCAATATTTGCAAATAACTGTCCGTTCGTGCCTTTTGCATAAGGTGTTTTGATGTTCGACGAGAAACTGGCAATTAAAAATTTCTTTACTTTTTCGTTAGTTTGAATGATTTCTTTTAATATTTCTACGGAAACGGCATACAAAACCGACTCTTCATTTGCTTTGGCGCTCATTAAGTATAAATCGTTTTGTATCAATGGCCGAAGCCCAAAAATATCGCCTTCATCGCAAATGTCAACCAAAATTTGTTCATTGTCCATATTTCTGTACAATCCAATGGCGCCATCTTTTACCACATAAAAATGTTCGTGCGGATTTCCCGCTTGCTTAAAAACAAAATTGTCTTTTTCAATATAGAGAACCTTTACATTTGAGGCAATTTTAAAAAGCTGTTCTTTCTCCAAAACATCAAAAGGAGGGAAGTTTTTAAGGAAATCGTAAATGCGTTCTGCAATCGTATTTTTCATAAAATAAGTAAACAATGTGAATCACTAAAGTTACAAAATTTTATGGGTTTATAAAAGTGTTTTTATTTGAGCAAATGATAGTTAGTATTTATTAAATCGAACAAGTTTAACGCGTTGTTTTTTTTGTATTTGGCTGTTTGTTTCAGGAATAAATAGGCCGTAATTAAAGCATCGCCCAAAGCCGTATGCCGATCGTGCATTTTAACGTTATAAATTTCACATAACTCATCCAGACTGAAGATTTTTTTATAGGTATCTGTTTTTGCAATTTTTTTATGGATATAATTGGTATCCAATTGCTTAGATTCCAAAGGTCCAACGTTTAAACGTTTTAAGGCCATATTGATCATAGTTACATCGAACGCTGTGTGATGCGCCACAATAACAGCATCGTCCAAATATTCAATAAATTTAACAATGGCCTCTTCTTCGCTTAATTTTTCTTCAGAGCCATTTTTTCTGATTCCGTGAATTTTTACGGTTTCTTTATTGAAAACATCCTGTTTGACGTAGATTTCAATAGCGTCGGAAACCAATATTTTATTATTTTTGATGGCAATCGCACCAATGCAAAGAATTCTGTCATTTTCATAGTCGAATCCGGTTGTTTCGGTATCAAGCGCCACAAATCGGATGTCTTCAAAATTTGAATATTTTTTGCTGTTCCGCACCTTATAAATGTGATCTTCCCGAAATTTTGGAGTTTGCTTCTTTTTGAAAAACCTGATCATATTTGTGGAATTTGGGAGGTTTTAAAACGCAATTTTATGGCTTCTTGCACATTTTTTATGGGTTTAAAACAACTTTTTAATTTTAGTCTGTCGGCTTTGTTCAGGCTGTTGATGTCTACAAATTTTCCGTTATCATTGTTGGCCAAACCTTGGGAAGTCCTGAATTGCAATAAAATTTTAAACGCATTGGCGCAAGATTCAAACAAATCCCTGTTTTGGGGCTCAGCTTCCATCAGTTTTTCATAACGCTCAATGGTGTTGTTAATTTTTAGATTATGATGTAAAGATAAAATTCTGGCGGCATCAACCAAAGGCCTTATTGCCCTGCTTTTGATGTCAAAGCTGTCTTTGTTTTCGCCATCCTGTTCCACCAAAAATTGTTTAAAAAAACCTAATGGCGGCGGATTGTCCAAGGTAATTTTGCCAAGAAAGCTTAAAAATATCAGATTTTTTTCAATCGTTTTAAATACACTTTCGGCCATTTTATTATAAAGTGTCTCATCACCAGAAACCAATTCAAAATCAAAAAAGATAATACTTAACAATATTTTTTCAGCAATGGGATCTGTTATCCATTCCTCAAATTGTTGCTCCCATTCTTCTAAAGAAATACACCATTTTGGATTGCTGGCCATAATGTTGGCCGGACAATAGTCGAAACCAACCATATTTAGTTTTTCGGTCACTTTTTCCGCCAGTTCCATAAAGTAATTTTTTACGCCGTTGTATTCGGCCGGCGTCACATTTTCAAACACCAAAGCATTGTCCTGGTCGGTCATCAGCAATTGCTCTTTTCGTCCCTGGCTTCCCAATGCCAGCCAGGAAAATTTTACGGGCGGTTCTTTGCCGATTTCCGAAACAGACAGTCTGATTGCTTTTTTGGTGATGGCTGTATTTATTTCGGAGATTACTTTTGTAACAAAATAAATGGGAATTTCCTGCTCCAAATAGCCTTTTGTCAACTCAGATGCTTTTGTTCTTATATGTTTTAGCGTTTCTGTGTCTTTGGCATTTTTTATTTCTTTGATGAGCAATGACGGATTATTGCCTTGCGTTAAAATTAAATCCTGTTGGGTTAAAATTCCGACAAGCGCTGTTTTATTGGTGCCGTCTTTGGTAATGCACAAATGGGAAACCTTGTGCTTTAAAATCATAATTTGAGCTTCGGCTACCGAGATATTTTGAGGGAAGGTAACCACAGGGCTAGTCATAATTTCATTGACGTTACTAGTGATTTTATACAAGCCGGTTCCAATTTTTGTTCTGATGTCTTTATCGGTAATAATCCCAATCGGAATGTCATTTTCTATGATGATAATAGAATTTATGATGTTCTTTGTCATAATAATACATGCCGTTTGTATGGATGTATCCGAGGAACAAGTAATTGGTTTTCGATTATAATTTGCCGATTGTATTTCGGCAAAACTGTTGTCAATTTTTTGAATGGCAGAAACATTTGCAAACAATTTACCTTTGTGTTTTTCTGAAAAAGGATCGCGCGTATTTGTGGCAAAACTGGCGATTAAAAATTGGCTAACTTTTGGATAGTTTAAAATAATGTCGTGAAACAACACAATCGGAATGCCGTATAAAATGGTTTCTTCATTTGCCGAAGCGCCCATTACATAATTCTCGTTCATAATTAGCGGCCTTAAACCGAACAAATCACCTTCATCACATATGTCAAGGATGTGTTTTTCGTTCTCCACAAATCGGTAAAGCCTTACAGATCCCTGATAAATAATGTAAAAATGCTCGTGCGGATTGTCGTTCTGGCTGAAAATAATTTGATCTTTTTCAAAATACTGAATTTCCACTTTTTGCGAAACTTCCAACAAAGTTGCGTTGGAAATTAAATTGAAGGGCGGATAATTTTTTAAAAAATCAAAAATTCTTTCAGAAATAGTGTTTTTCATGAGTGAGATTACTTAATAAACTAATTAATCAATTGAATTCCAGTCTTTTCTAAACCGAAGAAGTTCTTGGTCGATTTGGTTTTTAGACAAGGAAATTAATTCCTCTACATTGTCAGAAACAATCGGATCTAAATAACTTACCTTAATTTCCGTGCGCCATTTGCTGAAACATTTTAGAAAATGCGGAATAAAAGTGTCATCACCAATCCAGGCATCATCCAAATTTTTATAATCAATGGCAACAGGCATTACAGGAACGCCTAATTCTGCTGCTAAAACGAAAGTTCCTGGCCTAAAATCAATGGTGGTTGGGTTGATATGCGTGGTTCCTTCCGGCGCAACAAATATTGAAAAACCATTTTCTAAAACCGATCTAACTTCTTTTAACGTTTGAGTCCTGCTCGATTTTTCTTCTCTGTTTACAAAAATGACACCAGTTGTTTTTGTGACGCTTCCAATTAACGGCCAAGACTCGACTTCTTTTTTTCCAACAGGAGAAGCCAAAATGTTTTTTAAAATAACCATTGCGTCAAAATAACTTCTGTGATTTGAAACAACCAAGCCTGAATCAATTGATTCTTTGCCGTAAACTGTAATTTTAGATCCTAAAATGGGGTGTAGAATCCTTATTGCAAAACGCCTGAGCAAAATGCCTCGTTCTAATTTTTTTTCTTTGCTTCTATAAAATAAACTTATGGCAAGCAATAAACAAAAGAAAAATACGGCAACCAATATAAATAGCAGCAACCTGCCAATTGCCAAGAAAACTCCAATTACAGCCATCTATTTAAAATAACTGAATGTTTCTCCTTCCTTAATATTGAGCAATGTTTCATAAATTAATTTAATTACATTTTCAACATCATCTTTGTGAACCATTTCCACCGTTGTATGCATATAGCGCAATGCCAAAGAGATTAATGCGGATGGAACGCCGCCATTACTGTACGCAAAAGCGTCGGTATCTGTACCGGTCACTCGCGAAGAAGCCATTCTTTGGAAAGGAATTTGTTCCTTTATAGCAGTGTTTACAATCAATTCACGCAAATTATTTTGGACTGCTGGTGCATAGCTAATCACTGGCCCGCTGCCGGAAAGTGTTTCGCCTTCTTTCTTTTTGTCAATCATTGGCGTTGAGGTGTCGTGACAAACATCGGTAATGATTGCAATATTTGGCTGAATGGTATGCGTGATCATTTCGGCGCCACGCAATCCGATTTCTTCCTGGACAGAGTTTGTGATATACAACCCGAAAGGCAGTGTTTTTTTATTTTCTTTTAACAAACGTGCCACTTCTGCAATCATAAATCCACCCATTCTGTTATCGAGCGCCCGGCACACAAAATTATTTTTATTTAAAATAAAAAAGGTGTCAGGATAAGTGATTACACATCCCACATGAACGCCTAACTCTTCAACTTCTTCTTTCTTTTTGCAACCACAATCGATAAAAATATTGTCCAATTGCGGTGCTTCTTCTTTGCCTTTATCTCTGGTATGAATTGCCGGCCAGCCAAACACCCCTTTTACAATGCCTTTTTTTGTGTGGATATTCACAATTTTTGAGGGCGCAATTTGGTGATCGCTACCGCCATTTCTGATCACATAAATTAAACCTTCCGGCGTAATATAGTTTACATACCAGGAAATTTCATCGGCATGTCCTTCAATAACCACTTTAAATTTTGCATCCGGATTTATAATGCCAACAGCTGTTCCATAACTGTCGGTAATAAAGGTATCAACATAAGGTTTCAAATAATCCATCCAAATTTTTTGGCCTTCACTTTCATAACCGGTAGGCGAGGCGTTGTTCAAATATCTTTCTAAAAAGTCGATTGATTTCTTATTTAATATAGTTTTGCTCATAATTATTTACATTTTTTGCAAACGCAAGATAGTAAAATGTTATTTATGGCTATAATTTATATCTCACATTACTTAAAAAAAACCGCAAGTGACCTATGAAATATTTTTTTGAATGTTGTAATTTTGGAACTCTTTTTGATAAACATATTAATTGATCAAAAATGATGCATATATTAATTGATGAAAGATATAGTTAAAAAGTTTTTGTTTTTGCTAAACCTATTAATAGTTTCACTTCTTTTTGCGCAAGAAGATAAGGATTCTATTCCTTTACTTGAACGTTACACAATTTTTGAAGGGGATACGTTATTGATAGAATTGGATGAAATTTTCCTGTTAAAAACATTAAAATTTAAAACAGATTATGACCGTCGCTACTATTTATGGTATCGTAAAAAAACTTTGAAAGCTTATCCGTATGCAAAATTGGCTGCTGAAAGAATTGAAACTCTAAATGAGAGATTGGAGAAAATAAAATCCAAAAGGAAGAAAAAAGAATACATTAAAGTAATTCAAAATTATATGGAAGGTGAATTTACCGACCAGCTTAAAAAACTAACTAGAACAGAAGGTGAGATCTTAATAAAATTAATGCATAGGCAAACCGGCCATACTGCTTTTGATTTGGTTAAAGATTACCGAAGCGGCTGGAAAGCATTTTGGTATAACACCACAGCAAAAATGTTTAAGTTGTCATTAAAAGATAAATATGACCCTTTGCACAACAAAAACGATTTTATAATTGAAGATGTTTTGCAGCGTGCTTTTACTGATGGAACTTTGCAGCGACAACCCTCAAAAGTGGATTTTGACTATTATCAATTGGGCACAAGTTGGATTATTGCACCTGCACCGGCAAAGAAAAAAGGCAAATAATTAAATTTTATTCTTGCAAATTTGAAATAAATTTCTTATTTTAATGCCCCATTTAGTAAAAATGTTTTAATTCTAATAAATACAGCAATTTTTATCTAAATGTTTTGGGCGTTCCCCGCCGAAAAGGCGGGTCGGGCTTTTCGTTGCAATCTTTTTTAATTCGCCTTCCGGCGAATCAAAAAAGGATTTCCGCTGCAAACATGGTTCACTGAACTCCTATAAAAAATAAATAATAGGTGAAGTAATCCCTAACGCAAATGATAGAATAGCTAAATAACATGGATATTTTTTTATACCTTATTACATGTAGGTACAAACCATATTTTTTAGGACGTTAAAGATGATAGGTGATTCCAAATATTTTAATTTTTTTTCGGACTGTAATTCGCACAATTTCAGCGG
>JACUUQ010000053.1 GCA_014859175.1 Lutibacter sp. | reverse complement strand
TTTTTACTATTGTTGGTATCTTGCAGTGAACACAAGGCGAAACCTACCATGGAAATTCAAAAAAATAAAAAACTGGTGATAGCGCACAGAGGCGCTTCGGGATATTTGCCCGAACACACACTGCCTGCAAAAGCAATGGCTTATGCGATGGGGGCAGATTATTTGGAACAGGACATTGTGTTGAGCAAAGACAATGTTCCCATCGTAATTCACGACATTCATTTGGAAACGGTGACTGATGTTGCCAAAAAGTTTCCTGAGAAAAAAAGAAATGACGGTCGGTTTTATGTGATCGATTTCACTTTTGACGAACTTAAACAGTTAAACGTTACTGAAAGATTTGATCCCGCAACCAATAAAGCTGTTTTTCCAAACCGGTTTCCGATATTTACCTCAACCTTCAAATTGCATTCTTTGCAGGAAGAAATTGAATTCGTTCAGGGATTAAACAAAAGCACAGGAAAAAATATTGGCATTTATCCTGAAATTAAGGAACCTGAATTTCACAGAAAAGAAGGCAAGGATATTTCTAAAATAGTGTTGGAAGTATTAACTAATTATGGCTACAAAACTAAAAATGACAATTGCATTTTGCAGTGTTTTGATGCCAAGGAGCTAAAAAGAATCAGAAATGAATTTAAAAGCGAACTTTTTTTGGTGCAATTGACGGAATTTAAATCCGATGAAAAATTGGAAGAAATTGCGACCTACGCTGATGGTATCGGACCTTGGATTCCCCAAATTATAAAAGGAAAGGAAAACGGGAAATGGCAAATCACCAATTTGGTCGCCAACGCGCACATGCTCAATTTAAAAGTCCATGCTTACACTTTCAGGGCCGATCAATTGGGCGATTTTGATTCGTTTGAAGATTTGTTGCAAGTGGCTTTATATGAAGCAAATGTTGATGGCGTTTTTACCGATTTTCCCGACAAAGTGGTTGCGTTTGTTGGTAAAAGGAAATAAATCTATAATTTTTAAAAGTTTAAATGGTAAGTCAATTTGCGTTAAGGATAGAGCGACATGTTTGAGCACGCCCGTTTTTACGGGATGCGAGTAGCGATAGCCTGACCCGCCAACTGGCGGGGAACGCCCAAAATATTATTTTATAAGATAAAACTAAGCAGTTACATCAATCAATTTTCTTCTGTAGGCAGTAAGCAAGCGCGATTTTGACATAAACCCGAAGTATTTTCCATCTTTAAACACCACCAAATTCCATGCGCCACTCCTCTTAAACTTGTTCAAAATAGCCTCGGCAGAGTCTGTTTCGTAATAAATAATGTCGGAACCCGCGTGCATTAAACTACGCACTTTTACGGTATCGTACATCTCTTTATCGAACATAATGCTTCTGATGTCGTTGATAGTTAGTATTCCCAAATAATCCATATCTTCATTCACTACCGGAAAATGATTACGCGACGACTTGGCAATGGCATTATTGACCACATCACCCAAGGTCATTTCGGGGTGAAGCAGCACAAAATCCTTTTCAATCAGTTTATCCAAATCGAGCATCATGAGCACATTTTTATCTTTATCGTGCGTAATGAGCTGCCCTTTTTTTGCCAATTCGGAAGCATAAATATTATAAGGCACAAATTTTTGGGTGATGACAAAAGAAATTAAGGCCACAATCATTAACGGCACAAAAAGCTCATAACCGCCGGTAATTTCAGCAATTAAAAATATTGCTGTTAAAGGTGCCTGTAAAATGCCCGCCATTAAACCTGCCATGCCCACCATGGCAAAATTGGTCAGTGAAAGCTGGTGGTTAAACAAGTTGCTGGCATTCACCATCAAAGCAAAGACGTAACCTGTTACGCTGCCCGTAAACAAGGTTGGCGCAAATATGCCTCCGATACCGCCAGCGCCAAAAGTAAGGGAAGTGGCGATTATTTTAAAGCCGATTAAACCCATTAAAAACAAGATAATTATGTAGGTATTGTCGGACAAAATGTGCAGGATGTTATTTCTCAAAATTCCATCAACATTACCAAGCAAAATATTGTTGATGGTTTCATAACCTTCCCCAAAAAGCGTAGGTATAAAATAAACAATAACGCCCAATGACAATCCGCCAATAAGCAACTTTGCATAAGGGTTTTCAAATTTTTTAAAAAAATTGCCAATGGTAAAATATGTTTTACTGAAATAAATAGAGGCCACTGCAGAGGCAACTCCCAAAAAAACATAGAATAAAACATCGTTTAACTCAAATTTATCCTGTAAAGTAAAATGAAGTAACACATCATCCCCAAAAAAGAAATAAGAGGTTAAAACCGCAGTAATAGACGCCAGAAGCAACGGAATCATAGAGGCAAGTGTCAATTCCAAACTAAAAATCTCCACCGCAAAAACTATGGCGGCGATAGGCGCCTGAAAAATAGAGGACATGGCGCCTGCAGCAGCCGCTCCAATCAATAAAGTTCTTGTGGTTTGGTTCAAATGGAAAAATCGCGCAAAATTAGAGCCAATTGCGGCTCCTGTGGCAACCGTAGGGCCTTCTAAACCAACAGATCCTCCAAAACCAACCGTTAATGGCGCCGTAATCAAAGATGCGTACATCTGGTGTTTGGGCATAATGCCCTTTTGTTTTGAAATGGCGTACAAGGTAGAAGGAATTCCGTGCCCAACTTTTTTTCTTATTCCGTATTTTATGACTAACAATACCAGTAAAAAACCGATAATTGGGAAAATGAAATAAAATGCTTCGTGAATTTGCTTGATAAATCCGCCCTCCAATAATTTTTGGATGAAGTGCGTGAGATTTTTTAAAACGACCGCAGCCAAACCTGCAAGCAATCCGATAACGGCACTGGCAATATTGGTGAATTGTTTATTGGAAATATGATGGTATCTCCACTTTAAAAATTTAACAAATAATTTTTTTGAATCAAATAGCATTTTATATTTCTAAAACGAAAGACAAAAGTAGCTAAAATATAATGTTCAAGGCAGTCGGTTTGGGCATTTTTTGCAAGTCTTGTTGCTTTTGTTTTTAAATTTTTCACAGCATTTTTCATTGATCTCAATGTGTGGCTTCTTTTTGGTTGAAGCGCTCCAATCAAAATCGTAATTAAAAATACCAGAATTTTCAGTTGTTCCCAAAATACTTATTTAGAATGATTTTAAACAAATATACAAATACTATGAGTAGCTACATCAATAATCTTGTTGAATTTTTACTAATTACTGTTATTTCAATGTAAATTTTAGGTTAAGAAAAACCTATTTATTAAGAACCTAATTTAAAATAGAAATAATACATATTTTAACTACTTGATTTGCATTTATTTATGTAATTTCAAAAAAACTTAATGTAAACTTAACGTTAACTTAAAGTAAATAAAAAGCAAATTACATACTTTTATAATGTAAAAAATAACTTAAATCAAAAATATTATGAAAACATTAATAAACCTCATTGTAATGTTGTTTTGCATCACAGCATTTTCACAAGAACAAAAAGTAGTCTATCAAAAAATGGAGAACGATTTGGTAAAAGCGACTTATTATTTTGCCGATAACAGTTCCATTATTGAACGAGAAGGATATTTCAATAAAGAGGGCAAATTGCACGACACGTGGATCAGCTATGATTTACTGGGCAACAAAAAAGCGATTGCCACTTATAATAATGGCGTAAAAGAAGGTGTTTGGACGTATTTTAAAACCGATAAAATTAACGTTGTTACCTATCAGGAAAACAAAATAATCAATGTTGAAGAAAAAGCTTTGGTGGTAAATTAACGAAAAAATTGATGGTGATTTTTAAAACAAAAAAGGCTGAAATATAAATTTCAGCCTTTTTTGTTTTTATGTTTTATGAATAAGCCTTTTTATAAGCTGAGGCTGTATCCCAATGAAAAAGCCATTCCTGGTTTTCTGAAGGAAAACGGTTGTGCCGCCGCTCCATAAGAATCGTACAAACTTTGACGTTTTTCATCCAAAATATTGTCAACTTTTAAACTTAAAGAAGATTTGCCTTCCTTATCCAATGTTTTTGAAAAGTTGAAATTCAAACTATTGAAAGGCTGCACATAAACATCGGGGTTTTGTCCGAAACCAACAACCTCAAGCGTTTTTCCCTGCACGTTAAAAAACAGTCCGGTTTCTAAACCCATTGTTTTGTTGTTGTAATTTAATCCGGCATTCACCAAAAATGGCGACTGCCCTTGCAACTGTCGTGAGTCATCAATAACTTCTCCTTCACGGGCAAAAGTTTTTCGTGAATCAAATTCTTGATTTACGCCCTTGCTCATTTTTATTTTAGAATCGATGACAGAAAGGTTTACGTTTAAACTCAGGTCTTTTAAACTTTCAGAAATAAAGTTGAAATTCTTCCTTGCTTCAAATTCAAAACCTAGAACCGTTGCCGATGGCGAGTTTCTTGGCGTAAATTGGTTTGGTGCAATTACGGAAAATGCAACCAACTCGATAGGATTCTTAAAACTTTTATAAAAAGCGCTTATTGCAAACATTTGTGCCTGTTCTCCATATTTTTCAAACCTTAAATCAACATTGTCAATATAAGATGGTTTTAAATCAATATTCCCCAAAAACATCACCCCGGTAAGCAAATCGGGAATTTGAACCACCGACAATTCTTTAAAACTTGGTCTTGCGGTGGTTTTAGAATACGACATTCTGATGTTTATGGCATCATTGTATTCATAAATAAAATTTGCTGATGGAAAAAAATCCAATTCGTCAAGCGTTTTTTCATTGTCGTAAATTTGGCTTCCCAAATTGTTTTGGCCCGTAAAGAAAGTGGTGAAATACTCGGCCCTAACCCCCAAAATGGTACGCAATTTATCGCCAATTTTAAATTCATTTGAAAGATAACCTGCTGCAGTATTTTGGTTGGCATCGAATGAGTTGGCCGGTTCAAAATTACCGCGAACATAAGATCCGGTATTGGTTGATGGCGTCCAAATATTTTCAGGCGCCAAAATAGCATTTGGATTGCCGCCAAAAACAGTAGGACTTATGTTTCTAAAAGCAATTTCATAGTTGAAAATGTCGTAGTTACGTTGTTTGTAACTGTACAATCCGCCAAATTTAAAAATTGCTTTATTGTCAAAAAGGTTATATTTTTTTGTGAAGTCTACTTTACCAACTGCATTTATTTCTTCCAAATCCCTCCAAATTCTGTTAGGAAAACCGGCATCTGAACTAATGGTAAATCCATCAGTCAATTTTATAAAAGTAGTCAATCTTACATCTTTGTCATAAACCCTTGAATAGGTTGGCGATATTTTCCATTCCGTAATAAAAGAAGCGTCTTCACTAGTGTGTTTACCCGATAAAAGCACATTGGTGATGGCGCGTTCGGTATATTCCAAATTATCTTTTACCACATCAATGGCGTTTGATATTTCAGTTTTTTGGTCGAAAAGTGCTGCTTTGGTTTCACCGTTTTGAATGTGCAAAAAATTAAGGTTGTATTTTGATTTTGCAGTTTTGTAAGACAAGCCCGCTAAAAATGATGCCAATACATTGTTTGTGCCTATATCGCCACGTTGCCTTCTGTCGAATCTTAATTCAAATTCATCTCTTTCTTCGGGTTTTTGGTAAATACCGTTTTCAAATCCTTCATAAAAGGTGGTGGTGTTTTTATAATCAACGGAAGCGATAACACCAAGTTTATTGTCGTTCACATCAAACTGGTTTCCATAATTAAACCCAAAGCCAAAATCGGGCAAGCTTGTTTTTTGTTCCGCGGCCAGCGTTCTGTTAAAAGCACGTGTAATTGGCTCTAAAGTTCTGTTTTTTGCAGATGCCGGATTTGGGATAATTTGTGCTGTTGAAATTGGAAGTTGTCTGTTTCCATCATCAAATCCCAAAAAGTCGGTTGCCCCGCCTTCATAAGTTAAATAATTGTCTTTTAAGTGCATATCGGGATTAAAACCTCCCGAAACAGAAAATTCCATTTGCCTTTGTGAAGGAAAATCTTTGGTCACAATGTCGATAACACCGCCAGTAAAATCGGCAGGTAAATCAGCAGAAGCCGATTTAACAATCAAAATATTTTCCAAAATATTTGTTGGAAAAATATTCATTTGAATGGTGTTTTTATCAGGATCAAGTCCGGGAATATCCATGCCGTTTAAAATAGATTTTGTGTATCTGTCACCCAATCCGCGAACGTAAACAAACTTTCCGTCCTGAACAGAAACTCCCGGAACGCTTTTTATGGCAGAAGCTATATTGCTGGCTCCGGTTTTGTTGATGCTCGCAATAGACAAACCATCCATCAAGGTCGCCGATTTCTTTTGGTAAAATAAAATCGATTCCTCTGTATTTTGTCTGGCGGATGAAGTTACCATCACTTCCTTAAGCATTACGGAAGAATTTAAGGTGACATTTATGGTTGTAACCTCGTTGTTTTTAATGCTTACTCCGGTTATTTCTTTTGATTCATAACCAATAAATGAAAAAACTATGGTGTATTCGCCCTCTTTAAGCGCTAATTCATAAAGCCCGTCAAAATCTGACGAAGTGCCCTTTTCAGTACCCTTTACCGAAACATTGGCAAACGCCAGCACATCATTATAATCGCCATCCAAAATTTTTCCCGTTAATTTTCCTGTTTGTGCATTTGTCACTTGCATTGCCGCCATTAAACACACAATTATAAGAATCCCTTTTTTTAACATCTTGTTGTTTTATTTATATGATAAAATGAACAAAATGTCCACAGCCTAATTAGGCATATGGACATTTTGATTAAAAATTTAAAATTTTATTAGAAAGCACTTTTTGATGCGGCGTAAGTCCAAGAAAACACTGAAGTGGTTGCCCCAACTGTAGCAGCACTTGGCGAAGCTATTGAAGTTACATTATCAGTGAATTTAACCTCATCACCTGGATTCGCTCCTTCAATTAAATCAGCTACCGCAACACCAACCGGCAAAACAATTTCCCAATTAGAAAAGGTAATTCTGCCGTTTGCCAATTCGGTTTTAGAGTCTGCGCCATTCACCTTAACTTTAGAAGTTGCAGAAAAACCATAAGCCAAAACGTTTTTCATGTTTGCAATCAGTCCGTCTCTTAAATCGGCATATTTGCTTGAAGTTCCAACTCCTATAAGCGTAACATTTTCAACTGTGTAACCAGCTTCCGTTGCCGCAGAACCTGCGGGTCCATCAAATTCCATTGCACTGTCAGAGTCTGCTCCCATAATAACCAAGGCATTGTTTATTGATCCCGACCAACCTTCATCAAAATCCAAAGCGTCATCGCCTTGTGCCCAAGTAAGAATATTGGTAACATTTACCGAACCTCCAAAAATTTCAATGGCATCATCCTGGTTGGCAACAATTTCAATATGGTCAACTATTGTTCCTGACCCAACACCGCCAAGGGTTAATCCGTTAATTTCGTTATCTGCACCAATGGTAATTCCGCCGTGTCTTATAGAAAGGTATTTAAACACCCCCGAATTGTCGTTTGCAATAGTTCCTCCAAATTGCCCAAAAGAGTCTGTTGCAGGAATTCCTTCTATTTGTTTTGTGGCCACATCACCGCCTACAGAAATTGGCGCTTTACCAAGAACAATTACGCCCCCCCACAAACCATTGTCGGCAATCGTTAGGTTAGTTCCGGCCTTTTGTCCGATTTGGATATTGTCCAATACAGATGTAAAAATAATTGGTTTGGCAGCAGTTCCTTCTGCAATTAATTTTCCGCCTTGGTCAACAATCAATGCAGAAGCCAATGAACCTTGTCCTTCAGCACCTTTAACAATTGTTCCGGCTTCAATGGTTAATGTAACGCCATCATCCACAACAACTTTTCCTCCCAAAATATATATTTTATCAGCAGTCCAAGTTTCATTTGCTTTAATAATTCCGGCTTTTGTGACTACCGTTTCTGGCACTTCCTCGTCAATCATCAAAGGTGAATCATTGTCGCTTCCGCAACTAACGGCAAAATTTGAAATAAAAATCAGTACAATTAAGTAATAAAAAGTTTTCATAAGTAATAATTTAGTTAAATTTATTTGTTTAAATGTTGATGCAAAGAAATAGCGCTTGGTTAAACAAAAGGTTACTTAGAAGTTATAAAAAAGTGATAATAGGGTAAAATTAATGTTAAGAGACACGCAATTAATTAAGCATTGAAATATCGGTATTCAACGTTAAAGCTTTTAATTTTTGAGTAATGGAAAGTGTGTTTCCGGCAACAACAGCAACATCGCGCAATTCAATGGTTTCATAGCCTAAAAACTGCACTTGCAAGGTATAATTCCCGGGTTTTAGATTGAAGGAAAAAGACCCGTCTAAATCTGAATTTGTTTCGAAATCAGTGTTTTTAACAGTAATTGTTGCAAACGCCAAAGGCTCATTTTCGATTTCGTTGTCCAAAACCACACCTTCAATTTTTCCGTTTTTTGGAGCATCAGCAAAGAAAGAGCTTACTTCAAAAGACTGGCTGAATAAAAAAGTACTTGAAAAAATTAAAATTGAAGTTACCAATAATCGCATCGCGTTCCTATTTATTTTATGAACCACAAATTAAGGTGCCTAATGTTAATTAATGGTTAATCCAAGTTTACTGTTCTATAACCTAAATGTTAAGATTTTTGGGTAAATCCCAATAAGCAGCAATTTATATTTGGTATTTTGAGCCTTCCTAAATTTTTTTTGGGCGTTTCCGCCGAAAAGGCGGTCGGGCTATTCACTCCAAACTTTTTACGCAGAAAAAGCGCAAAAAGGTTTTCCATTGCTATCCCTAACGCAAATGGAATTACGATTGACGATTTTTGAATTAGGATTTTGAAAATGGAATGATTAAACGTTAACCCTAAAAATTGCGAGCTTTGCGTATTTTCTTTGCGCTTTTTTGCGGTTAAGTAATTTTCTGCTGAATTGATTTTTTATAATTTCGTAATGATTTTTATCCCAAAACAGGCAAATGCTGTTGCAAATAGAACTTAGCCATATTGCCAAAATAAGCCTTTAAAAAAATATAAATTATTAAGTATCTTGCAACAAATATTTTACCATGAGCATGAACTGGAGCCAACTATTGTCGCTCAAAAGATTTGGCGACACAAAACTTCGACCGCGCAAAGAACAGGACGAAACCCGTTTGGGTTTTGAAGTGGATTACGACCGCATTATTTTTTCTGATTCCTTTAGAAGTTTGCAGGATAAAACGCAGGTGGTGCCGCTTTCGAAAACTGATTTTGTGCACACAAGGCTTACCCACAGTTTAGAAGTTAGCGTTGTGGCGCGTTCTTTAGGCAGAAGAGTTGGCGAACAGGTGCTTAAAAATCATCCTGAATTGGCGGAACAAGGCTATACGATGAACGATTTTGGCGCTATTGTGGCCACAGCTGCTTTGGCGCACGATATTGGAAATCCGCCTTTTGGACATAGCGGCGAAAAAGCCATCGGCGAATATTTTAAACATGGAAACGGACAACAATATGAAGCCCTACTTACCAAAAAGCAATGGCAAGATTTTGTGGATTTTGAAGGAAATGCAAACGGTTTCAGAATTCTAACAGAAAGCAAAACCGGTATGGAAGGCGGATTGCGATTGTCTTACGCCACGTTGGGCACTTTTATAAAATATCCAAAAGAATCTTTGCCAAAAAAACCAACAACGCATGTCGCCGATAAAAAATATGGCATTTTTCAATCGGAAGTTCCTTGTTTTGAAGACGTCGCTCAGGAATTAGGACTTGCTTCAAAGAGCGAAAATTCCAGTTTTCACAGGCATCCTTTGGCTTATTTGGTTGAAGCTGCCGACGATATTTGTTATACCATCATCGATTTTGAAGACGGCATCAATTTGGGATTGATTGAGGAAGATTTTGCGCTTGAATATTTGATAAAATTGGTAAAAAATACCATCGACACCAAAAAATACCATCAACTGCAATTCAAAAAAGACCGTTTAAGTTACCTGCGCGCTTTGGCCATCGGAAATTTGATTAATGAAGCCGCCAACGTTTTTTTAAAGCAGGAAGACGCTATTTTAAAAGGGGAATACCAACACTCTTTATTGGATAAATGTATTTATGAAGCGCAAATAAATGACATCATTAAACTAAGCATCGAAAAAATTTATAAAAGCCGTGAAGTCATTGAAAAAGAATTGGTTGGCTACAATGTAATTGCCACTTTATTGGATGTTTTTGTTACTGCAAGCAACCGAAAATATGAAAATTCCCTGACAAATTATGATAAATTAATTTTGAACTTGTTGCCCGAAAGTTTGCAGGAACCTAAAGAAAATCTGTATTTAAGGATCTTATCCATTTGCGGTTATGTGGCAAGTTTAACAGATGGTTATGCGCTGGAATTGTTCAAAAAATTAAAGGGTTGATAAAAAAAATTAGTGCCTAAAGTTTGGAGTGCCTTGAGTGCCTTAAGTAAATTGGTTTTATGTGCAGCAACTCATTTAAAATGAACCCTTTTTTAATCTTTTTCAAAAAAGGTGGATTATTAATCTGGTTAAGGCTTTTTTATATCTTAGCCGCATTTTTTTAACTTTAAGTACTCCAAGCTTTAGGCACTCTAAGTACTGATTAGTTAGAATAACCTTTAGCTATACTTAACTTTTCTGAGAATCCTTAACGCTTCTTTGTATTTGATGTATCCTGTTTTATCTTCTAAATTTTTTAACAACAATTCCGATTCTTTCAGCCTGATAAAGGCGTTCGGGATTTTATTTAAAACACAAATTAAATAATAGGTAGCCATTTCATGAACATCTGCCAATTCAATTTCCGTCAGCGGCAAATTCTTTTTTAATTTCTCTAAAATGGCATTGCAATTGTTAAAAACGTGGTGCAATAATTTTTTATCAAACTGAGGAGGTTCAAACAACAGTTCGCTTACAATGTTATATTTTCCATTTTCCTTAAAATGAATAACGGTTTTTTCCAAGGGATAATAATCGAACGATTTTTTCAGCCCCAAGTAAACATATTCCGTAATTCTGAAGGAATTTTTGTCGAATTCTATTTTTACCTCATCCAAAGCGGAATAAAACAACCGAACTTGTTCATTAATTAACTCAATATCAACGCGTGAATAAAAAGTTTCGCCTTTTACCACCCTTTTTTCTCCCGCCCAACAAAGCACAATTAGCTCATTAAAAACCTTGTAGGTTGGGTGATGCGCTTTTTTATGACGGTTTATAAAATCAAATACGCCGTCTAAAGTAAGTTGAATATTATTGCTGGCATTTTTTTCTATAGCTTCAACAATGGCTTTGTTGGATTCGGTGATTTCAAACGTTTCCAATGTTGATAAAGAGTTGCTGCCTCGTCTGTAAAAAATGGTTCCGTTAACATATTTCCAAATATTTTTATTAAGCGAAGCTATTTTCTTTGAAGGATGAATGGTAACCAAACCCACCACTTTGTGCTTTTGTAACCGCGGAAAAGGAATATTTTCATATTGAATTTTTGGCGGATTGTTAAAATAGGAATTCATTAAATTCTGAATCTTGCTGTCATCAAAAAAATCGACACCTTCAATTTTATTGAACTGATCATCAACGCCAATTACGATATAGGAGTTGTTTTCGGGATTTGAATTTGCCAGGGCGCAAACGATTTTCAAAAATTTTGCTTTTCCCTCTTTATGTTCCAATGAAATTTTAAGCTTCTTGTCGTAAAAGCTGTTTTCATCGTTGTGGGCCAACAAATTTTTTATTAAAAGCCGCTTGTTAATCATGTTAAAAACGTTAAAAATGGCAATAACTTTGAAAACGCCTCGTTAAAAATCAAACGCGTTTCCACAATCCCAAATTAAAAACAATAAAATATAAATTTAAAACATTAAAATATGAAATTAAGTAATTTATTTTTGGTTGCAATGATTTTTGCAACTTTAAGCTTTGTAAGCTGCGATAATAACAGCAGCAATAGTGAGAACACCTCGAGTATTCAATTAAAATTAGTGGATGCTGAAGGTGAATATGAAAAGGTTTTGGTTCATATTATTGATGTTCAATATAACCGAAATGACGGCGACAGCGGCTGGATCAGTTTTGAAGGTTTTACGTTACCGAATACCGACGACCCATTAAATCGCGTTGATTTAACAGAACTCGTGGCCGGAAATACGCTTGTTTTAACTGATGAATACATTGAATCTGGAATGTTAAATCAAATTCGATTGATTCTTGGAGAAGGTAATGCCATAGTTTTAGACGGTGAAACAGCTGAAATTCCGCTTAGCACGCCAAGTGCCATGCAATCCGGACTTAAACTTCATTTAAACACTGCTTTAGAACCAGGATTTTCTTACACATTCATTTTAGATTGGGATGTGCAAAAATCCATCGTAAAAGCAGGAGCTTCAGGAAATTATAATTTAAAACCTGTAATAAGGGTCATTGCTGAAGTTAATTCAGGAACAATTTTAGGGCGTGCTGCAGATGCTGAGGAAACTGAAACTGTATTAATGCCTGCAGAAAACGCCACGGTTTATGTTTATAATGAAACCGATACTGCTTTTTTAACGCCAATAACCTCAACTTATACAAATGATGAAGGTCGCTTTGTTTTACAAGGCTTGCCTGAAGGAAATTATTTGTTGAAAATTGAAAAATCAGATTATGCTCCTTTCTCTTCAACAGGGCCAATTGAAGTGACAAAAGGACTGGAAACCAACGTTGGAACAATTTTAATCACTAAAATTAACCCGTAATTTTAATAAGTATTTGTAAAAAAGAGGTTTAAACTAAGTTTAAACCTCTTTTTTTAATATGGTTGCCGAAGCCTGCGCTGTTGAATACACGATCAAATCTTCTATGTTTACGTGATAAGGCCGGGAAATCACAAAGTAAATAATATCGGCAATGTCTTCCGGTTGCAAGGCTTTAAATCCTTTATAAACATTTTTTGCTTTTTCTATATCGCCCTTAAAACGAATTTCCGAAAACTCCGTTTCCACGGCGCCGGGATGGATGGCGGATACACGAATATTGTGTTGGTTTAAATCGATTCGCATTGCTTTGTTTAAAGCGTTTACCGCGTATTTTGAAGCGCAATACACGTTACCATTAGGATAAACTTCTTTACCGGCAATTGAGCCAATATTTACCACAAAGCCGTCATTTCGTTCCACCATTTGGGGAAGAATCGCTCTTGAAACATACAACAATCCTTTCACATTGATATCGATCATCGCATCCCAATCATCCATATTTCCATCCTGAATGCTGCTTAATCCATGCGCATTTCCTGCATTATTAATCAAAATATCAATTTTCTTGAATTCATTTGGCAATGATTCAATTGCCTTGAAAACTTCATCTCTGTTGCTAACATCAAATTGAAGTGTGGTAACTTCGGTTAATTGGCTAAGTTCCTCTTTTAATTCAGTAAGCCTTTCACCACGTCGGCCGCAAAGAATTAAACGTATGTTGTTTTGTGCAAAAAGTTGCGCGGTAGCTTTTCCAATTCCTGAAGTTGCCCCTGTAATAAATGCTGTTTTATAATTCATTTGAGTTGTTTTTTCAAACCATAAAGGTACAAAAAAAAGCCGCCCCGATGAGGGAGCGGCTAACTCAATTGGTTATAAATAACCAACCAAAAATCAACTAACCAAACTTTATTTTAAATCTCTTCTAATTTCTGTTTCTCTAAATACTTTTGTTCTCGCTCTGCCTTGATCGCTTGTGGCGCTTTTGGCCAAACTTGAACTTGGTTTCAAGTATTGTATGTAACCTCTTCCGGTAAACTCGTATGTTGTTCCAGAAGCTATGTGATACAAACTTATCTTTCCATCATTAATAACGGTGAGTTCAAACTTTTCATTGTCCGAAGTATCATAATCTAATGTTAAAATTTTTAGATTGTCATACCCTTTAACATCATAAACCGCATAATCTCCTACATAATCCCAATAGATATTAGCAATAGGCGTGCCAACATTATCTTTGGAAGAATAAAATGTTGTTAAATTTTCTGGCGTAAACTGTAAAAAATTTTCATAATCAAAAGCGTTTACTGTTCCGGCTGTACTTGTATAGGTTTTTTCCCAAGCTTTATATTCCTGTAAAAAATATTCAATATTGTCGTAAAAAACCTGGTCATAATCAAAATTGAATTTTTTGTATCCAATTAAATTATAAGTGACTTTGTTGTAATTGTCCCTTAATTTTATATTGTTTAACGACAATTGAATGACATCAAAGTTGTAATAACCATCAATATTGTGACTAATTTTTAAACGACCGTCAAAAGTGTCGTAAAATCCAATTTGAATGCCATAACCATTTCCAACAGTTCCTATGCCCACCAGATTGTTATTGGCATAAACTTTTCCGTTTATAAATGATATGGTGAAGGCTTTCGATAAAAATGGCACATCGCCAGGCCCCGTGGTGTTATTGTAATCTATGTACCACAAATCATTTGCCGTAACAACTTCTTCAAGTGATACATAATAAGGTTCATCAATGCTGTTGTCAACAATACAGGAACTGAACAACATTCCTATAACCAACGTTCCTAAAAGTAATTTTACAGCCTTCATAATCATTTTGTTTTTAACATTCTTTTAAATGATTTTCAAATTCTGTGCCAAATAAAAATTAAGTACTTTTATGCTGTTTTTAATCGTCTAAATTTTGAAGTTTTGAATAAGAAAATTAAATGGGGAATTATTGGATTGGGTAAAATAGCCCAAAAGTTTGTGAACGACTTAAAGTTGGTAAAAAACGCTGAACTTGAAGCAGTTGCATCGAGAGATTTGGCCAAAGCCGAAGTGTTTGCCAAAAATAACGATGCAGAAAAGTTTTATGGTTCGTATGAAGCCTTGCTGCAGGATAAATTTGTGGACATTGTTTATATTGCAACGCCCAACAACAACCACGCGCAACTTACCGTTTTAGCCTTGGAACATAAAAAAGCCGTGTTGTGCGAAAAGCCTTTTGCGATAAACCAAAAACAAGTTTTTAACATGGTTGAAGCCTCTAAACAGCACAATATGTTTTTAATGGAAGCCTTATGGACACGATTTTTGCCTGCCATAAAAAAAATAAAAAACCTTGTTGAAAATGGCGAAATTGGTGAAGTAAAGTATCTGAATGCCGATTTTTCCTTCAAAGCACCTCCTTCAATTCAACGCATTTACGACAAGGAATTGGGAGGCGGTTCCATACTTGATATTGGTATTTATCCGATTTTTTTGGCTTATTTGATATTGGGAATGCCCGACAAGATTATGGCCAAAGCACATTTTTATGAATCGGGTGCCGACTCACAAGTTTCCATTATTTTTGATTATAAAAATGCACAGGCCCTACTTTTCAGCAGTTTTAACTCTAATTCTAAAAGAATCGCAAAAATAAGCGGCACTTTAGGTGAAATTATTATTGACGGCCCTTGGAATGAAGCAAGCACTTTTTTGCTTAACAAAGACGAAAACGAAGAAAAGCTTTCATTGCCAAAAATAGGGAAAGGATATGCGCACCAAATTGCGGAATGCAATGCTTGCCTGCTTGAAAACCGTACGCAAAGCAGTTTATGGTCACATCAAAACAGTGCAGAACTTATCTCTTTGTTGGATGCTGTCAGAAAAGAGATTGGGTTGGTTTATGCCGAAGATTTGTAGATTTTCGGTCGTGCAATCAATAAGGGTCGTGCAGTCGTGCAGTCGTGCAGTCAAAAACTTCAGTCTCCATACTTCGGTCTTTGGACTTCTGTCTTTACTTTTCCTTCACTCCCAAAATTTTATAATAATTGTTTTTGTCCTTATAAAAATAGCTTACAACAGCTTCAGTGTCGCTAAGTTCAAAAGGCAATTTTAAAACTTTCACAGGTGGCTTATTTCCAAATTCCTGTTTTGGATCGCTGTGTAAAATATAGTCGTGAGGTATTGTTGAAAATATAAAACTTCCGATAAAAACGGAGTTTTCATCACTTTCAACGAGTTTTAAAGGCGCTTTGTGATTTCTAAAATACACGCTGTCCAATTGAATTTCCTTGTTGTTTGTGGTAATTTTTAGCGTAGTCACCATCAAATCCGGTTGCTCACCAACGGCAATGGCATAAGTGGCTTCCAGCACTTTAAATGGATGACTATTCTGTGCTTTTGAAGCGCCACAACCAAAAAAAGTGATGTTTAATAAAGTAATGATTCCTATTCCTATAAATTTTTTCATGATTGGCTTGTTTGTGAATGCTTTTGCAAATTGAATGCCAAACTAAAAAAGAGTTTATCCGAAGTGAATAAACTCTTTTTTAAATTTTAAATCAAGGATTTTCTATTAATTGTTCAAAACCTCAGCACCGTTGAGAAATTTGGCTTCGCTACCGCTACGCCTAATTGTT
>JACUUQ010000052.1 GCA_014859175.1 Lutibacter sp. | reverse complement strand
CTAATTATTACGACAAATATGAAGCGGAAGTAACGCAACTGAACGGAGAAAAATCCATCGGCAAAATTTTGGTCAATATTCAAAAAGACAGCACAAACCGCCAGTTGCGGGTTGATGATTGCTTGGCGGTAAAAATGGTTTTTACAGAAATTGCTGAACCTTTAAATCCGTATGGTTTTAATTACAAAAAATACCTACAGCAACAGCAAATTCACCATCAAATTTATGGGGAAAATTTTCAATTTTTAAAGTTGAAGATATCCAAACAAACGGTAAAGGGAATTGCCGCAAAAATTAGGGAGGATATTAATTTGGCATTGATTCAATACGGATTTAAGAATGATGATATGGCTGTTGTTAATGCGCTGCTTTTAGGACAGCGGCAACACCTCACAAGTGAATTGCGGCAAAGCTATATCGGTGCCGGCGCTATCCATATTTTGGCTATTTCCGGGTTGCACATCGGAATCATACTGTTGATTTTATCAGCGGTTTTTAAGCCATTGCATTATTTTAAACACGGAAGACTGGCGGCGTCAATCCTTATAATATCCATTTTGTGGCTTTATGCCATCATTGCGGGTTTGTCGCCTTCTGTGGTGAGGGCAGTGGCCATGTTTACTGCAATTGCAATCGCGATACACGTAAACCGGCCTTCAAATGTGTACAAAAATTTGGTTATTTCTATGTTTTTTTTGCTGTTGTTCAATCCGTATTTTTTGTTTGAGGTAGGTTTTCAGCTGAGTTATCTGGCAGTTTTTTCTATTGTGTGGATTCAGCCAAAATTGTACAATTTATGGAAACCTAAATTTTGGTTATTTGATAAATTATGGCAACTGTTAACGGTTTCAGCAGCTGCGCAAATTGGTGTTTTGCCTTTAAGTCTGTATTATTTTCATCAATTTCCAGGGTTGTTTTTTATTTCGAATTTGGTGATTATTCCTGTATTGGGAATTATTTTAACTGCAGGAATTCTTGTCACTATCTTGTCGGTTCTGCAAATGGCTCCACAATTTTTGGTCGATGCGTTTATTTTTGTCATTCGGCAAATGAATCATTTTGTGGCCTGGGTTGCAGATCAGGAATATTTTATAATTCAACAAATTTCAATGTCGTTGCTGCTGATGGCCGCTTTTTATGCGCTGTTATTTTTTGGGTTAAAATGGACAGAGAAAAAAGTTTTTTACCGATTTGTATTGGTTTTAATTTCAATCGTATTGCTTCAAATGGTCTTTGTTTATGAAAAATATGGTATTCAGTCCTCCAATGAATTTATTGTTTTTAACCAAAGCAAGGCAACTACCGTTGGGAAAAGAACAGGAAATAAGATTCGTTTCGATACTTCTGCAGATTCCTTAATAACAAACGCTAATTTTAAAACGGCATATTTGGTTGGTGCTGGATTGGACGAAATGCACCCGTCAGAAAAAATAAAAAATCTGTATTATTTTAACGATGAAATTATTTTAATTGTGGACAGTTTGGGGATTTACCGGCTAAATTCGGTAAAACCAACGATTGTGATTTTGCGACAATCGCCAAAAATAAATTTGGAAAGATTATTGGAATACGTGAATCCAAAAATAATTATTGCAGATGGCACAAATTATAAAAGTTATGTGAAAGATTGGGAACAAACATGCCTGAAAAATAAAGCTCCTTTTTACAATACGTTGCAAAAAGGAGCTTTTGTTGTAAATAAATAGTTAAAAAAAGTACTTAAAGTACTTAAAGTACTTAAAGTGCCTAAAGTGCCTGAAGTTTGAAGTACTTAAAGTTAAAAATAACAAAAAGACGTCTTAATTTTTAAGGCTAAGTTCTATTTAAAACAGCATTTGCGTTAGGGATTGCAGTGAAAATCCTTTTTTAATGAGCCTTTTTCGGCGCATTAAAAAAGATTGTAACATAAAGCCCGACCCGCCTTTTCGGCGGGGAACGCCCACCAAAAAGGCGGGCAGGCCTAAAACGTTTAGATAAAAATTGCTGTATTTATTAGAATTAGGCCATTTATAATAAATTAAGCCGTTTTTTTATCAAAAAGCATAAAACACCTTGACTTGTAACAATCATAAGAATGAGAAATATTAAACTTTAGGCATTTTAGGCACTCATTTATTCTTTGAATGTATATTTAAAACTGGAGGCATACGCATTGAATTCTTCCTGTGTTTTTAAATTTTTATAATCGTCATTTTTAAACATTTTTAAATAAAGTTCCAGTTGCGCTGGCGTTCTATAACCTGTTAACGGCGTAATAAAATCAGCTTTCTCATCTAAAAATAACAATGTTGGGTAAGCTCTAATTCCGAAAAATCCAGACAACTCGTGTGCGCTGTTTCTGCCATTTGACTTTGGGTTAAAACCAGGGTTGGTGTATTTTTTTCCTTTAAAATTAACAGTTTCATTGCCTTCTGCATTAAATTTAACCGAGTAATAATTTTCATTCATATACGCGATTAAGTCAGGATTGGAAAAGGTGTTTTTATCCAACATTTTACATGGGCCACACCAAACGGTATAAGCATCAACAAATATTTTTTTAGGCGTAACTTTCTGTGCTTTAACAGCTTCCTCAAAAGTCATCCAATTAATCCCTTGTGCGGAAATTGAAAGGCTGAATAAGGTTATGGTCACAATAAGTATTTTTTTCATGTTTATTTTTTTTACGTTTATCTGAACGTTGGACGCAATAATGTTGCCAAATTTACAAAGTTTTTTAAATTTATTTTACGCCGTGCATTAATTTTTTCAAAACTGGGTTTAACGACAGCGCAATAAGACCAATGATTATTGGCACAAACGTAAATATTAAAAAGAAGGTTGAAATGTCGTATTTCTCTGTAATGTCATCAATCATCGCGCCCATTTGCCCGGATGTTTTGTTTCCTATGGCCAATGCCAAATACCAAACGCCAAACATAAATGCAATCATTCTTGCAGGCACCAATTTACTCACATAAGAAAGTCCGACCGGTGACACGCAAAGTTCGCCCAATGTATGAAAAAGGTAAGCGAGTATTAGCCAAACAATGCTTACAGAAGCAGTTTTGGCGCCTTGCGGAATTCCTGCAGCACCATAAGCCAAAAAGGCAAAACCAATTCCCAGAAAAAATAAACCAATGGCATATTTATTGGCCGGTTTCGGATTGTACTTGCTTTCCCACCATTTTGAAAACAACGGCGCAAAAGCGATAATAAATAAGGAATTTAAAATTAAAAACCAGGTGGCAGGAATTTGAATTTCATTGTCTTTTTTTCTTAAAACAGTTGCATCGATATTCGTGTTGATCATTGCAGCCTGTTGGGTGGTTAAATATTTATAATTTGCTCCTTTTTTATCAATATCGATAATGCCTATTTTGTCGTTTTGCACAAAATCGTTTGCAGATCTTATGACAGTTGTGTTGTCGATCAAAACTGCATTTTCAGGAATAATGGTTTCAGCAGTAATCGGAAAATCTTTTACGGTTGTACCACCGTTTTCATTTGTTTCGGTAACCTGATATGTTTTATAGCTTATTTCATAAGAGTAGGTATTGAAATTGGTGTTGACTTTCCAAATAATCAATCCCCAAATGATGATGAAACTAAACCCCAAAACCAAATTGGACCATAAATATTTTTTAAAGGTTTGTTTGAACAATAAAAACAACACCCAAGTAATGATTGCCACAGGCACAATGGTAATAATTACATCCACAACATTAAAAATCATGGCCGAATTTCCCGATAAAATTCTGCTGGTGTAATCTTTTGCGAAAATACTCATAGAACCGCCTGCCTGCTCAAATGATGCCCAGAAGAAAATAATGAAAAACGCAAAAATCACCACGGCGAACATTTTGTCTCGCGTAACAGGACTGTATCTTACAATTCTTGAACCTAAAAGGTAAACAAATAGCAAAAGCGTAATAATTATGGTGGCGCTTGAATAATCGGTCCCTCCGAATTCCAAAAAGTTAACGGCCCCAATTTTAGACAAAGGATCATTTATTACCCAAGTTAAACCGGCAACGGCAACAATAATGATTAAAATCCTGTCAATTAAAGTAAACGGATTTAATAGGTCCTCAACTTCCGTTTTTTCGTCAATTTTAATGGTTTTATCTTCTTTGTTCGGTTTTTTTCCAACTTCACCAAAAATATCTTGGGCCAACGTAAATTGAAGCAAGCCCAGCAACATAAAAATTCCTGCCAACCCAAAACCCCAACTCCAGCCAAGAATTTCTCCTGCATATCCGCAAAGCATAATACCTAAAAAAGCACCGGCATTTACGCCCATGTAAAAAATGGTGTAAGCGCCATCTTTTTTCTCAGGATGGTCTTTGTAAAGCACAGAAATGAAGGAAGTCATATTTGGCTTAAAAAATCCGGTTCCAATAACCAACAAACCCAAACCTGTATATAAAAAAAACGGGTTGGATTCAATGGCCATACTTGCGTGGCCAAGTGTCATTATAACCGCCCCAATAATAATGGCGCGCCTGTTTCCCAAGTATTTGTCGGCTAAGGTTCCGCCGATAATTGGCGTTAAATATAATAAGGCAAGATAAGTTCCATACAATGCCAATGCATTTTCACGAGGCCAATCCCAGCCGCCAATTCCCAATGCGCTCACTAAAAACAGCACCAATAAGGCGCGCATTCCATAAAATGAAAAGCGTTCCCACATTTCGGTGAAAAATAATACAAAAAGTCCGGCCGGATGCCCTAAAACCTGTGTTTTAAAAAAGTCGTTACTTGATTTGTCCATAAGTATTTTTATTTTTTATAAATATCCATAAATTCTAAGCTTCTTTAAAGGCTTAAATTGCAGTGTTTAACCATTTGAAATACAATGTTCATTTAATTAAGTTATTTATTTTTTATTGTCCACTTATTGCGTTAGGGGTTGCCGTGGAAATCCTTTTTTGAGGTTTTTCGCCGAAAAAAAGATTGGAATAAAAACCCGACCCGCCAGCTGGCGGGGAACGCCCAAAATATTATTTTTAAGGCAGTTTTAAATGATGTCGTAAAAATAAAAAGCCCAGACAATGCAATTACCTGAGCTTTTTTATTAAAATATTTTATTGTTCACCATATTTTAGTGGATTCCTTTCATCGCTTTGTTTAAGAACGGAGACAATACCAACAGGCAAACTCCTGAACCTAACATTAACATTGTAATAAAAGGGTATAGTGCGAAATCATATTTATGTAAAATGCTTTCCAGCATCCCGGCCAAATAGTTACCTGCGGCAAAACTCGCCATCCACAATCCCATCACCACCGAAACCAATTTTTTTGGCGCTAATTTGGTAATCATTGAAAGTCCGATTGGCGACAACATCAATTCGCCAAAAGTTAAAATAAGATATACAACAACCAACCACCAAGGTGAAACCAAATTTCCGCCATTGGCAGCGTTGCTTGCCTGTGTCATAATAAAAAATGCCAAAGCACCTAAAAACAATCCGATAGCAAATTTTAACGGTGTTCTTGGGTTAAATTTCATTGCATCTAATTTCAGCCACATCACAGAAAAAATTGGAGCGAAAATTAAAATGGCAAGCGGATTGATATTTTGATACCAAGAAGCCGGAACTTCCCAGCCAAATAAAAGTCGGTCTGTATTTTCTTTTGCAAATAAGTTCATAGTACCGCCGGCTTGTTCAAATCCTGCCCAAAAAGCGATGTTGAAAAATGCAAGCACCAAAATCACAATCATACGCGTCCACTCGTCAGAGCCGTTTGTGCCCTTTTTTATAGTGTATGCCAATCCAATCACCAAAGCGGCAAAACCAACATAAGTGATAATGCTCGTTACGCTGTCAGGCAACATTCTCCATACAAAAATAATGGCCAAAGTTGCCAATACCAAAGCAATGGAATAAGTAATTATATCGCGCCAGTCTTTGCCGTCCAAAACAAATTTATCATCCGGTGAATTTGGCGGAAGTCCTTTTTGTTCAAGGTTGCGTTCATTCAATTTTAACCATAAAACGCCAACAATCATACCTACTGAAGCGGCTAAATAACCGTAACCCCAAGAAACATTTTCACCTAAAGCACCTGCGATAAATGGCCCTAAAATTGCACCAAGATTTATTCCCATATAAAAAATATTGAATGCCGAGTCTTTTCTTGGATCGTTATCATCATAAAATTCACCAACAATGGTTGAAATATTTGGTTTGAAAAATCCATTACCGATAATCAATACGCCCAAACCAAAGTTAAACATAAAAAGACGCGTTTCGGCATCTACAGAACTCACCAAAAATGCACTTGCGGCGAGCAAAGACTGCCCAACGGCCATCACCAAACCTCCAATGTACACTGTTTTTCGTTTTCCTAAAAAACTATCGGCCACCCAACCTCCTAAAATTGGCGTTAAATAAACCAAACCTGTAAAGATGGCGTAAATCGCCAAAGATTCTTCCCTGTTTAATCCAAATCCTCCGTTTGCAAGTTCTGCGGTTAGATAAAGCGTTAATAACGCGCGCATTCCATAGTAACTGAAACGTTCCCACATTTCGGTTGCAAACAGCGTATAGAGCGCTTTTGGATGTCCTTCTTTTATTGTTTTGTCAGCCATAATAATTGTTTTATGTTAAAATGTTTAAAAATAGTTTTGGTTAATTAAAGTTCTGTATTTGTTGTTTTTCTGATTAAATTTTCTTCGATAAATCTAGTCATTTTTTGGTATAAATGAAGCCTTGTGTTTTTTCCGCTATAAATACCATGATTTCTGTCGGGATATATGGCCAAATCAAAAGGTTTGTTTGCTTCTACCAATGCATTTGTCAAACGCATCGTGTTTTGAACATGCACATTGTCGTCGCCGCTTCCGTGCACCAACAGGAAATCTCCTTTTAAGAAGTTGGCAAAATTCAATGGTGAATTTTCATCGTATCCACTAGGGTTTTCCTGTGGCGTTTGCATATAACGTTCTGTATAAATGGAATCGTAAAAACGCCAGCTTGTTACCGGAGCAACAGCAATAGCCATTTTAAACACATCGTTTCCTTTAAATAAACAATTGGCCGACATAAATCCGCCGTAACTCCAGCCCCAAATTCCAATTTCATTTGCATCAACATAAGATCGTTTTCCAAGTTCCTTTGCCGATTCTATTTGATCTTCAACTTCGTATTTTCCCAATTCCTTGTAGGTGACTTTTTTGAAATCGGCGCCTTTAAAACCAGTTCCTCTTCCGTCAACACAAACAATGATGTAGCCTTTTTCTGCCAAATGCTGATACCAATAATCGTTGGAACTGTTCCACGTATTGCTCACCGATTGTGATCCCGGACCGGAATATTGTGTCATAAACAACGGATATTTTTTATTGGCATCAAAATTGGCAGGTTTAAGCATCCAGGCATTAAAATCGCCATTTTTGGTGTTCAACACAAAAAATTCTTTACTTGAAGTGTTATAGCTGGCTAATTTTTCGGAAAGTTTGTTGTTGTTTAAAATTTCTTTCAGCTGATTTCCATTGCTTTGATGAAGCGTATAAACCGGCGGCGTATTGGCATCAGAAAAAGTATTGATGAAATAATTCAAATTTTTGCTGAAGGCGGCGTTATTTGTTCCAGAAGCATTTGTCAATCTTTTTTTGGCGGTTCCGTTTAATTTGATGGAATACACAGTTCTGTTGATGCCGCCATCTTCAACCGATTGATAATAAATGGTTTTGCTTTTTTCATTAATCCCGAAGAAATTGGTCACTTCCCAGTTACCTTTTGTAACCTGATTAAGTAGTTTGCCTTCTTTTGAATAATGATAAATATGGTTAAATCCGTCTTTCTCGCTGGTCCAGATAAAACTGTTGTCGGTTAAAAAAGTCAGATTGTCCTGAATTTCCACAAAGGCTTTGTCAACTTCGTTCAACAATATTTTTGAAGTAAAATTTACGGCATTCACCGCAACTAATTTTAAATCATTTTGATGTCTGTTTAAAGTG
Source organism: Lutibacter sp. (assembly GCA_014859175.1). Lineage (GTDB taxonomy): Bacteria > Bacteroidota > Bacteroidia > Flavobacteriales > Flavobacteriaceae > Lutibacter. The sequence goes on along the minus strand of JACUUQ010000052.1, from coordinate 8,375 downwards.
ATCACCGACAAAATATCCGGGTTATTTGTCCATTTAATTCTAGGAATGTATTCATAATTGCCAAGGTCTATTTTTGTTGTTTTTCCTGCTGAAACATTATAAATATTTAATGTTACAATCGAGTTTTTTTCACCGGCTTTCGGGTATTTGAAAACCTGTTGGGTCGGGTATAATTCGTTGCCCACAATATCCATGGAGAAAGTTGGCACTTCGGTTTCATCAAACCTTAAAAATGCGATATTTTTGCTGTCTGCGCTCCATTCAAAAGCCCTGACGAACGAAAATTCTTCTTCATAAACCCAGTCGCAAATACCATTGATAATTTCATTCTTTTTTCCGTCGGAAGTAATCTGGATAACTTCGTTGGTTTCCAAATTTTTAATAAAAATATTGTTGTTTTTTGCAAAAGCAACTTTTTTGCTGTCGGGAGAGAAAGTTGGTTCCTGAATTTTTTCCTTGTCGATTAATTGCAGTGATTTTGAAGCCAAATCATACACATAAAAAATGCCCAAACTCGAATGTCTGTAAATTGATTCCTCATCAACGCCCAACAGTAATTTGGTTTCATCATTGTTAAAAGCATAGCTTTCAAAATAATTAATTTCACTTAAATCTTTGCTGTTTACAATGGTTTCCACTTTTTCCAAGGTGGCGTAACTGTATTTATCAACCGTGGTGCTTCTGGTGTTTCTGTCAAAATTCAGCAAGGAATAAAAGTCGCCATTCATTGAATTTAGCGAATTCATGCGCTCGGTTGAAAACGAGCCGTTCCAAATTTCTTCCAGTGCGATGTCTTTTTTTTGTGCTGTTGCCAAAGAGGTTATAGCAATAAAAATAATAAGGATTTTTTTCATTAAATTGAGATTACTTAAAATAATTGTCAAGTTTAAGAAAAATTTAGCAAATCACGTATGAAAAATGTCATTAAAATTAACAATATCTGAATGTGCAGTATTTTCTATTTAATAAATTATCTTTGTGGCGTTCATAAAAATTAGTCAAAAATGTCAAAAAACGTTAATGGGTTTTCAAAATTGACCAAGCTTGAAAAAATAGATTGGCTGATGTCTCATTTTTTCAATAATGATCAAAAGGCGAAACAGGTTTTATTGCAATATTGGAATCAAAATGAAATTTTGCAGAATTTACACGATGATTTTATTGAAAATACTTTAACCAATTTTTATTTGCCGTTTGGTGTTGCGCCAAATTTTGTGATTAACGGAAAATCATATACTGTCCCTTTGGTAATCGAAGAAAGTTCGGTGGTGGCGGCAGCCTCTTTGGTGGCGAAATTTTGGAGTACGCGGGGCGGATTTAAAGCCACCGTTATTTCCACGAAAAAAATCGGACAGGTTCATTTTATGTACGAAGGCGATAAATCGGCGCTTGAAAATTATTTCGATATAAAAAAAACGCGATTTTTTGAAGTTACCAAAGCCATCACCAAAAATATGCGCAAGCGTGGCGGCGGCATTTTGGACATAGAATTGCGTGATAAAACTGCGGAACTTGAAAATTATTACCAGTTGCATGTCACTTTTGAAACTGCCGACAGTATGGGCGCAAATTTTATAAATTCTTGTTTGGAAGTTATTGCAAAGGAGTTTGAAAAAGAAGACATCCAAATTGTGATGAGCATTTTGTCCAATTACGTTCCGGAATGTTTGGTACACGCAGAAGTGAGCTGCAAGGTGGACGATTTATACGCTGAAAATTCTGCGGCTTTGGCGCAAAAATTTATGCAGGCCATACAAATTGCCAACGCTGAACCGCACAGGGCAGTTACCCATAATAAAGGAATCATGAACGGCGTTGACGCTGTTGTGATTGCCACAGGAAATGATTTTAGGGCCATTGAAGCCGGAGTTCACGCTTTTGCAGCACGATCTGGAAAATATAAAAGCCTGACAAATGCCAGTATTGAAAACGGTATTTTTAAATTTTGGATTGATATTCCTTTGGCGGTGGGCACTGTGGGCGGATTAACTTCTTTGCATCCTTTGTCGAAATTATCCTTGCAATTGTTGGGAAATCCTTCCGCAACAGCATTGATGGAAATTATTGCTGTGGCTGGTTTGGCGCAAAATTTTGCCGCTTTACGGGCATTGACAACTGCCGGAATCCAAAAAGGGCATATGAAAATGCACCTGACCAATATTATCAAACAATTGGGCGCAAGCAATAAGGAAAAGGCCTTTTTAATTGACTATTTTGAGCACAAGACAATTACGCACAATGCCGTGGTTGAGGCTTATAAAAAACTGGCTTCGGCTCCGCTCAGCCACCCAGATGATGAATAATAAACTAGCTTCGGCTCCGCAGCCGACTTTTGAGGTAATTTAAAAAAAAACTATGGCAAAAGGTTATATGTACATATTTGAATGTTCAGATAGTTCATATTATACGGGAAGCACCAAGGATCTTAAAATTCGTTTGGAGCAGCATCAAAATGGAGATGGAGCGATTCATACAGCAAAAAGATTGCCCGTTATTTTATTGTATTATGAAGAATTTCAAAGAATTGATGAAGCTTTTTATAGAGAAAAACAAGTACAAGGTTGGAGCCGAAAAAAGAAAGAAGCACTAATCGAAAATAATTTTAGTGATTTGGAAAAGTTTTCAGAATGTCAAAATGAATCTCATCACAAAAATGGCTTTGGCTCTGCTCAGCCACCGAGAGATGAACGTGAAGAATTGGGTTTCGGCTCCGGTCAGCCAACTGTATAAGAAAATAAATAAAATTATATAATAGCATCATAAACAATAATGCAGAATTGTAAAGTAATTGAGCAAAGCTAAAGAAACAACTAATGAAAGAAAATCAAAAGGTGGCTGAGCGGAGCCGATAAAATAAAATAACCGATGAAAGAAAATCAAAAGGTGGCTGAGCGGAGCCGATAAAATAAAAATAACCAATGAAAGAAAATCAAAAGGTGGCTGAGCGGAGCCGAAGCCATGGGAAGTTATTGCTCACCGGCGAATATTTTGTGCTGGACGGCGCAAAATCTTTGGCGGTTCCAACCAAATACGGACAAGCTTTGCGTGTTGAATCCATTCAGGAACCGCAATTGATTTGGCAAAGTTTTTCTGAAAAGGGGGAATGCTGGCTCGAAGCCATTTTCGATTTGCCTAAATTGAGATTGGCCAACGCTACATTTGAATCAAATGAAGATGGCGGAAAAGACACAATTGCTGAAAATTTACATAAAATTTTAAAAGAAACCCAAAAGTTGAATCCGGCATTTTTAAATTCGGAAAAGGGATTTTTAGTGAAAACAAGATTGGATTTTCCTAAAAACTGGGGATTGGGATCTTCTTCAACCTTAATAAACAACATCGCAAATTGGGCAAAGGTTAATCCTTACAAATTATTGGAAAACACTTTTGGCGGCAGCGGTTACGATATTGCCTGTGCACAGCACAATTCGCCCATTTTATTCACAAAACACAATTCAGAAATAATTGTTGAAGAAGTGAATTTCAATCCGACTTTTTTAGACCAATTGTATTTTGTGCATTTGAATAAAAAACAAAACAGCAGGGAAGGCATTGAACGCTATAAAAAACTGAAGGGAAATCTGACTTCAGAACTCAAACAGATATCCGAATTGTCTGAAGCTTTTTTAAGCTGTAAAAAATTATCCGATTTTGAAAAATTGATGAAAGAACATGAACAAATCGTTTCAAAAACAATTCAATTAAAGCCAATACAATCAGCATTGTTTTCCGATTATTTCGGGCAAACGAAAAGTTTGGGCGCTTGGGGCGGCGATTTTATTTTGGCCACGGGAAATGAGGAAACTCCAAATTATTTTAATAAAAAAGGATTTTTAACCGTGATTCCTTATAAAGAAATGGTTTTGTAAGCCCCCTAGCCCCCGAAGGGGGAACTTATCACAATTAAAAAATAGATTTAGGAATTTTATTAGAGAAGGTATTATAAAAAATATTTAATGAAGAAGAAATTTATAGTTATTGGAGGAGGCGCAGCCGGCTATTTTGCTGCCATAAATGCCGCGGAAATGCATCCAGATTTGGAAGTGATTATTTTAGAAGGCAGCAATAAGGTTTTGCAAAAAGTAAAAGTTTCTGGCGGAGGACGTTGCAATGTAAGTCACGCTTGTTTTACCCCAAACGAATTGGTGGATTTTTATCCACGCGGAAAAAAGGAATTGTTGGGACCGTTTCATCAATTTATGACTGGCGACACGATGGAATGGTTTGATAACAGAGGAGTTCCATTAAAAATTGAAGACGACAACCGTATTTTTCCAGAATCCAATTCATCGCAAACGGTTATCGATTGTTTTTTGGAAAGCGCAAAAAATGCAGGCGTTCAACTTAAAACCAGCACAAGAGTTGATGCTATTGAAAAAAATGAGGAAAAGTTCATCATAAAAACAAATTCTGAAACTTTTGAGGCCGATTTTTTATTGGTCGCCGCCGGAAGCAATGCTCAAGTTTGGGCAATGCTGGAAGGTTTGGGGCATACCATCATAAAACCTGTTCCTTCTTTGTTTACCTTTAATATTGCTGATGAAAGACTAAAAGACATTCCGGGAATTTCTGTCCCAAAAGCTACTGTGACTGTTGTAAACTCAAAATTAGAAGCGCAAGGGCCATTGTTGCTAACGCATTGGGGATTAAGCGGACCGGGAATTTTAAAGCTTTCGGCTTGGGGTGCTTTGGAATTTCATCAAAAAGAGTATCAGTTTGAAATTGAAGTCAATTGGCTGTCGAAATCCTTTGAAACTATTTTAAATGAATTGAAAGTTGCCAAAAAAGAACAGTCAAAAAAGCAGTTGATTTTACGGTCTGTTTTTGAAGAAATCCCAAAACGATTGTGGGAAAAACTGGTGACTGCGGCACAAATTTCTTCCGATTTCCAATGGGCGCAACTGAGCAACAAACAATTGGAAGAATTAGCGCTTCAACTTACAAAATGCACCCTTAAAGTAACAGGAAAAAGCACTTTTAAAGACGAGTTTGTGACTGCCGGCGGAGTTGATTTAAATGAAATTAATTTTAAGCGTTTTGAGAGTAAACTGCATAAAAATCTGTTTTTTGCGGGAGAAGTTCTAAATATTGATGCGGTCACGGGCGGATTTAATTTTCAAAATGCGTGGACTGGCGGGTGGATTGTGGCACAATCAGTCAGCCCCCTACCCCCCGAAGGAGGAATTTAAGCAGAAAGTAGGGACAGGTCGCGACCTGTCCTTTAAGATAAAAGTAGGGACAAGTCGCGACCTGTCCGTTCTAAAAGTTAGAAATTTTAGTGAATCTGCCAACTGCAACTGCCTACTGAATACTATTCAGCAAGTTGTCCCCGATGAGGTTTCAAAGCATCTCTGTAGGTTATCATATCCGCTTCATCAACCACAATAAAAGCTATGGTGTGCATTTCTGAAATTACCGAAAAACCGATATCATAAAAATGCAGTTTTTCAATGTTCGCAAATTCCTTTAAGTGAATGCAATGGTGTTCGGCAGTTTTTTCGGAGGATTCTCCGCGAAAATCCCAAATCAGTTTTAATTTTCTGTCCAAAATAATTGTTTTTAACTATTGCTTACATAAACCAGCAATTCTCCGCCTTTGAAAGAAATTTGCACTTCATTGTGATAGGCGATATTTCTTGTGCCAATCCGTTTTCCAAATGTTAACGTTTCATTTACAATAGGATAGGCCAATCCTTCCGTAAAAATTTCGTGGGCAATTGGAAAAGGAATCAGAGAAATGTTTCTTCCTTTAACATCGGTTAAGGTAATTTGTTCTTCAATAAAAAAGTAAGTGCCAAAATCATCGAAAAAAGATATTTTCAAACTATTTTTCCATTGCAGCGCCGTGCTTATATTCCCTAAGAAATGATCGTGTTCCTTGCCGCTTCCGCCATAAACATCAATGTGAATATAACCCCTGTTTTTTAAAATGGCCAACGCTTTGTCGAAATCGGTAAAATTCTGATCGGGCGTATTAATGACTTCTATATTGCCCGGAATTGCATGAATGGAATCGAAATCTCCAGTCACCAAATCGGGCATAATATTTTTCAATTTAAAATGATTGTAGGCGCCGTCGATGGCGCAAACAAGATCGTAACCCGATAAATCGGGAAATATTTTAGGTTCTGCGCCATTGAGCAGAATAAATACCTTTTTGTTTTTCATTTCTGCAAAAATAACTAAAAACACACATTAATATGTTTGCCCAAAACAATTATCTTTGACAAAATTTTTGTTTTGACTGAAACCGATTTTATTTTAAAAGATTTTTCATTAGAAAATATTAACAACGGAAGCATCACCTGGAAAACGCCAAGCAATATTGCCTTGGTGAAATACTGGGGAAAGCAAGAGCCTCAAATTCCTGAAAACGCTTCTGTAAGTTTTACCTTGGATGCCTGTTTTACCTTGACAACGTTGGAGTATTCATTAAAACAAACACGTTATGGGGAACTTGTTTCAGCATCTCATGAAGACAGTTTTAACTTTGAAATCTATTTCGAAGGCGAAAAAAAAGAAGATTTCAAACCAAAAATCGCCACTTTTTTCAAAAGAATTGAGCAGTATGTTCCGTTTTTGAATGCGTTTGAATTTGTGATAAAATCGGAAAATTCTTTTCCGCACAGCAGCGGCATTGCCTCATCGGCAAGCGGAATGAGCGCTTTGGCCTTGTGTGTGATGAGTTTGGAGAAAACAATAAATCCAACAATGACAGCCGAATATTTCAACAAAAAAGCTTCTTTCTTGGCGCGATTGGGCTCGGGAAGCGCTTGCAGAAGCATTGAAGGTCCGCTGATTGTTTGGGGAAATCATCCCGAAATTGAAGGCAGTTCCGATTTATTTGGCGTGAAATTTCCTTATAAAATTCACGACAGATTTAAAAATTACCAAGACACCATTTTATTGGTTGACGAAGGCGAAAAACAAGTTTCAAGCACAGTTGGCCATAACTTAATGCACAACCATCCGTTTGCGAAACAACGTTTTCAACAAGCAAACAGCAATATTTCAAAAATTTCAAAAGTGTTACAAAGCGGAGATTTACCGGCTTTTATTGCCATTGTGGAAAGTGAAGCTTTGAGTTTGCACGCGATGATGATGACCAGCAATCCGTATTTTATCCTGATGAAGCCAAATACTTTAAAAATAATCAATGAAATTTGGGATTTCAGGGCGCAAACGAATTCGAATATTTGCTTCACGCTGGATGCCGGAGCCAATGTTCATGTGTTATTCCCTGAAAAGGAAAAAGAAACTGTTAACAATTTCATAAAAAGCAACTTAATGCAATTTTGTCAAGAAAATCATTATATTTGCGACAGCATTGGAGAAGGAGCAACTTCAATTTTTAATTAAGCAAATGAAAGGACCACTTTTTTACGCAAAAATTTTACTTTTTGGAGAGTACGGAATCATTAAAGATTCCAAAGGTTTGGCGATACCCTATAATGTTTATCAAGGCGCTTTAAAAAAATCAAAAGTTTTATCTGAAGTCGCGAAAAAATCGAATGACAACTTAAAAAAGTTTTATGGATATTTGTCGAATTTGGAAACCAGTGATTTGGTAAATTTCAGGTTGGATGAATTTAAAGCCGATATTGAGGACGGTATGTATTTCGACTCCAGTATTCCGCAAGGGTATGGCGTAGGAAGTTCCGGCGCACTAGTTGCTTCGATTTACGACAAATATGCCAACGATAAAATTACCGTTTTAGACAATTTAACCCGAGAAAAATTATTGAAGCTGAAAAGCATTTTTTCATTGATGGAATCTTTTTTCCACGGTAAAAGTTCAGGGTTGGATCCTTTAAACTCTTATTTGAGCATCCCAATTTTAATCAATTCCAAAGACAATTTAGAAGCCACCGGAATTCCGTCACAAAAAGAAGGAAAAGGTGCCGTGTTTTTATTGGATTCGGAAATCATTGGAGAAACTGCACCAATGATCACCATTTTCATGAATAAAATGAAAAATGAAGGGTTCAGAAAAATGTTGAATGAAGATTTTGCAAAACATACCGATGCTTGTATTGAAGACTTTTTAAACGGAAATGCCAAATCATTATTCGGAAATGTAAAACTGCTTTCAAAAGTTGTACTGGACAATTTTAAACCAATGATTCCTAAAGCTTTTCATAAAATATGGAAAAACGGCATTGAGTCGAATGCGTATTATTTAAAATTATGCGGCTCCGGCGGAGGTGGTTATATCTTAGGATTTACGGAAGATTATGATCAGGCAAAAATACTTCTAAAAGATTATAAACTGGAATTGGTTTATAGATTTTAAGGCTAAGTTCTATTTAAAACAGTTTACGCGTTAGGGATTATAGTGAAAATCCTTTTTTGATTCGCCGGAAGGCGAATTAAAA
>JACUUQ010000051.1 GCA_014859175.1 Lutibacter sp. | reverse complement strand
ATTTATGAAGTTTGCGATAATGATGGTTTATGCGATACTGCTACTGTAAGTGTTATAGTTGCGGGTGTTTTAGCCGCGGAACTTATAATTCCTCAGGGATTTTCACCAAACGATGATGGCGTCCATGATGAATTTGATGTAGAAGGGCTTGCTAATTTATATCCGGATTTCAACATGGTCATCTACAATAGATGGGGAATTATAGTTTACGATTATACCCACAATGGAAATCCGTTAAGCGAACCTATTTGGTGGGATGGATATTCAAGAGGAAGAATGACATTGGGCAACGGACAAGCTCCAGTCGGCACTTATTTTTACACCATATATTTCAACAAAGACGGTGCTAAACCTCGTTCAGGATATTTATACTTAAACAGATAAATTAAAGGGAAGTTTTGATAACACTTAAATAACAAGTTTATGAAAAGAGTCGCAATAATATTAAGTACACTCGCTATATTGTCTATAAACTTTATTTATAGTCAGCAAGACCCGCAATACACGCAATATATGTACAATATGCATATAGTGAATCCTGCGTATGCCGGTTCTGAGGGAACATTAAATATAGGATTGTTGCATCGCACACAATGGGTTGGATTAGACGGAGCGCCTAAAACAACTGTTGCAGCCATTAATGCACCCATCAAAAAAAATATAGGAATGGGATTGTCGGTTTTTGCCGATGAAATTGGACCCGTAAAGGAACAAAACGTATTTGTTGATGTTTCTTATACCATTCAAACATCAGATTATGGAAATCTTGCATTTGGATTAAAAGGAGGTTTCTCATTTTTGGATGCACAATTAAGCACGCTGGATTTGGGAGATGACATTCCAGACGATGTTTTTAACAATGATATAAACGATTCCTATGCCAATTTTGGGGCAGGAGCCTTTTATTATACCGATCATTTTTATGCCGGTTTGTCTATGCCAAATATGCTTAATCAATTTCACCTTAACAGAAAAGGCGGCATTATTAGCTCAGCTTCAGAAAAAATGCACTACTATTTAACCAGTGGCTATGTTTTTGAAATGAATGACAATTTAAAATTAAAGCCATCGGTATTGTTAAAAGGAGTGGAAGGTGCACCGCTTTCCATTGATTTGGCAGGTAACGTATTGATTAACAATAAATTTGAGTTGGGCGTTTCCTGGAGAATTGATGATTCGATAAATGCTTTAATGAATGTTGAAGTCGCTCGTGGCTTTAGGATTGGATATGCTTATGATTATACGCTGTCAAATTTGGGTGATTTTAATTCAGGATCACACGAAGTTATTTTATTGATCACCATCAGCAATTCCAGAAATGGATTATCGCCTAGATTTTTCTAACTGATAAAAAATTAAAATGATGAAAAAAATAGCCTTAATAATTTTATTGTTTGTTTTTTTTACAAGCAAAGCACAAATAGAAGCGCCGCGTTATTTTATAAAAAATATTGAGGCCAACAATGCTTTATCCAATTTCGGCGCAGCTTTTTATGGCGATGACAAACTTGTTTTTGCGGCTCCTGCCAAAAGAAATTACATCATCAGCAATGTATGGAAAGGAAATAACCAGCCATATTTAGACCTTTATGTTGGCACTATTGCAGAAGACGGCGGACTTAAAAACGTCCAAAAATTTTCGGATGTTGTTAATACCAAATTTCACGAAGCCGATGTTGCTTTTTCAAAAGATCTAAAAACGGTGTATTTTACGCGAAGCAATTATTTTAAAGGAAAATACGGAAAAGATTCTTTAGGCATCAACAGATTAAAAATGTTTAAAGCCACCCAAGATGCATCGGGAAACTGGTCTGAAATCCATAATATGCCATTCAACAATGATCATTATTCTGTGGGTCATCCAACCTTAAGCGATGATGAAAAAACTTTGTATTTTATTTCGGATATGCCGGGAACATTGGGAAAAACAGATATTTTTAAAGTTGCTGTCAATGATGATGGTTCTTACGGAACACCTGTAAATTTAGGGCCTGACATAAACACACCCGAAAAAGAAATGTTTCCTTTTATTGCCGGAAATGACGAATTGTATTTTTCATCAGAAGGAAGAGGAGGTCTGGGAATGCTTGATATTTTTATGGCCAAATTAACTAAAAGTGGTGTTGAATATACCAAACATTTAGCAGCGCCGATAAATAGCGACATGGACGATTTAGGTTTCATCATCAATAAAGAAACTGGAGATGGCTTCTTTACTTCAAATCGATCTGGCGGAAAAGGAGATGATGATATCTATTATTTCAGAAATTTAGAATGCAACCAATCTGTAGTTGGATTGGTGAAAGACAAAAAAACAGGATGGGTTTTGCCAGGAACATTGGTAACCGTGTTTAAAAACAATGTCAAAATAGACAATCTTACCACTACTGTTGGAGATAACGGCAAATTTGAGTTTCCGGCAGATTGTGAATCTTCCTATAAAATTATAGGAAATAAACAAAACTATCTTGAGGGAACTTTGGATTTGATGACAACTGACGTAAACAAAAAGGTACATCAAGTGACGCTGATTATGGAACCTGATGAAGAGTTTGTTGTTGTTGGAGACAGGGTGTTGTTGAAAATAAATACCATTTATTTCGATTTTGATAAATCTGATATTAGGCCTGATGCTGCAATAGAGCTCAATAAAGCCATTGAAATTATGAAAAAATATCCTGATCTTATCGTGGAATTCGGTGCGCATTGCGATTCAAGAGGACCTGATGCCTACAACGATAAATTATCTGAAAGAAGAGCGAAATCAACAGTTGCCTATATGACAGCAAGAGGTATTTCGACAGATAGACTGACAGGTAAAGGTTATGGAGAAAGAATGTTGGTGAACGAATGTTCAAATGGCGTAAAATGTACCGAAGAGGAACATCAATTGAATAGGCGAACCGAATTTGTAATTAAAAACCCAGAAGTGATAAATAATGGACAATTATTAAATAATTATGATCACTAAATTTTCTTGGCAGCCAAATAAACTTCCTTGATACTACTACCGTTGTGGGGACGACATTTATCTAATAGTTTATTTTGGCTGCTCTTTTTTTGGAAATTTATCCTAAGATGCGATAAGAAATCCTATGAATTCAACAAAAACTCCTTTAATTCTAAATACTTAGAAATCTTTATTGACACTTTTTCCTTATCAATGACTTCTTTAATTTGTTTTGGCAATTCAAGGGTTTCTTTAATGATTGGCTCAACAACGTTTAAAAATTTTACAGGATGCGCAGTTTCTAAAAATATCCCAAAGGCGTTTGGGTCAATTCCGTATTTTTTTAAGCCCAAATAACCAACCGCACCATGCGGATCAGCAATATAGTGGTGTTTTTCCTTAATTTCTCTCATCGCGTTTTGAGTTTCTTTATCCGTAAATGAATAGGAGGAAAGCACTTTTTTTAATTTGGCATCATCATTTTTAAAGATTTCCAAAATGCGCACAAAATTACTTGGATCACCAACATCCATCGCATTGGAAATGGTTTGTTTTGAAGGTTTTGGTGTATAAATTCCTGTTTCCATATAATTGGGAACAATGTCGTTAATATTGGTGGACGCAATAAAATGTTTTACCGGTAATCCCAATTTGTGCGCCATCAAACCGGCACAAATATTTCCAAAATTTCCGCTTGGAACAGAAAAAATTAAGTCTTTGTGCTTGCTTTTCAATTGTTTATACGCAAAAAAGAAATAAAACATTTGAGGCAGCCAGCGTGCCACATTGATGGAGTTTGCTGAGGTTAAATTTTTGTTTGCAATCAATTCACCATCCAAAAACGCCCTTTTCACCATCGCTTGGCAATCGTCGAAAGTGCCGTTTACTTCCAGAGCAGTAATATTTTGCCCTAAAGTTGTCAGTTGCTTTTCCTGAACGTCGCTCACTTTGCCGCTTGGGTACAAAATCACCACATCAACACCTTCAACCCCCAAAAAACCACTCGCCACCGCACCGCCGGTATCTCCTGAAGTGGCCACCAAAACCGTTACTTTGGCTGTTTTTTCTTCTTTGTTGAAATAGCCCAGACAACGCGCCATAAATCGCGCGCCAACATCTTTAAAAGCCATGGTCGGACCATGGAATAATTCCAAAGCTGCAATATTTTCTTCAATAGACACTAAAGGAAAATCAAAGTTTAGCGTTTCATCAATAATTTCTTTTAATTCCTTTTCAGGAATTTCATCGGCCACGAATTGTTTGATCACTTCAAAAGCGATTTCTTCATTTGGAAATTTTTCGATATTATTTAAAAATTCCTGACTTAAAGGGGTAATTTTCACTGGAAAATACAAGCCTTTATCGGGCGCCAAGCCTTTGATTACGGCATCTTTAAAAGATACGTTAGGTGCTATTTTATTTAAACTGTAAAAGTTCATATTACTTGCTTTCTAAAATTTTTATTCCTTCTTTATTCACTTTTGAAACGTGGATGTCATAAGGCACACCAACTTTATTGTAAACCAATCGCATCGCTTCGGCCACTTTTAGGGCGTTTTCTTTTCCTCTGCTTAACGCAAAAACCGAAGGTCCGGAACCGGAGATTCCACCTCCCAAAGCACCTGCTTTCACCGATTCAATTTTTAATAAATCAAAAGCCGGAATTAAAATGGAACGAATGGGCTCCACAATAAAATCTTCCAAAGAACGTCCGATAAGATCATAATCTTCGGTATAAAGTCCGCTGATCAATCCGCCTACATTTCCCCATTGTTTTATGGCATTCTTTAAAGTAACGTTTGTTTTCAAAATTTCGCGCGCATCGGAAGTTTTGACTTCAATTTGGGGATGAATGACCGTTACGAACAAGTCGCTTGGCGTATGAATGTTGATAATATCCAAGGGTTCATAACTTCTCACCAAGGTAAATCCGCCAAAAAGGGCAGGAGCCACATTGTCGGCGTGCGGAACGCCGCTTGCCAAACGTTCGCCTTCCATGGCAAAACGCACCAAATCTTTTGGACTGAAAGGATCTCCCAACAATTTATTGATGGCCCAAACCGCTCCGGCAGAACTTGCGGCACTGCTGCCAATACCGCTTCCCGGTTTTATGCGTTTGTCTATTTCTATTTCAAATCCGAAATCACTGTCAACTTCAGCCAATAGTGCCAAGGCCGCAACACCGGATACATTTTTTTTGGTTTCCAAAGGAACCGATTGTCCGGAAATTTTTGTGATTCTAACGCCTTTTTCCGCCACTTTTCTGATGGTCATTTCATCGCCCACCGTTTCTAAAGCCAAGCCCAACACATCAAAACCGCAAGAAACATTCGCAATGGTTGCCGGCGTAAATATTTTAAGTTCTTTCATTTTTTTAATTATTGCCAATTCGAATAATATCGGCAAACAAGCCTGAAGCAGTCACATCGGCTCCGGCACCGGCGCCTTTGATAATCAGGGGTTGTTCGCTGTATCTATTCGTAAAAAACAACACAATATTGTCTTTTCCCTCTAAATCGTAAAATGGGTGTGTGGCCGGAATTTCTTTCAACCCAACTTTTGCTTTCCCATTGTTAAATTCGGCAACATATTTAAGTCGGCTATTTTTTGCTTCGGCATTTATTCTCAATCGGGTAAAATGATTGGCTTCTACTTTTAAAGTTTCCATAAAATCGGGTACGGATTTGGCTTCCAGACTTAATTTTGGTAAAAAGGATTCATTGACAATATCGCTTAATTCGAGTTTTGTGCCACTTTCCCTGGCCAAAATCAAAATTTTACGCGCAACGTCAACGCCACTTAAATCTATTCTTGGGTCAGGTTCGGTATAACCTTCAACGCCAGCTTGTTGAACCACATCAAAAAATGAATTTTGTTCGTTAAAATTATTAAAAATAAAGTTTAAACTGCCCGAAAGCACCGCCTGAATTTGTGTGACTTTATCGCCCGATGCAATTAAGTTTTTAAGCGTATCTATAATCGGCAAACCGGCGCCAACATTGGTTTCGAATAAAAATGGCGCGCTGTATTTCCTGCTTAAATTTTTTAAATTCACATAATTATCATAATTTGAAGCACAGGCTATTTTATTGCAAGTCACCACAGCCACACTTTCCTTTAAATAACTTGCATATAAATTGGCGACAGATTCTTCGGCGGTGTTGTCCACAAATATGCTGTTTCTGAAATTTAAATCGGTGATTTTATCGTGGAAAGCATCCATATTCAGCGTTTCAGCCTTATCCAGTTCCATTTTCCAAGAGTTTAAATCTATTCCGTCCTCATTAAACAACATTTTTTTTGAATTTGCCATACCAATTACCCGAACCTGCAGTTTCAACTGTTCCAATAAATAAGCTTGCTGATTTTTAATTTGCGCCAATAATTTTTGTCCTACATTTCCAACGCCCACCACAAATAAATTGAGCTGTTTTGTCTGGTCTTCAAAAAATTCGGCATGCAACGTATTCAATGCTTTTTTTATGTCCTTGTGGGTAATGACTGCTGAAATATTTTTTTCTGAAGCACCTTGCGCAATGGCCCTGATATTTACGTTATTCCTTCCCAAAGCGCTAAACATTTTACCGCTGATGCCTTGGTGGCTTTTCATATTATCGCCCACCAAAGCAATAATCGCGTTGTTTTTTTCAACGATAAGCGGATTCACTTTATGTTGTGTAATTTCAAAACTGAACGCTGCATTAACAGCGTTTTCAGCTTTTTCTGCATCAGCATTGTTAATGGCGATACAAATTGAATGCTCGGAAGACGCTTGAGTAATTAAAGAAACATTTATTTTTTGCTGAAACAACGCTTCAAACAAGCGTTTTGAAAATCCGGGAATGCCAACCATACCGCTTCCTTCCAAAGTTACCAAAGTCATATTTTCAATATGGCTGATTCCTTTGATCGGATTGGCATTTGAAGTCACTTTTGTAATCAAAGTGCCTTCAGCCTTGGCATCAAAAGTGTTTTTTATTTTGATGGGAATTTCTTTTGCTAAAACAGGTTGAATGGTAGGCGGATATAACACTTTTGCACCAAAATGCGACAATTCCATCGCTTCCTGATAAGAAATATTTTTAATGGGAAAAGCCTGCTGCACAAAATTCGGATTTGCAGTGTACATTCCGCTCACGTCTGTCCAAATTTCCAACACGGAAGCATTTGCCGCCGCGGCAATTATGGCGGCAGTATAATCTGACCCGCCACGGCCTAAAGTGGTAGGTTCACCGCTTTCTGTTTTGGACACAAAACCAGGCAATACGATGATTTGATGTTTGTTGTTTTTG
The DNA here is from genome assembly GCA_014859175.1 of Lutibacter sp. Classification (GTDB taxonomy): domain Bacteria; phylum Bacteroidota; class Bacteroidia; order Flavobacteriales; family Flavobacteriaceae; genus Lutibacter. The sequence continues at coordinate 9,088 of JACUUQ010000051.1, read as the reverse complement.
AAAAAGGTTTCGATATTTTCGTTTGTCTGGTCGAATTTAACCACGGCATTGGAAAAATTTTCATCGGTTACAATCAACTCTTGGGAATTTTTCAATTCGGCGTCTAATTCTTTGTTTTTGATTGCTTCAACAACAATAAATGAAGAAAGCAATTCGCCGAAACTTACAATTTTATCCGAAGTTTTGGCCGACATTTCATTGATTAAAAAAACGCCTTCCAAAGTGGCTTCCAATTTATTGAGCATTTTTTTTACGTGACCCAAAACGCCGCTTTGGTTGCTCACCGGAATCAATTCACGAATCACTTTTAAATGGCGTTCTTCGATTGATTTGAACTGATTTTTATAATTTTCATCACCAATGCATGCTAAATTTCCTGCTTCCAACAACATATCCGTGATGCCGCCAAGGGCAGAAACCACCACAATTACTTGCGTATTGCAAGCGCCGTCTTTAACAATTTCGATTACCTTATTGATATTTTCTGAAGTGGCGACTGATGATCCGCCAAATTTTAATACTTTCATTGTATTAATTTTTTAGACTAACTTTTAACTGTTTTTTTTTGAAAATGTATTCTTTGTTTCCAAAATTTCTGAAAACGAATATTGATACGGGTGATATAAATAGACAGAACCCCTAAAGGGTGGTACCAAATGTGGTTGTAGTGGCAACAACAAAATACAACGCGGTATTTGCGTTTAACAGGATGTTATGTGAATTTGTTTTTTGCATAGGCCAAAAGTAATTATTTTTTTAATTACACAATCATTTTAGGTGATTTTTCGTAAAATTTATTTTAGATTCTCAATTTATACCTATTTCCGGTTAAAAGTTATTTTATTTTACGAATAAATGAATTGATTTTCAAAAATGCTACTCCAAATCCACAATTACCTGATTTTTAATCAAATCATCGAAGGTTTCTTCTTTTCTGATTAAATGATCTTGCCCTTTATAATACAAAACTTCAGCAGGTCTGTACCTCGAATTGTAATTGGAAGCCATAGAAAAGCAGTAAGCGCCGGCATTGTTAAAACACAACACATCACCTTCATTAATTTCACTTATTCTGCGGTTTGTGGCAAAAGTGTCTGTTTCGCAAATGTAACCCACTACAGAATAGTAGCGTTCACGTCCGCTTGGATTTGAAATATTGCGAATATGGTGATAGGAATCATAAAACATTGGGCGGATTAAATGATTAAAACCCGAATCTATGCTAGCAAAAACAGTGGATGTCGTATGTTTTACCACATTTACATGTGCCAAAAAGAATCCGGATTCACTCACCAAAAATTTTCCCGGTTCAAACATCAGCGTCAGGTTTTTACCGTACGATTTACAAAAACTATTGAAACGCTCCGATAATTTTTCACCCAATTCTTCAATATTTGTGGAAATATCACCTTCTTTATACGGCACTTTAAATCCGCTTCCAAAATCGATAAAATCTAAATCTTCAAATGCTGCAGCTGTATTAAACAATATTTCAGTGGCTGCCAAAAACACGTCGATATCCAAAATATCAGAACCTGTATGCATATGAACGCCATTAATTCTCATTCCTGTATTTTCTACAATACGCTTAATATGAGGAACTTGGTGAATTGATATTCCAAATTTAGAATCGATATGCCCAACAGAAATTTTATGGTTTCCACCAGCCATAATATGCGGATTGATACGCACGCAAACAGGCGTGTTGGGGTAGAGGTGACCAAATTGTTCTAAAATGGACAAATTGTCGATATTGATTTGAACGCCCATTTTTGCTGCTTGTTCAATCTCTTTTAACGAAACGCCGTTTGGCGTAAAAATGATATTTTCAGGCGCAAATCCGGCTTCCAACCCCAAAAGCACTTCTTGGATGGAAACTGTGTCGATTCCTGAATTTAACTTTTTGAAAAATTTCAAAATACTGATGTTCGAATTTGCTTTTACCGCATAATTTAATTTTAAAGTTTTAACCGAAGAAAATGCTGCCGTAATGCGATTGTATTGCGATTCCATTTTTTCGGCATCATAAACATAAAGCGGACTTCCATATTTTTCAGTAAGGGAAACTAACAATTTACTATCCATGAATTTAATTTTTAAGTTTTCAAAAGTAACTATCTATTGGTTGTTTTGAAAGATATTTATATTAAAATAACAATATTCAATGTTTTGTTAATAAAAAGCCCCAATCTATTTCAGAATGGGGCTCAAAAATGTGTTTATGATTTTTTATTTTGCTTTTTCGGCAGTTAATTTCGCTATGTTTACCACAACATCGGTCGCCAATTGAATTGCTTCCGCAGCAACAAATTCATAACGTCCGTGAAAATTATGTCCGCCCGCAAAAATATTGGGGCAAGGCAATCCTTTGTACGATAGTTGTGAGCCATCAGTTCCGCCTCTAATTGCTTTTATAATTGGTTTAATTCCCAATTGTTTCATCGCTTCTTCGGCAATATCAACAATGTGCATCACAGGTTCAATTTGTTTGCGCATATTGTAATATTGGTCTTTTAGTTCAACTTCCACCAAATTGCTGCCCAATTTTTTGTTTAAATCATCAGCAACTTTTTGAAAAGTCGCTTTGCGTTCTTCAAACAATTTCATGTCGTGGTCACGAATAATGTACTCGAGTTCGGTTTTTTCAACTTCACCGTGCACGCTGCTCAAATGATAAAATCCTTCGTAACCTTCAGTTTCTTGGGGAATTTCATTTTTTGGCAATCCGGCAATAAATTCATTGGCAATTAACATTGAGTTGATCATTTTTCCTTTTGCGTAGCCTGGATGCACAATTTTTCCGTGGATGATTACTTTTGCCCCGGCGGCATTGAAATTTTCATATTCCAATTCACCAACTCGGCTGCCATCCATTGTATAAGCCCATTCGGCGCCAAATTTTTCCACATCGAACATGTGCGCTCCTTTTCCAACTTCTTCATCGGGCGTGAAGCCAATTCTAATTTTACCGTGCTTAATTTCGGGATGGTTGATTAAATATTCCATCGCCGAAACAATTTCCGTAATGCCGGCTTTGTCATCAGCGCCCAAAAGGGTAGTGCCATCGGTGGTAATTAAAGTCTGCCCTTTATACAACAACAAATCTTCAAAATAACTTGGCGACAACACAATATTTTCTGCTTTGTTCAGCAAAATATCGCCGCCATCATAATTTTTATGGATTTGAGGTTTTACGTTAGTGCCTGAATAATCCGGACTTGTATCAATATGTGCAATAAAACCAATGGTTGGCACTTTAAAATCCACATTTGAAGGAAGCGTGGCCATGAGATAGCAATTCTCATCTAAAGTAACATCTTCCAAGCCAATTTCTTTCAATTCATCGACCAAAATATGTGCCAAATCCCATTGTTTTTCAGTACTTGGGAAAGCAGGATTGTTTGGGTCTGATTTTGTGTCCACTTGAACATATTTTACAAATCGATCTATTATTTTTTGCATATTTTTAAATTTTTATCAAAAGTAAGGATTCATTAAAGATTTTCACAACCTAATCACCCTAAATTATTCCAAAAACTGAATACTTTCCAGCAACGAAATTGATTCACAGATGCGTTTATCAATATTCGCGTTTCCGTAAATTTCAGCATAAGCAGAAAAATAGGTATTTTCTGATAGTTTTGTCAGCACTGTAAATCGATGGTAGTCGAAATTATTTTTTGTTCCTTTTGAAATATACCAAAAAGAAGTTTTTTTTTGAAAAGATTCATTTCCTGAATCAATTATTTTAAGGTTGTTTGCATTCAAAACCGAGTCCTTTCTGTAGTGGAAATCATGGTCGAAATTCAGCGTTCCCAAATTATAAGAAGCAGCTAAAATATAGGTTTCAGAAAGCTGTTTTATGGTGTCTGCGGTAAAAATTTCCGACTGATAATTGTCGAAATATAATTCTGATTTCCAATTACTTGGAATATTTAATGTAAAGTTTTTATTAAAATCTGTAATTTCTTTGGTATTTTTATATGTTGTAGCACTGCAATTCAACTTTTTGCCAATTTCAGATTGTTTTGAACAGGCTGAAATCAGCAAAAAAATCAAGCATACAAAAGCAATATATTTCATTTTAATTGATTGTTATTTTAGCAATCACTTCATTTCCTGAAACCCACGCGGTATTTTCGTTTATGAAACGAATGGAGTGAAAAGCTTCGTCACTCACTTTTTCCCAAGTTTTTCCTGAGTTTTTTGAATAAAAAACGCCGTTGTCAGAAACTGCAAACAATTCTTTGCCTTGTGTATTGGGCACATATTGCACACAACTCACGTATTTCGGCTCGGTATTTTCGGACACGACTTCCCAAGTTTTTCCGCCATTTTTGGTGATTGCTTTATTGGCATAATTTCCGTGCATATCGGTATAATCGCCGCCACAAATAATTCCTTGTCTTTCATTATAAAAATCGACTGAATAAATTCCCGTGCTGCTTTTTCCCTGAACAATTGGCGTATCATATACTTTCCACGTCAAGCCCATATCAGGCGTATGAAAAACACGCGCTTTTAATCCGCCCGTTACAATCCACGCATTTTCGCCAACAATGGCAATATTGGTGTTGCTGGCCGCAAACGCCGCTTCGCCAGCCGAAACTTTCGGCAGATTTTTACAATCCATTTTTCCCCAGGATTTTCCGCCGTTACGCGTAATTAACACCGACAAACATTCATCGGTTGGGTCGCCGATAGCGATGCCGTTGAGCTCATCAAAAAATTTCATGGAATCGTAAAAAACTTTTTCGTTAACTTCTTTATAAACCAATTCAAATTCGTTGTTTTTATAGCGGTACAAAAGCGCCGGATTTCCAATACTCAATGCAAAAACAGCTTCTTTTGTATAAGAAATCGCCCTGAAATGCGGCACAATCGTGTCAGTGATAATTTTTTTGGCACCCACCAATTTACCGTTTGCGGCGATGATGCCAATCATTCCGTTTGAGTTTGCATAAACAACCGAGGAATCATTCACAATTTCAATAGCGCGAATGCTGGCGCTGTCAATGTTGAATTTTTCGATGGAAATTTTTACGGTTTCGCGTGGTTGGTAATTTTTATTGCAGGCTGTAAAAAAGGGGAGCAGCAATAAAATGATTAAAAGTTTTTTCATTTGGTTTTGTTACAGTTTGAAGCAAATTTAAGTAAAATAAATCGGATTTTTAAACAACAAAAAAGGCAAGTTAAAACCTGCCTTTTTTTAGTTTATTAAATTTCAAATGATTTACTGATTGAAAAACTCATCTGTAATATACATTTCCTTATCAAATCTTTTTTCGAGTTTGGAAACTTCCACTTCTTTAATTTCAGAAAACTTGGCCGATGATTTTACATGTCTTGCAGAAAGGCCTCTAATGTCATCAAGTGCGGCTTTTAAAACCACTTCATTTTCATCTCCAAAAGGTAAAATATTATTCCAGAATTGCCATTCTTTTACTTCAATATCCGGAACAAATCCATTGATGTAATCACTTTGGTCCAGTTTATTATAGATTTGAAACACGATAGGTTGCATCGCATACAAATGTGCTGAATTGGCTGATGATTCTTTCGTGTAATCAGATGATGGCGAATCATATAAAGTAATTGACCCCACATTTTTGCCGTATGTGGTGGTTCCTACTACTTTAACCTGCATAAAAGGTCTCAATCCGTTGATAATCATTTCACTTGCTGAAGCAGTACTGCCTGAAGCCAATACATATAATTTATTAATACCTGTAAGTCTGTTAATGGTTTCTTCACCCGTTTTAATAACTTTTTCGTTTATAATTTCATAAACATTTAACTTATTTTGAAATGTGTAAGAACTGTTTTGGTTGGTATGTTTTGCATTAAAAGTTAATTTAGCGAATGTTTCTGTTCCCGCGCTTGCATCAATCATACTTGCCAAATAAGCAGTTGTTTCAACAGATCCGCCACCGTTTAATCTTAAATCCAATACCAATATATCAATGCCTTCATTTTTAAAATCGGCAAAAGCTGCATTTAATTCATCATTATAAGAAGATCTAAATCCGTTATAAACCAAGTAGCCTACTTTTTTGCCTCCAATGTCTGTAAACACCTTTTTAAAATGAACAGGATCTTCAGAAATTTCAACTGCGGTAATTGTTTTATCACCAATGGGCGTTAAAATATCATTATTTTCAGCAACAAAAGATAATTTAACTGTTTCATTAGATAATTTACCTACAGTTGCTTTATAATTACTTTCATTTAAAACAATGCCATCCAAAGCATTGATAATGTCTCCTCTTTTAATTCCGGACAAATCTGCAGGAGAACCCGGAGCCACATAACGCACATAAAAAACAACATCGCCGGCTGTATAAATGCTCACCGCCTGTAAACGAAATCCGAAAGATTTTGAGATTCCTTGAAATTGATTATTTAATTCCACAAAATCCTTAACAATCCACGAAAATCGGTCTGTATTTCCCACATCAAATAACAAACTGGAAAATAAATCTTCCGGTTCTGCGAACCCATTTAAATAAGTATTATAAGCATCTTTGTCATCATCTTTGGTGTTTGCCAAATTGGGAACGTTTGTTTGCCAATTGTACCAGGAATTCATTCCCTTCCAAACAAAATCATTTATTGGTTTGTCTAAACCATTGTTTATAGGGGCTGGGTCATCATTTTTATCGCAACTGGCGAAAGTTAGACCTATCAGTAAGAAAGTTGCTAAAATATAACTGATTTTTTTCATTTTATAATTTTTGTTTTATGGACGCAATATATCAATTTTTATTCCAATTTTAAAATAGGATGTTACAAAAACGTAACTTGCTCGTCATACTTATAATAACATCAGAAAATCGTTTTAACAACCAAACTTAAAATGGATCAGTCAGCGTTTTTAAAAAAAGTAATGCCTTTTAAAGATAAAGTCTTTCGATTGGCGAAAAGACTGCTGATTTCAACAGAAGAGGCGGAAGATGCCACCCAAGAGCTTTATTTTAAGCTTTGGAAAAACAAGTCGAAATTAAGCGAATACAACAGTATTGAGGCTTTTGCGATGACGATGACGAAGAATTATTGTTTTGACCGGTTAAAATCGAAGCAGGCAAATAATTTATCGCTGGTTCACAGTAACTATAAAGAAGGTGGAACGTCATTAGATAAAAGGGTAGAACTTAATGACAGTGTAAGTTTGGTTCATAAATTGATGGAGAACTTACCGGAGCAACAAAAAATTATTATGCAGCTTAGAGATATTGAACAATATGAATTTGATGAAATAGCGGAAATGCTGAACATGCAGCCAACCGCAATAAGAGTTTCACTATCACGAGCGAGAAAAACAATTAAAGAACAATTAATAAAACAACACAATTATGGAATTGGTTAATATAGAAAAGTTGTTGGAAAAATACCTGAAAGCTGAAACTTCCATCGCCGAAGAAAATGAATTAAAAACTTATTTTTCAGGAGATAATGTAGCGCCACATTTAGAAGAATACCGAGAAATGTTCGGCTATTTTTCAGCCAGTAAAAAAGAGAAATTTACAAAAACCATTCAATTAAAAAGTCGAAAACTGAATTGGAAATGGTACTCTGTAGCGGCCTCAGCAGTTTTATTGGTAAGTGTGTACACCGGGTATCAAAAAAACCAACAAGCAAAAGCCGAAAAAATTTATGAGGAAACGCAATATGCTTTTACTTTGCTTTCGGCCAATTTAAACAAAGGAACTGCAGCAATTTCAGAATTGCAAGCGTTTGAAAACACCACAAACAAAATTTTTAAACAACCTAAATAACAAAAAAATGAAAAAAATAATTTTTATAATCGCCCTTGCCTTTTTGCCATTCATAAACTATGCGCAAGTTTCTATTTTCGACAAATTTGAAGCAATGGATGATGTAACCTCAGTTATCGTAAATAAAGAGGCTTTTAAAATGATGAGTAAATTTAAAGGAAATACGCCAGAATCCAAAGCTTATGTTGAAATGGTACAAAGCTTAGAATCTTTAAAAGTTTTTACCACAGAAAGCGCTGCAATTGCCGGTCAAATGGAAGAAACAGTCTCAAAATATTTGAAAACTTCAAAACTTGTTGAATTGATGCGTGTTAAAGACAAAGATGCCAACGTTAAAATTTATATTCGCCCGGGTAAAGACGACAATCATGTAAGTGAGTTGTTAATGTTTGTGAATGATATAACAAATAAAGCCAATAAGCAAGCGGTTGTGCTATCCTTAACCGGTGAAATTGACTTAAATAAAGTTTCTGAAATTACCGAAGCCCATATTCCAAACAGCAGCAAACAACTAAAAAATAAATAATTACAGCGATGAAAACATTTTTACAAGTTTCAATGGTCGCTTTTACGGCAGCAATTTTAACAGTTGCCTGTGACACAAAGCCATCTTTGCAAAAATATTATGTGGACAGTAAAGAAAACAATGCGTTTATTTCTGTTGATTTGCCGGCAAACATTATTGAGCTAAAAGACGAAAATGTTACTGAGGAAGTTAAAAACACCTTAAAAACCATAAAAAAGGTCAATTTTTTAGCCTTACAAATTGATGAAAACAATCAGGAAATGTTTGATGCCGAAAAGGAAAAAGTCAATGAAATTTTAAAAAACCCAGATTACAAACAATTGATGCGCATAAAAACTGCAGATGGAAATGTCACTGTAAATTATTTGGGCACTGAAGATGCCATTGATGAAATGATTATTTTTGGCTCCGACAGCAAAAGAGGATTTGCATTGGTGAGAGTTCTTGGGGAAAATATGAATCCTGCCGATATTATGAACATGGCCCAAGAAATTAAATTAGATGGCGATTCTCAACAACTTAAACAATTGGGAGGTTTGCTGGGAAGTATTAAATAAAATTAAGTTCAAAATAACAAATAAAGGCTTAATTCTAATAAATACAGTAATTATTAGCTAAATATTTAGGGCGTTCCCCCGCCAACTGGCGGGGTCGGGCTTTCCGTTACAATCTTTTTTACTTCGCCGAAAAGGCGAATCAAAAAAGGATTTTCACTATAATCCCTAACGCAAATTGATTTACGATTTTTCAACTGGAGTGATTAAACGTTAGCTTTAAAAATTGCGAA
>JACUUQ010000050.1 GCA_014859175.1 Lutibacter sp. | reverse complement strand
TTTAAAATGGTTAAAAAAATTGCGCTTTTTGCATTTGTCCTAGTTTCTGTTTTAGACCTTATAGGACTTATCTTTAATATAGAAAGTCTGCTCTACGTATTTAAGCCCTTTATCATGTTGACGCTGTTATTTTTGTACACAAGCTCTGTTGTTGACACAAATAAATGGTATTCCACAGCGTTGATTTTTTCTTTTTTTGGAGATGTGTTTTTAATGTACTCAGGGCAACTTCCTTTTAAAATAGGGTTGATTTCTTTTTTGATTGCGCATATTCTATTTATAAAAATCGTGATTTCCAGAATTAAGGAGGTCAAATTTTTAAAGGCACTATTTTCTGCCATTCCATTTTTGGCAGTGTTTAGTTTCCTGATTTTTACCCTAAAAGATTCACTTCATGAAATGTTATGGCCAGTGGTCATTTACGGTTTAACGATAGCGACGTTTGGTGCAGTTTCCTTGCTTGATTTTTTGAACACGAAATCAAAAAAGTCTATATTAATGCTTTTTGGCGCGGTTATTTTTATGATTTCAGATTCACTTTTGGCCATCAATAAATTTTACAGTCCGGTCCATATTATTGAAGTATTTGTGATGATCACCTATGTGGTGGCGCAATATTTAATTTTCCTTTCTATGATAAAAAAAACGCCTTGCAAAGAAAACAAGACGTTTTTAGAAACAAAGTAAAATTTACTGAAGTTAGTGTTTAATAGTTTTAACAGTTTGTTCTGCCCAATCCGGAAAAACAGTTGGATCAATATCAAAAATAACAGTACCCCATATTATAGTCATGAGTACAATAATAATGGTTGCAAAGATGTCGATAATGAAGCCTGTTTTTATTAATTGAATCATTTTTAATTTTCCGGTACCAAATACAATGGCATTTGGCGGTGTTGCTATAGGAAGCATAAAAGCCATGGATGCCGCTAATGTAATAGGAATCATGATTAATAATGGATTCACTCTAATTTCGGTTGCTAAACCAGAAATAATAGGTAACATCATTTCGGTGGTTGCAGTGTTGGATGTAAACTCCGTAAGTGTAGACATTAATGCCGTTAAAGTCCCCACAAGCACAACTGGTGACATATCTTTTGTCCCGCTTAAAAGACCTCCAACATAATTTGACAGACCTGAATCTATAAATCCCTTTGCTAAAGCAAAACCACCTCCAAATAGGAATACAATATGCCAAGGTATTTTCAACATTATTTTCCAACCTACTAAACCTTCGTTCTTTTTAGTTGAAGGAATAACGAATAATAACATTGCTACAAAAATAGCAACAGTACCATCATTTAAAAATTTTGGATTTTTGAATATAGAGCTCCATCCTGGAATAGTTGTAAATCCTATATTAAGATCAGCTCTGAATACCCATAATAAGGCTAAGGTAACAAACAACACAAACACTCGCTTTTGTTCGGTCGTCACTTTTCCAAGGGCTTTATATCTGTCTCTGAAGAATGATTTGTCTAATTTTTCAATTTTTCCTTTAGGTTTATAGGTGAAGTATAACAATAGCAATGAAAAAATAAAAATCATAACCGTAATTGGAAAAGCAAAAGTTAGCCATTGCCCAAATGAAATTTCTGGAGCTTCAGGATAAATAATTTCGAAGATTCTTAGAAATGATAAATTAGGAGGAGTACCCACGAGTGTTGCAATACCTCCAATGGAGCAAGCATGAGCAATGCTTAGTAGCAAACCTGCCGCAAACGAACTCATTCTTCCTTCTCCATACACTTCTTCTAAAGCTGCTGTTACCGAAAAGGCAATAGGAAGCATCATCATAGCTGTTGCGGTATTTGACATCCACATTGATAAAAATGAGGATGCTAACATAAATCCTAACATAATTCTAAATGGACTACCACCAACAACTGATAATATTTTTAATGCAATACGCTTATGAAGTTCCCATTTTTCCATCGCCAAAGCCACAACAAAACCTCCAATAAATAAAAAGATTACATAGTTGATATAAGCGTTTGAAATATCTTTACCATCTAAAACCCCAAGTGCAGGAAATAAAATGATGGGAAGAAATGATGTGATACCAATTGGTAATGCTTCAGTAACCCACCAAAAAGCCATAAGCATCGCAATAGCCGCAGTATATGTAACTTCTGGCTTTCCAGGCTGTAAGTCTACAAAGAAAATAAAGCCGAAAAACACAAGTAGCCCTACGATTATTAATTTCATGTTAATTTTTGTTGTATGCTCTAAAGTTGCCATAATCTTAGTGTTTTTTTAATTTATTTCAATTTGATATTGTAATACAAACATTCCTTTTCGTTCATCAACCTTTAGCTGATTGTTGAGGCTTTGGTACACAGGTCTGTTTTGGTAACCTAAAGACAGTTTGTTGCTATGTCCTTTAAAATAACAGATTATTCCTAAGTCATAAACTATCATTGAATCATCTAAGCCATCAAAATCAGAATATTGGATGGCAATATTTGGTTGTAGTTGGCTATTATTTTTAGCTTTGGGCAGTAAATATCCTAATTGAAAAAACAGTGTGCTTCCTGTTCCCATCATTGGAAAATCATTACCGCTTCCGTTAAATGAGGTGCCACCTGAAGTAATATCATTTGAACCCACATTTCTAATGTAATCTGGACCAAAATCAGTATTGTAATATCCTAAATAAGAAGTAATTGCAGTTCCTTTTTCTTTATTGATAGGAGCGTCATAGAATAAATCTACTGCCCAATTTTTAAAATCGTAAAACTTTTCTTCGCCATTTACGAGTTGTGAAGTCATTTTAGGCTGATTCATAAAACCTATGCCTAAGTTTAAAATATTTTTAGTGCCAACATATGTACCTGTTCCGCCACTATATGGTGATTTGTTACTTTCATTATCTAAAAACTCATATTTAACATACCCTGATATTCTTTTTCTGGGTTTGTTTTTAGCAAAATCTATTTTTCCTTCTGTGGAAATAACACCAAATTGTACAGGATCTTTGAGCGAAAGAATATAATCAAATTTACCAACTTGTCCTTTTGTCCAAATACCTAATCCTCTTCCATTATCATCGTTTTTATTGACGGTTAATAAAGAAAATAATGGGGCATCTACAGCCATTAATGACGAGCTGCTTCGCACATTCCACCTGCTTAATCCTTCCCATCCGGATTCTCCCATACCTACTGAAAATTCTTTTGCAAATTCGTATTCAGCAAATAAATCAAGAACCTCAAATTGAAAATCTTTTTCAGTTGCAGCATTAATGTTGTTTCCTCCAAATAGAGAATAAACATACAATCTAGGGGTTAGTTGTGCTGAAACACCCATTCTTAATCTTCTTACAGATAGGTCAAATACATTATCAGCGCTTTCACCACTGATAGTAGTCCCGGGGTTTGTGTCAAAGTATCTTGCCCATAATTGCATGCTAACAGATGCTTTTATATAGGTTTTGCCCGATTCATCTAAATTTAATTTGAGTTTGTTACTCTGTGAATAGCTTGAGCTGGCAATGAAAAGTAAAAGAAAGAGAATTTTTGTTGATTTCATTATTAATTTGTTTTGGTTAATTTGATTTTTATAACAATTGTATAATTATTTAACACAATCAATGGTTATAATTTTGGTTTTTTTACATTTAAGTTGGGCTAAACTAAATTTTATTTTTATAGAATTATAGGGTGTTTACACCATTTTATAGTTTTTTGTTTAGCTTTACACGCTTTTACACTATTTAATAAAAGGTTTATAAAGATTAACAACGTAACTAATGGAAGGGAATCTCAAAGATATTTTTAAAGAAAAGTTAACAGATTTATATGGTGAATTTCACCCAATTGTATCTAAATTTGGCACATCTTCTTTCGGTAAAATATCTTCAGATTTATGCATTAGTTCTAGCCAGTTCAGCAAATTAATCTCTGGTTCTGCAACGGAGGGAATGTACATGAGGTCTATTAGAAATATTGAGCAATTAACAGAACATCAGCGTGTTTTAAAAGAGAGCAAACAATTAAAAAAGGAATTGGCCAAAAATAAAAATAAAGGTATTGAAGCTTTTAGTGCCAATCAGAGCAAAAAAAAATTATATATAAGTTTAATTTTTATCTGTTTAATTTTCGGTTTAATTATAGGTTATTATTTCGCAAAAGGCTCCTTTCCATCAGAATCAATTAATTCTCATAATAAGCATCCTTTAAGTCCGTTTTTTAATAAAACAGATAATAAAACTACCTATTTGGGATTTTTAAATGAGAATGAAGTGCAGGAATATTGTCCAAGCAGCGCATTTGAAGGAAAGTGGATATTGGCACAACCTTATAAAATACCTTTGCCGGGCAGCAAAAATTCAGGTGTATATTTATTGGCTAAATCTGCTGATATCACTTTAGTAACTTCTAAATATGCCGATAATAAAGGAAGGGTTCTGTTAGGGTTTGAATATTTAACCCATGAAGTTTGGGTAGATAAACGGAGGCAAGCTTTGATTCCTGAATATTTTGATTTAAAAACAAGATTATTCACTGATTTGTACAATAATTTGGATTTTGAAGAAGATGAAAATTTTGTAAAAATAGCAGATTTAAAATCATTTTTTTTAGACGAATTTACAATTCTAAAAGATTCAATCATTAGAAAGGGACAACCAAGCGGCAGATATGTGGACTTTTTAGATACGGAACTGGCAAAAACCTATAATGTTGATGTTAATTATATTCTTAATGAAGTTATTAGTGACTTAACAAAAACTAAATGTAATTCTACAATTAATGAATACTGTAATCCTAACGATTTAAAGGTGAACAGCACTATTTCATTTAACTGCTTCTATTCAATAGGTATTGAAAATCTAGGTATTGGCGGAGGTTACCCATATACAAAAACCATTCAATTAGTGAAAAAAAATTATTCTGATAATTTAATTTGTGATTGTGGCGAGTAATTTTTTTTTTACCATGTTATTTAGAAAAAACTTCATTATGCTGTTCCTGAACACGTATAAAAGTGGTTCTTTTAGTCAGTTCTTTTAACCTGCTGGCACCAACATATGTACAGGTTGATCGCAATCCGCCCAAAATATCCTGAACGGTATTTTCAACCGCTCCACGAAAGGGGATTTCAACAGTTTTACCTTCAGAAGCCCTGTATTCCGCAATGCCGCCCACATGTTTGTTCATCGCAGTTTCAGAACTCATGCCGTAAAATTGTTTGAATTTTTCGCCGTTAATTTCAATAATTTTTCCGCCGCTTTCTGTATGTCCGGCAAACATGCCGCCCAACATCACAAAATCGGCACCGCCGCCAAAAGCCTTAGCCACATCGCCCGGAATTTTGCAGCCGCCGTCGGAAACTATTTGTCCGCCCAATCCGTGAGCCGCATCAGCACATTCAATGATGGCAGATAATTGCGGATAACCAACGCCGGTTTTAACTCGTGTGGTACAAACTGAACCGGGACCAATGCCAACTTTTATCAGATCAGCGCCTGCCAATAACAATTCTTCCACCATTTCACCAGTGACCACATTTCCGGCCATGATTATTTTATCGGGATATTGTTCTCGGGTTTTTTTTACAAAATTCACAAAATGTTCAGAATAGCCGTTCGCAACATCAAGGCAAATAAATTTAAGTTGCGGATGCTGGCTAAATATGGCAGCCAATTTTTTTGAATCGGCAGAACCTATTCCTGAACTTACAGCAATATAATCGGTTAAATGATTACCGGCAGTTTGCATGAACTCTTTCCATTTTGGCAAGGAATAATGTTTGTGAATTGCGGTAAACAATTTATGATTTGCTAATGCCGTTGCCATTTCAAACGTGCCGACCGTATCCATATTTGCGGCCATAATTGGGATGCCGCTCCATTTGTAGTTGCTGTGCAAAAAAGTAAACTCTCTGTCTAAACTAACCAGGGATCTCGAACTTAACGTTGAACGTTTCGGACGAATCATAACATCAGTAAAGCCTAATTTTAAATCTGTTTCTATGCGCATTTTCTTTTTTTATTTTAAACAATGATACTTTTTCCTTTGCTTGCCAAATTTTTATCGCTGTCGAAATAAAAATCTATTCTTCCTAAATTTAGCCCGTAACAGCCAACTTGGTTTACCAAAACATTTTCGCCAGCACTATTTTTTACGATTGTTGGTTTGGGCAAAAAAGTATGGGTGTGGCCGCCAATGATTAAATCGATGTTTTTTGTTTTTGAGGCGAGCGCCAAATCGCTTATTTTATCACTTTTGTAATGATAGCCAAGGTGAGACAGGCAAATCACCAAATCACATTTTTCATCATCTTTTAAAATACGGCTCATATCCTGTGCAATTTCTAACGGGTTTAAATAGATGGTTTCTTTATACATTTTTGGATCGACCAAGCCTTTAAGTTCAATTCCCAATCCGAAAACGCCAATTTTAATACCGTCTTTTATGAAAATTTTATAAGGTTTTATGGGGGTATTTAACACGGTGTTTTTAAAATCGTAATTGGCCGACAAAAAGTCGAATTGTGCGTGAGGCAATTGCGCTAACAATCCGTCAATGCCATTGTCGAAATCGTGGTTCCCAATGGTCGCCGCATCATATTTCATCATACTCATCAATTTAAATTCCAGTTCGCCGCCGTAAAAATTAAAGTAAGGCGTTCCCTGAAAAATATCTCCGGCATCCAACAATAAGGTGTTCGGATTTTCTTTGCGAATGGCTTCAACCAAAGTGGCACGCCGCGCAACACCGCCCATATTTGCATATCTGCTGTCAGTGCTTGGAAATGGATCAATATGGCTGTGCACATCATTGGTGTGCAAAATGGTAATGTGTTTGCTGTTTTTCGAGGCGAATGACTGCAATGAAAGGCCGCCAAGCGTTAAAAAAGCAGTTGCTGCTGTCGATTTTTGTATGAAATTTCTTCTCTTCATCTGCCTAATTTTTTAGTGTTTTTTCATTTCTGAATCTTCCATCCAAAGAAATTTCTATGGTATCAGTTTCCTTAAAATAATCGATAATGGCATTTCTGACTTTATAATCAAGTTTGTGAACAGTCACCGGATCTTTAAAGAAATTCATATTGTCTCCGCCGGTTTGCAAATAATCGGAAGTCAAAACAAAATAGTTTTTGGCGTTGTCAAGGGCAGCATCGTTAATTTTTAAGTCGTAGCCTTTTTCTGTAACAGCCAAATTTAACTGTTTTGATAACGGGTGCGCTTTATTTTCTTCAATCAGGTAATTTACCAATTCCTTTATTTTTTCCGAGGTGAGTTCAACCACCACCAAACTGTTTTCAAAAGGCATCAAATTAAAGGCGCTTTCGTTGGTGATATTGCCTTGTGAAATTCCTGCCCTGATACCGCCATAATTAAATAGGGCAAAATCAATATTTTTTCCGGTTCTTGAATTAAAGACCGGATTTGCTCTTTTATAACACAAATCGGCCATCAAATTTCCCAAACTGCTTTCCAAATCGCCATCGGTTCTGTACAAATCTTTTGGTGTGTAGCTGATCACTGTGGTCATTTCCTTTTCAACCTTTTCTCTATAAGGTTTAATGGTATTTTCAAAAGTTTTGTCAGCGGCAATGGTTTCATTTATAGCCGTTTGTTTACCTTCAATTCGAATTAGTTGCGGAGGTTTAATTTTACAACTAAAGAGTGCTGTTAAAATAATAACTGAAATTATAAATTTTTTCATTGTTGCTATACTGATGATTTTAATTAAATTTGTGTTCACAATGGTAAATATAGATGATTTTTACAGGATTTAAACGAAAAAGCAATCAAATTTTTTTTAAGAAAACGTTACCAAGTTTCCTCAAAAACGAACATAAAAGTCCGTTTGGCGAAGTTAAAAAAGTACTTGTTTTTTTTGATGACAATATAGAAAAAGAGCTTGTAGTGCGGGAACTTGCAACTTTGTTAAAAATTTCTGAAAGCGCTGTAAAAGTGGTTGTTTTTCAAAGAAAATTGAGGAAAGATGTGACGGCAGACGATATTATTTCCCCAAAAGATTTTAGTTGGTATGGTAAAATTGACAATGAAAAATTAAAAAATATTTTAACAAATAACTACGATTTGTTAATTAATTACAGCAAAGTTGACAATGTGTATCTCAACATACTACTATTGCAATGCAAAGCCGCTTTTAGCGTTGGTTTTGCGCATATGGACAAACGGCTGTATGATTTGCTGATACGATGCGAGCCAGATGAGATTGATTTGTTCCATGAAGAATTAATAAAATATTTAGTCATTTTAAAGATTGTACAATGATAGAATTGTTAGGAACCGGAGTTGCATTGGTTACGCCATTTAATGAAGATAAATCGGTTGATTTTGAAGGGTTAAAAAGTTTGGTTAATTTTCAAATAGAAAATGGAGTCAATTATTTGGTGGTTTTAGGAACCACCGGTGAACCGGCAACGTTAACTTCAGAAGAAAAAGAGCAAGTTAAAGCAACCGTCATAAAAGCCAATAACGGCCGACTTCCATTGGTGATTGGCATTGGCGGCAATAATACGATGGCGGTTGTAAATGAAATTAAAAATTCCGATTTATCGGCATTTTCAGCCATACTTTCAGTGTCTCCTTATTATAACAAACCAACGCAAGAGGGTATCTATCAGCATTATAAAGCCATCTCAGAAGCAAGTCCGTTGCCTATTATTGTTTACAACGTGCCAGGAAGAACCGCAAAAAATGTGGAGGCAAAAACAGTTTTAAGACTGGCCAATGATTTTAAAAATATTGTCGCGGTCAAAGAAGCCGCAGGAGATTTAGTGCAGGCAATGCGCTTAATTCAGCACAAGCCAAAAGATTTCATGGTTATTTCAGGCGACGATATGATTGCTTTACCAATGGTTTTGGCGGGTGGATCTGGGGTAATTTCTGTAATCGGTCAAGGTTTGCCTAAAGATTTTTCAGAAATGATTCAACATGGATTAAAAGGGAATGTAGCAAAAGCCAATGAACTTCATTACAAAGTGATGGATTGCATCGATTATATTTTTGAAGAAGGAAATCCGGCAGGAATAAAGGCGCTTCTGAAAAGTTTGGGAATTTGCTCAGATAATGTGCGACTGCCTTTGGTAAATGCTTCTTATGATTTACAACAAAAAATTACTAACTTTGTCGCTAATAATTAGTGTTTAACAGGGAGAAATCAGTAATTACAATTTATGGCGAAGTTTCATTTACAGCAGTATTTGCGTTAGGGATTAAAGTGAAAATCCTTTTTTGATTCGCCTTTTCGGCGAAGTAAAAAAGATTGTAACGAAAAGCCCGACCCGCCAGCTGGCGGGTAACGCCCAAAATAACAATAGTTAAATGGCTGTATTTATTGGAATTAAATCGAATTTTTTTCAATTTTAACCTACTAATTTAAAAAGAAAAAGAGTTATTTGGTTTTAATTTTACCGTAAAATTATTTTAAAACAATATTAAAAATAAAAAAGTATGTTATCAGAAAGAATGCAATCCGTTTTAAACAAGCAAATAAGAATTGAAGCAGAATCCTCTCAAATATATTTGGCCATGGCTTCATGGTCGGAAGTAAAAGGTTTGGAGGGCGTTTCTCAGTTTATGTATGCACAATCTGATGAAGAAAGATTGCATATGCTTAAATTTTTTAAATATATAAACGAGAGAGGCGGCCATGCCCTGGTTTCGGAATTAAGTGCGCCGGCATTGGAATTTGGTTCCATAAAAAACATGTTTGAAACATTGTTTAAACATGAAGTTTTTGTTTCTCAAAGTATTAACGAATTGGTGCATATTTCTTTGGAAGAAAAAGATTACGCTACCCATAACTTTTTACAGTGGTATGTTGCCGAACAAATTGAAGAAGAAGCACAGGCAAGAACTATTTTGGATAAAATTAATTTAATTGGCGACGATAAAGGCGGTTTATACTTGTTTGACAATGATATTAAACGACTTACCGTTACAAGCGCTGCGGCGCCACCAGCCTAATAATTAACAAACAATTAGTATTTACGGGCACTATTTATAGGAAAAGCGCGTTATTTTTGTGGTTCATAGTCAGGTGAAAAATCATTTTAATAATCCATAATAAATAACTAATTTTGCCAAATGCAAAAAAATAAGATTTATATTTTCATTTTGTTAGTCTCTTTGGGCTTTTCATCTTGCGGTGAATACCAAAAAGTGTTGAATAAAGGAACCAGTGAAGAGCAATATTTGATGGCTGTTAAAATGTATGATGAGCAAAAGTACACGAAAGCCATACAATTGTTTGAGAAAATAACGCCCAGTTATAAGGGAAAACCTCAAATGGAACGCATTCAATATATGGTTTCCCAGGCACATTACAACACCAAACAATATAGTTTGGCGGCGTATTATTTTGATAAATTTGTAAAAAGTTATCCAAAAAGTTCAAAGGTTGAAGAAGCCGCTTATTTGTCGGCTTACAGCTATTATTTGGCATCGCCGGTTTATAGTTTAGACCAAAAAGACACAAAGGAAGCCATTACGGCACTTCAAACTTTTATCTTTAAATTTCCGGATTCAGATAAAGTTCCTGATGCCAATAAAAACATAAAGGAATTAACGCATAAATTGGAGAAAAAATCTTTTGAGATTGCCAAACAATACTATCACACCCAAGATTATACGGCGGCAATGGTCGCTTTTGACAATTTGCTTTCAGATTATTTAGGCACTTCATATAAAGAAGAAGCGATGTATCTGAAATTTAAATCGGCTTATTATTTGGGTATAAAAAGTATTGTTCAAAAAAAGGAAGAAAGAATTAATGAAGCCATAAAAGTGCATCAGCGATTTGAAAGAAATTTCCCTGAATCAAAATATTTAGAGGAAACCAAAAAATTGATTGCTGAATTAAGCAATGAATTAAATGCCATAACCGTCATAAAAACGCAAAACTAATGGATTATAAAAACACAAAAGCACCGAACACAACTGTTACTTACGACAAAAATAAAATTGAAGCGCCAACAAACAATATTTATGAGGCGATTACCATTATAGCAAAAAGAGCCGACCAAATCAGCATCGATTTAAAAAATGAATTGGTTGAAAAATTAGAGGAGTTTGCTACGTATACTGACAGTTTGGATGAGGTTTTTGAAAATAAAGAACAAATTGAGGTTTCTAAATTTTATGAAAAATTGCCAAAACCAACAGCACTTGCCGTGCAAGAATGGTTAGACGGTAAAATTTATTACAGAAATCCGGAAGAACCTCAAGTTTAAATGTCCATTTTAAGCGGTAAAAAAATACTATTGGGCGTTACCGCCGGTATTGCTGCTTATAAAACAGCTCATTTAGTGCGACTTTTTGTGAAATCGGGCGCGCAGGTAAAAGTTGTGATGACACCTGCATCCAAAGATTTTGTTACGCCGCTTACACTTTCTACCTTGTCTAAAAATCCGGTTTATTCTACCTTTTTTGAAAAAGGCGACGAAGAAAACGACCAATGGAACAGCCACGTAGATTTAGGCTTGTGGGCAGATTATATGCTCATTGCGCCTGCAACTGCAAATACACTTTCTAAAATGGCGAATGGTGTTTGCGATAATTTGCTGTTGGCCACTTATCTATCGGCCAAATGCAAAGTTTATTTTGCGCCTGCGATGGACTTGGATATGTATCGGCATCCAGCCTCTAAAAAAAGCATAGAAAAACTGCAAAGTTTCGGAAATGTTTTTATTCCGCCCGCAAGCGGTGAACTTGCAAGCGGTTTGGTGGGGGAAGGCCGTATGGAAGAACCTGAAAATATCATTTCTTTTATTGAAAATGAGATTGTGCAAGGATTGCCCTTATACAACAAAAAAGTTTTAATTACAGCGGGACCAACTTATGAAGCCATTGATCCTGTTCGGTTTATAGGAAATCATTCTTCCGGAAAAATGGGATTTGAATTGGCCAAAAAAGCTGCCAATTTAGGCGCCAATGTTTTTTTGATAACAGGAAATTCAAATGAATCGGTGTCACATTCTTTGATAAAAAGAATTGATGTGGTTAGCGCCGAAGAAATGTATAACGAAGTCCATAAATATTTTGGAACTGTTGATATTGCGATTCTTTCTGCTGCCGTGGCCGATTACAAACCAAAAGAAGTCGCAGAAAATAAAATAAAGAAATCATCCGATACCTTGACCATTGAATTGGTGAAAACCAAAGACATATTGGCTTCATTGGGAAAAATTAAATCCAATCAATTTCTAGTGGGTTTTGCGTTGGAAACAAATAATGAGCTTGAAAATGCGATTGTTAAGCTAAAAAAGAAGAATTTGGATTTAATTGTGTTAAATTCACTTCAAGATAAAGGTGCCGGATTTAAAAAAGAAACAAATAAGGTTACAATCATTGATAAATCCGAAAAAATTTCAGAATTTAGTCTAAAATCTAAAGCTGAGGTCGCCGAAGATATATTTAATGTAATTTTGAATCAGATTTTATGCGTAAAATAGTTCAACTGCTTAGTGTTCTTTTCTTTACAGTCCAGCTGAATGCACAGGAATTAAAGTGCACCATTGCTGTGAATGCCGATAAAATTCCGGGATCAAACAAACAAATTTTTAAAACATTAGAGAATTCAATAAATGAATTTGTGAATCAAAAACGTTGGACAAATTTTAATTATTCGCCGCAAGAACGTATTAATTGTAATTTTACGCTAACAATTTTGGAGCAATCAGGTGACGATTTTAAGGGTCATATTCAAATACAGTCATCACGACCGGTTTATAATTCAACCTATTTAACGCCGGTTTTTAATTTTAAGGATGATAATTTTTCCTTTAAATATGTTGAGTATGAACCATTGCAGTTTAATGAAAACCAGTTCGAATCCAATTTGAGTTCCATTATTTCATTTTATGTATATACCATTTTGGGAATGGATGCCGATACTTTTTCATTAAATGGTGGCACTGCGTATTTTACCAAAGCGCAAAATATTGTGGTGCAATCGCAACAAAGCGGGTATTTTGGGTGGAATCAAAGTGACGGTACCAAATCCAGGTTTACCTTAGTTGACAATATTTTGGCGCCAACTTACAGTTTATTTCGTTCATCATTATATACCTATCATTTAAAAGGATTGGATGTGATGCATCTTGACAAAAAAAACGCGAAACAAAAAATTGCCTCGGCTATAGGAATGTTAAAAACCATATATGATTCGAGGCCGAATGCCGTTTTATTGCGGGTATTTATGGATGCGAAAGCTGATGAAATTGTCTCAATTTTTTCTGACGGACCGAATTATGATGCCTTTAAACTAAAAGAAGACTTACTCAAAATTTCACCTCTTAACGCGGCTAAGTGGAACGACATCAAGTAAATTCTTAACATTAAATTTCAAGAATGCTTACAAATCTTTCCATAAAAAATTATGCATTAATAGATAGCTTGTCTGTTAATTTCAGGGATTATTTATCTACTATAACCGGTGAAACCGGCGCCGGTAAATCAATTTTATTGGGCGCACTCGGATTGGTTTTAGGCAAAAGAGCCGATACTTCTACCTTGAAGGATTCTACTAAAAAATGCATCATTGAAGCCAAATTTTTGATTTCGAACTATCAGCTGGAAAGTTTTTTTGAAGAAAATGATATTGATTTTGAAAACGAAACCATCATCCGAAGAGAAATTTCTCCTAGCGGAAAGTCGAGGGCTTTTGTGAATGATACGCCTACAACCTTGCAGGTTTTGCAGGATTTAAGCGAAAAACTGATCGATGTGCATTCCCAGCATCAAACACACCAATTGTCGGATGTAAATTTTCAGTTTCAAATTATAGATGCGCTTGCAGGCAATGCACCAAAAATTGAATCTTACAAACGTGGATTGAAATTATTTACGCAGTTGACAAAAGGGCTCAATGAACTCAAAAAAAATCAGGAAACTGCTGTTCAAAGTTACGAATACGACCTGCATTTATACGAAGAACTGAAAAATGCCAAATTAAAGTCTGATGAGCAGGAAGTGATTGAACAGTCGTTAGATAAATTAAATAATATTGAAGATATAAAACTGAATTTATCAGAAGCACAAGCACTTGCACTTAGCGAAGAAATCGGGTTGCAAACGCTTTTAAATTCGTTTTTGGCAAGCATTCATAGAATTTCTTCATTTTCAAACGAATATGAAGCACTTCATCAGCGTATTTTAAGCATTAAAATTGAGTTTGATGATCTTGTAGATGAGATTGAGCATTTTAATGAAAATGTAGATTTTGATCCGTTGGAATTGCAAAAATTAAACGACCGTTTGCAACTGATTTACAATTTGCAAAAAAAGCATGCGGTAACCACTATTGATGAATTGTTGCAAAGGATGGAGGAACTTTCTGTTAAAGTTGATGCCGTTGAAAACTCATCCGCGGCTATTTTGGAAAAAGAAACCGAAATCAATGGTGTTGCCGAAAAAATTGACAAACTGGCGAAAGCAATATTTCAGGAAAGAGAAAAGGCAATTCCGATATTGGTTCAAAAATTGGAAGACAGCCTTGGGAATTTAGGAATGGAAAATACCCGTTTTAATTTTATGATTACCCATACAAAACAGTATTTTCAAAATGGAAAAGACGAGTTACAACTTTTTATATCAGCAAATAAAGGCGCTAATTTTGGGGAATTGAAAAAAATTGCTTCAGGCGGTGAATTATCGCGAATTATGCTGTCTGTAAAAGCCATTTTATCTGAATATTTAAAATTGCCAACCATCATTTTTGATGAGATTGACACCGGTGTTTCTGGCGATATTTCTCAAAAAATGGCTGAAATTATGCAGCAAATGAGCTTAAATATGCAGGTGATTACCATTACGCATTTACCGCAAATTGCCGCAAAGGGAAAGCAACATTACAAAGTTTACAAACAAGATATCGAAAATAACATCGTCACAAAGCTAAAAGAGCTGACTAAAAGCGAGCGAATTGACGAAATTGCAGAAATGTTGGGGGGAAAAAACATCACTTCAACTGCAATTGAGCACGCAAAACAGCTGTTGAATTAAGAAATTACTATATTTGCCAATTAATTAGAATAATCAAATACCTATTTTATAATGTACAATTTACTAAAAGGAAAAAAAGGAATTATTTTTGGAGCCCTGGATGAGAACTCTATTGCCTGGAAAGTTGCCGAAAGAGCGCACGAAGAAGGTGCCATATTTGTATTGACAAACGCACAGGTTGCTTTGCGATTTGGAACCATTGATGAACTTGCCGCAAAAACAGGTTCGCAAGTAATTCCTGCCGATGCAACTTCAGTGGAAGATATTCAAAATTTGGTGGACAAGTCGATGGAAATTTTGGGCGGAAAAATTGATTTCGTTTTACATTCAATAGGGATGTCGGTAAATGTGCGCAAAGGAAACCATTACACCACCCAAAATTATGAATACACTAAAATTGGATGGGACGTTTCTGCAGTTTCTTTTCACAAAGTAATGGGTGTGTTGTATAAATCAAACGCCATGAACGAGTGGGGAAGTATTGTTGCTTTAACCTATATGGCAGCGCAACGTGTTTTCCCGGATTACAATGATATGGCCGACAATAAAGCGTATTTGGAATCAATTGCTCGCAGTTTTGGCTACTTCTTTGGAAGAGACCATAAAGTGCGCGTAAATACAATTTCCCAATCTCCTACTTTAACTACTGCCGGTAAAGGCGTTAAAGGAATTGACGGATTTTTAAATTATGCCGAAAAAATGTCTCCGTTAGGAAACGCAACAGCATTAGAGTGTGCAGATTATACAATTTCACTATTTTCAGATTTAACAAAAAAAGTGACGCTTCAAAATTTATTTCACGACGGAGGATTTTCCAATATGGGAATCAGCCAGGAAGTGATGGAACTTTTTATGGATAAAGAAGAAGAATAAAAAGCAATTGAATTTTAAAAAAGCACAAATATTTTAATTTGTGCTTTTTTTGTTTTTAAATGGATACATTAGCCGTAAATATAAACTTTTGAACCTTACTTATTCTATTATAATTCCCGTTTATAACAGGCCTCAAGAAATTGATGCGTTGTTGGAAAGCCTGACCAAACAAACTTTTACCAAGGGTTTTGAAGTGCTTGTTATTGAAGATGGATCAACCTTGAAATCGGATGAAGTTGTTTCAAAATATGAAGGCCTTCTTGATATAAAATATCATTTTAAAGAAAATACTGGGGCAGGTGCAAGCAGAAATTTCGGAATGGAATTGGCTACCGGAAAGTATTATATCATTTTTGATTCGGATTGTATCATTCCTTCCCATTATTTGGCGGCGGTTGATTACGCTTTGGATGAAAATTATACCGATTCATTTGGCGGGGCTGATGCTGCACACGACTCTTTCACAACCATAC
>JACUUQ010000285.1 GCA_014859175.1 Lutibacter sp. | reverse complement strand
AATACAATAATTGGATTTACGTTAAAAATTTTTGAAGTTTTGATTTCAATTTTTTTGTTTAAATAGTCATAGAAGATAAATGTAAACACAATAATAAAAGGCAACCATATTCCCAAATAACTTTTAACAGCTAAAATTGATTTATAAATTGCATAAAAAATTTGATTTTTATTCGGATAAGATGAAGCTCTTATTGAATTTCCAGGCGATTTAATTACAATTACAGAAAATATTACTGTAAAAATTAATAATATTAATATTGAGTAGTTAATCTTTTTCTGTTGAATGGATTTTAAAATAAAAATTCCTCCAATTAAGAAGCTAATTAAAAGCATTGAAGCTTCATTTGAACCAATGACTAAAAAAGCAAAAAATATTGAGATTATTAAATATTTTATTTCATTGGTTTCTATTAGTTTTATTAGAAAACAAAATAACAAAATCGCTAAAACATTCGATAATTGGTAAGTAATTGATCCAGCCAACCAATAAATTCCTTGTGAAATTGATGGCATTTGGATTAAATAAAGTGTCATTATAAAGAAAGTTAAAATAAAAAAATCTCTCTTTTTGAGATTAAAAAACAATAATGAACTCAAGTAATAAATTGAGGTGAATAGTGAAATTAATAATATTACAGGAATTAATTTATAAGTTAAAAAAGAGTCGGCAACTAAAGGTTTAATACTCAAAATTGCAGAAGAAAAATATCTTCCAGACCAATCATTGTACCAAGACAATTGTGCATTCCAAAATCCAAAATCCCTACTTTTACAATTATAACAAAAATCGTCAGCTGTTGGATTGTTAAAAAATGAAATGACTATAAATGGTAAAATTGTTAAAAAACCGATAATAATTATAAAATTATCACTTATAAAAAGTTTAGCTATTTTATCTTTTACTTGTTCAAAAGTTTTGTCTATATATAACATAATATAATTTATTCCCAATTGGAATAGGTTTGTGCCAACACACTATCCAAAGTTTCGCCTATTAAATGCGCCCGGTTATAGGTTGGGATAATAATGGAGACAAGCGGGGTATTCATGCAGGTTGTAAATTTTGGTAAAAATAGGAATTTATTTTCCTATCCCCAACCTCCCGTTCTAAAAACGGGACAGGCTTTTCCCAAGGAAAGGGAGCTTGATTGTTTTTAAAATCATATTTTGAGAATATGTGATGGGATTCCTCCTGTCGTCGGAAGGACAAAAAGTAGTTTAAACCATAAGTTTTGTTTAAACGGAATTATTTGTTATGCCGAGGGAACGAGGCATCGCATAATGGAAAACATAAGTAGATTCTTATAATTGCCT
Organism: Lutibacter sp.; assembly: GCA_014859175.1. Taxonomy (GTDB): domain Bacteria; phylum Bacteroidota; class Bacteroidia; order Flavobacteriales; family Flavobacteriaceae; genus Lutibacter. The sequence continues at coordinate 1,375 of JACUUQ010000285.1, read as the reverse complement.
GAATGTCAGCTAAAAAAGCTTTTTCGGTTCTTTCTTTAACCAAAGTGCAAACGTACTTAATTAAAGTGACTGTTCCATAAAAAATCTACAAAAAAAACTGTTTAAAAATTATAACTTTTCGACAATGATATGTTACTAACTAATTAAAATTTAACACTGTTAAAGTTTATATAAGCAGTAAATTTACCAACGGGCTTTTATTGCATAAGGCCTTAATATGAATAATGACGTTCATTGTTTGGAACTCGAAAAAGAAAAAGATTTTTTATTTCGAAAATAACGCAAAAAGATTACTTGCTGCCGTTATAAAAAACAAAAGTCCTAAAGCGGCAACTTTAAGACTTTTTAAAAGGTTACGCTAAAAGAAGCGTCAGATTTTATCAATACACAAATCTACACGACTTCTTTTAGCCTACCTAAAATTTTAACATAAATTTTAGTTAAGTTAATTATGAAGTAATTCTTATGCCACCAATCACTGCCGAGCAACGTTATTAGCCCGGCCGCAAACTGCCGAAATTCACGGTTCCTTAGATTTTCAAATAAAAGGTGTGTAGCTTATAAGGCTTTGGGACAATTGCCTATTGTCTAAAATTGTTCAAAACAAAAATAAATTGTAATGATAAAATACTCGTTAAAAGAGCGTATCAACCCTATTGATTTGACCGCTCAAAATAAATTGTACCCTATTAAACAAGCCCAAGAAGAGTTAACCTTGCGCGATTTCGCAAAACGCATAAGCAGGGAAAGTACCGTAAGTATGATGGATGCTATGGCAGTATTGGAAGGTTTATTGCAAATTATACCTGATGAGATTGCAAATGGAAAAATAATTAAATTGGGTGAATTTGGGACATTTAGAACAACACTTTCTGCTGAAGGGGTTGATACTGCTGAGTCGTTCACGGTATCTAAAATTAAGCGCTTGAATGTGAGATTCAGGCCTGCCCGTGAATTTAGAAATTTATTGGCCAATGTAAAGTACGAAAAAGTGTCTTAATTGATCTGATTTTATATTTACAAATGAAGGTAAGCGTGCTTACCTTCATTTTTTTTTGCATTGTTTTTATAAATAAATTAATCAGCTTTTGAAATAAGTTGACCGACTTTTGAAATAAGTTGACCAACTTCTAAAATAAGTTGACCAACTTTTGAAATTGTGTGTTGAATAGTTCGAAGTCGGGAGACTTCGAAGAGCTGGAGCGAGCGAAACGCAGTGGAGCGCGGCAATCTGTTGCTTATTGTGCCTACAATCATAATTGCGATAGTTCTTGACAGGTTGCCGCGTTGTTCTGCCGCTATCGCTACAGAACGCCTCGCAATGAAATGAAGTGGCGACTGCGGCAATCTTTTGGTATTATACTTACAATCTTGA
>JACUUQ010000284.1 GCA_014859175.1 Lutibacter sp. | reverse complement strand
AGACGCTAAAATAAACCCTGATAAAATTTTTGAAATTCAACGCGCTTTGGAAGACGGCGATTTGGTGGCGGTTCACTCTCGTTTCAGACAAAATAAAGACGATATAGATTATTCCGTGATGCATATTTTCCGTTTTGAAGCAGATAAAGTTGTGGAACTTTGGGATTTTGCACAAGCTGCCCCTGCTGATATGATCAATGAAAATGGAATGTTTTGATTTGACATGTAGCTGTTCAATTAACAATTAATTTGCAATTTCAGAAATTCGAATTCCAAAGTGTAATCCTGTCTTGCTAATAAAAAAAACCATTTATAATTTGTTTTTTTGCAATTTTTTAACATTTAAAAATTCAAAAAGGATGGTTTTTATCTTGTTATGTAACATTTATTTTTTTAACTATGATAAATGTTAGCTTTACTTTACTTCAATAATGGTTAACTTTGTGACTTACGATTTTTAAAATTAACAAAAATTATGAGCGATTCTAAAAAACAGAGCGAAGCTTTATTATACCACCAATACCCGAGTCCGGGGAAAATTCAAGTAGTTCCAACAAAAAAACACGCAACACAGCGCGATTTGTCGTTGGCGTATTCACCGGGTGTTGCAGAGCCGTGTTTGGCCATCGAAAAAAATCCGGATGATGTGTATAAATATACCGCAAAGGGAAATTTAGTGGCCGTTATTTCTAACGGTACTGCCGTTTTAGGTTTGGGAGACATTGGCGCCATGGCAGGAAAACCGGTGATGGAAGGTAAAGGACTGTTGTTTAAAATATTTGCTGATATTGATGTTTTTGACATTGAAGTTGACACGCACGATGTGGAGAAATTTATTGAAACAGTAAAAAATATAGCCGTCACTTTTGGAGGCATTAACCTGGAAGACATAAAAGCCCCCGAAGCTTTCGAAATTGAACGCAGACTAAAAGAAGAATTGGATATTCCCGTAATGCATGACGACCAGCATGGTACGGCAATCATTTCCGCGGCGGCATTAAAAAATGCGGTTGAAATTACAGGAAAAGACCTTTCAAAAGTTAAAATTGTGGTGAGCGGCGCTGGCGCTGCAGCTATTTCTTGTTCAAGATTGTATTTGGCAATTGGCGCTTCAAGAGAAAACTTGGTGATGTGCGACAGCAAAGGAGTTATCAGAAAAGACGCACCGAATTTAAATGCCCAAAAAGCGGAGTTTGCCACCGACAAGGATTTACATACACTGGAAGAGGCGATGGTTGGTTCAGATGTTTTTATTGGACTTTCAAAAGGAGATCTTGTAACACCGGCAATGTTGATGACCATGGCGAAAGATCCAATTGTTTTTGCAATGGCAAATCCAATTCCTGAAATTGAGTACGATTTGGCAGTGGCAACAAGAAAAGACATTATTATGGCCACGGGTCGTTCAGACTATCCGAATCAGGTGAACAATGTGCTTGGTTTTCCATATATTTTTAGAGGCGCGTTAGATGTAAGAGCCACTAAAATAAATGAAGAAATGAAATTGGCGGCTGTTCATGCACTTGCAAATCTGGCCAAAGAAACCGTTCCGGAACATTTAAATATTATGTACGGGGAAACCAACATTAAATTTGGCAAAGAATACATTATTCCTAAACCATTTGATCACAGGCTAATTACAGAAGTTCCTCCTGCGGTTGCGAAAGCAGCAATGGAATCTGGCGTTGCAAAAGAACCAATTACAGATTGGGAAGCCTACAAAGAAAGATTGGCCGAAAGATTGGGCACAGGAAGCAAGTTGATGCGTATGCTCATGTCTCGCGCAAAAGACAACCCAAAAACTATCATTATGGCTGAGGCAGATCATTTGGATGTGTTAAAAGCAGCCCAAATTATACATGATGATGGTATTGGAACACCTATTTTATTGGGTAACAAAAAAATCATAAAAGAGTTGATGCAGGAAATCAATTTTACTGCGGATGTAAAAATTTTGGATCCTAAAAGTGACGAGGAAGAAGAACGAAGAAACAGATATGCGAAAGTATATTGGGAAAAAAGACAACGAAATGGCGTAACGCTTTTAACTGCCCAAAATTTGATGCGTGAACGCAATTACTTTGCGGCCATGCTGTTAAATGAAGGAGAGGGAGATTCTTTAATTACCGGATATTCAAGAGCTTATCCAACTGTGGTAAAACCTATGATTGAGTTAATTGGCAAGGAAAAAGGCGTGAAAAGAATTGCGGCCACAAATATTATGTTAACCAAAAGAGGCCCCATTTTCTTTTCTGATACCGCCATAAATATTGAACCTACCGCTGAAGAATTGGCAAATATTTGCTACATGACAAGTCTTTCCATGAAAATGTTTGGATTTGAGCCCCATTTGGCTATGTTGTCATTTTCAAATTTTGGCTCATCTCCTTCTCCTTTAGCCGACAAAGTTGCCCAAGCCGTTGAAATTGTGCACAGAAGACATCCGGAAGTGAATGTGGATGGTGAAATACAAGCCGACTTTGCGTTGAATCCGAAATTAATGAAAGAGAAATTTCCTTTTTCCAGATTAACCGACAAAAAAGTGAACGGGTTAATTTTTCCAAGTTTGGAATCGGCAAATATTGGTTATAAATTGATGAAAGAATTTGACCAAATTGTATCCATCGGGCCGATTATTATGGGACTTCAAAAACCGGTTCATATTCTTCAACTTGGCGCAAGTGTTGACGAAATTG
>JACUUQ010000049.1 GCA_014859175.1 Lutibacter sp. | reverse complement strand
TGGAAGATTCAGGAACGGTAACTTCGGCGCTAATTCCTTGGAATACTTGTGGCGCCTATCAAAGCGGCGTGCTTGGCGTTCCGGTGGCAGATTATGCCATTTATGCCATTTTTAACTGGATAAGTCCAATTATGACCTTGACTTTTGCCGCCTTCAGCATCAAGATAAAACAACTTGTGACTAAAAAGGTTTAAAAAGTTCAAAGGTGAAAGCTTAAAGGTGAAAGCTCAAAATTTTTAATTGTGCATAATGTTATAAATCTAAATCAAACTCCCTTCCCTTCGGGAAGGGCTGGGGATGGGCCTCTATATAAACCAATTCCAAACCAAACCAAACCGAACGGTTAAATCACGGTACGGATAGGTTGGAGCCGAATAGTAGGTTCTGCCTATAAAACTGGCGCCAAAGTTTTCAACCTTCAAATAAAGGCGCGTTCGCTGTATTTGTGCATTGGCGAAAAAATCGAGCAGAGGAAAATTTCCTATTTTTTGGGTGTTTTGCAATACAAATTCACTTAAAAGCGGATTGTAAGCATTGGCGTTAAATTCCGTAAAATACTTTACGGTTACCCCGGTTTGCAGGTACAAAGGTTTTCCCTTGAATAAATAATTGGAATAATACAAAGTGTTTCTGGTCACAATTTCAGGAACTCTAAAAAACGATTCTCCGCTTGATACATTTTGATACATCACGGTATTGTCTAATGTAAATTTTCTGAAAGTAATGGAATTGCTTAAAGTAACCTTTAAATAGTTTAAGGATTCTGTGGCTTGCGCTGCCAAAGAATTTTCATCGAAATAGGTATAATTGTCGATGAGGTTATAACTCGCGTTAATGCTTGCCCAATTTTTATAGCTGAATTCGGCGCCAATATTTTTTATTTGCTCGTTTTTGAAATTGTTTTGCCAGTTATATTTTTTGTAATCGCTTTGGTACAATAACTTGTTAAAATCTGTTGTTTTTGAAGTGATTTCCGCAAATCCCTTAAAACTGTAAACGCTGTCTTTTTTAAACAATACCGAACCTTTAATGGAATTTCCGGTTAAATCGCCCGCAATGATGGAGCTTGCATCAGCATTCAAATATAATTTTCCAAAATTCGTTTTCCAATCGGCGCCAACGGCAATGGCATTTCCTTTCAGCTTTTCGGGAATGGTTTGGTCATTTAAATATAAAATACTGTTATAGTGATAGTTATAATTAAAATAAGTTGCTTTTGCCCTTAAAATCCCAACGTACGGCGCTTCAAATTGCAGATAAGCTTCGTTATTCATTTTCTGATAGGAGGTATGGTCAACGATATTTTTTTCGTACGCTTCACCAAAAATTGGATTCACCGCTGCCTGTCTGAATCGGTAATGCTGGGTTTCATACATAAAAGTATGGCCAAGTTTCATGCCGTAATTTGCATTTTTGTCAATAACGATGAATTGGCTTGAATCAACCTTAAGTGTTGCGGCAACAATTAATAAAGAATCAATTTGTTTTATTTTAACCGCGCGAATTGAATCAAGCTTGAGGGTGTCTTTTTTCGTTAAAGGGGTTTCTTTAACTAAAGCATCAATTTTTATAACCGGATTTTCTTTTGTTAAATTGGGTTTTATCAGGGTGTCTTTTTCTTTTTTAGGTATTTCTTTTGGCGAAATTGATTTTTTTTGGGAAGCGTCAATTTTCGGTTTCATCGAATTGGAAACCGTGTCTTTTTTCAGCGTTTCAATTTTCTTCAGCGTCGAATTATATGCTTTTAACTTATCCGACAGCTCTGCATTGTGTTTTTCGGTTTTATTTTCTTTGGAAAACAGACTGATGTTTTGATCCAAAAAATAGCGTTTGCCTTCAAACATATTATTGGCGTTTGTAAAATTGACATCCAAACGGCCTCTATCCGTGTAATTGGGATCGTTATTTTCAAAATATCCAACAGATTCAGGTGTTAATCCGCCATTTTCATTGTTTAACAAATCAAACGACATATAATGGCCCCTTAATAAATAGTTGTTATTTTTTGAGCTGTAATTAAAAGAAGCCCTAAAATTTCCGTGGCTTGCCAAAGTATTTCTGTATTTTCCCAAGGAACGCAATCCTTTATAGGCAATAAATATGTTTAACTGACGGGAAGTATTAAGCGTTAAAAATCCGTCCAAAACCTGTCCTTGTTCCATTCCGGTTCTGTACATAAATTCGGAAGTTGGCGTTGGAACATCGTAATAATAAACATCCTCAATATTGTAATAATTATAGTGTTTCGCTGTTGCGCCAATGGTTGGAAACAGCGAATTGTCATTAAAATTATAGCCCAGTTTGTTATAGGTCTGTCCCTGATTGGCAAATGGCAACAATTCAAAATTGTCTTTTCTGATATAATTGAATTTATAATCTTTTGCGATGGTTAATGTAGTGTCAATTAGGGTTGTGTCGTTTTTTAAGGAGATTATTTTGTAATCGGTATATTTTGTTTCTCCGCTAAGTTTAATTTGCACTTCATTTTTAAACGTGGTGCTGTCACCTTTAAAAATGCCGCCGCCTTCTTGCTGCCTCATAATTTGAGCGTCAATGGCCATTAAATAAAATCCAAAAAATAATACGGCGAATAATTTTTTCATAAAATATTTAAAGCAACAAAGGTAAATTATTTGAACCAAACGAGCCCAACAAATTTTGATGCGCAAAAGAATGATTATTGGCGAACAGCAGCTGTTACCGATAAAAAATAAAATTTAAACAGCTGAATCTAATAAAAGTAAATTTTATGGATTTCTCCAAAGGAATTAACGCTAATTTTGTGCATTGCGTACGTTGCAAAAAATTATAAAATATAAATTTTGAATGATGAAATTTTAATTATTCATCATACATTATCAATTCAATTTATGGCGCTTAAAAAATGGTTTTTAAAAAATAAGGTTGAAGCAGGAACGGACGAGGCGGGCAGAGGCTGTTTGGCTGGTCCGGTTGTGGCTGCCGCGGTTTTGTTGCCAGCCGATTTTTACCATCCTTTGTTAAATGATTCTAAGCAATTGACAGATAAACAACGTGAAATTTTAAGGTCTTTTATCGAAAAAAACGCACTGGCTTTCGGCGTTTCTTATGTTTTTGAGGCGAAAATTGATGAAATCAATATTTTGCAGGCTTCCATTTTGGCCATGCATTTGGCGATTGAAAAACTATCCATTGAACCTGAACATATTATTGTTGACGGAAATAAGTTTAAGCCGTATAAAAATATTCCGCACACTACCATTGTGAAAGGCGATGCCAAATTTATGAGCATTGCGGCGGCTTCGGTTTTGGCAAAAACGTATCGGGATGATTTTATGCAACAGCTGGATCTTGAATTTCCCAACTATAACTGGAAACAAAATAAAGGCTATCCAACGCTTTTTCACCGTAACGCCATCAAGGAATTTGGCATCACCGATTATCACCGGAAATCTTTCAGGTTGCTGCCGGAGCAATTGAAATTAAAGTTGTAATATTTGAAAATTAATTTTGGTTCAATAAGTTTTTTAACCGCAAGGGACGCAACGGGTTACGCAAAGAACGCCAAGCGTTTGTAAATACCGCTATTTCTTTGCGCGCTTTGCGTTTTTTCTTTGCGAATCTTTGCGGTTAGGTTTTTAAATGTAAATTGAAGTTATGCGTTTTTAGTTTGAACTGCGTTAGGGAATGCAGTGAAAATCCTTTTTTTGAGGTTTTTATCCGAAAAAAAGATTGAAACGAAATGCCCGCCTGCCTTTTCGGCAGGAACGCCCAAATAACTAATTTTAACACCCTTGTTTTTGAAATTACTTCAAAAAATTACCATTAAAATGATACATTTGCCACGTTAAAAACGAACAGATGATTAAAAGAACCCGAGCCATTATTTCAAAATTGATTATCCATAAAGTGGGAAATAAATTCAACAGCGCCACCAATATTTTTTCTGAAAGCGCGATCACTTTTGATGAGGAAAGCTACGAATTGATGAAGCCTTTTTTGCTGAAACCTTTTGGCGCCGTAACGGAAAGCTACCGGTTTAACCACCACGCAAATATTGAATTGAACGAAATTAACAGCTATGCAGCCCAGGTTTTTAAGGACGCGGAATCGTTTATTGAAGTTTCCAGACATATTGTGAATCACTTGTACGAGCAATCAAATTCGGCGCAAATTAAAACGGGTGATGTGATTGTGGCGCTTTTTGAAGATGTGGAATATAAGGAAGTGATTACGCAGGCGTTGGGGATTTTTAAGATTGAAAACAAACTCGATTTTTTCCAAACGCATATGGAAAACAACAGTTTGGACGTGTATGTGCAAAAGGGAATCAGCACCAAAAAACTGGATAAAGGCTGTTTAATTGTCAATACAACCGATGCCGAAGGAAAAGTGGTGTTGAGCGTTGACACCAATAATTACGACTCGCTTTACTGGATTCAAAACTTTTTGAACATAAAATATGCCGACGACAACAACCAGCACACCAAGAATTATTTGGAAATGTGCAAGGAATTTTCTGAAGAGGTTATTAAAGAAGATTTCGGAATTCAGGAAAAAAATACGTTTTTGGCAAGGGCTGTTGACTTTTTTAAAACCAATGAGTTGGTGAATATCGACGATTTTAAGGAAAATATTTTTGAGGAAAACGAGGAACAAAAGTCGAAGTTCGACGACTATAAAAAGCAATATGAAACGTTGAATGATGTGCTGGTGCGGAATCAGTTTACGGTTTCTGAAGCGGTGTTCAAAAAGCAAAAGCAAAAAATTAAAACCGAAATTAAATTAGACACCAACATTGTGATAAAACTCGATATTGACGCTCCGGAAGCATCCAGCGAATACCTGGAAAAAGGCTATGATGAAGACAAGAAAATGATGTTTTATAAGGTGTTTTTTAATGAGGAGGAATAAAGCCCCCTACCCCCCGAAGGGAGGACAGAGCGTTAAAAAAATGTATGGTATACATTTTTAGCGATAGGGCCAGCTGGCGCGTTGGGCTTTAGAAAGTTAAAAGGGTCGAAGATTTAAAATCGTAAACCATAATTTTGTCACCATTTTTGCAGAAAAGGCAAAAATGTCGCCAAAACCCAATTCAATTTTATTTTTAACCCAGCGTTAAAACGCTGGGCTAAAACAAATCTTCTTCTTACGCGCGCGCTATCGTAATTCGAAGACTTAAAATCCAAAATCCAAGATCCAAAATTATTAAATCGTAAATCGTAATCCAAAAATCGTAATTCTTTTATTTTTCCTCAAATTGGGCTTCAAACAAGGTGGAGAAATGTTTTAAAATCTTTGCTTTCACTTCATCCATAGGAATTTTTCTGCTTAATTCGGCTTCCATAGAAGTCACGGATTTTCCTTTAATTCCGCAAGGAATAATATTGTCGAAATAGCCCAAATTGGTATTTACATTCAGCGCAAAACCGTGCATGGTGACCCAACGGCTTGTTCTTACGCCTAAAGCGCAAATTTTACGTGCAAAAGGCGTTCCTACGCCAAGCCAAACCCCTGTTTCGCCTGCACTTCGTCCGGCTTTGATACCGTATTCATCAAGCGTTAAAATGATGACTTCTTCTAAAAATCGCAGGTATTTGTGAATATCGGTAAAAAAATTGTCCAAATCCAAAATCGGATAGCCAACCAATTGTCCGGGTCCATGATAGGTGATGTCGCCACCGCGATTTATTTTATAAAATGTGGCACCTTTTTGGGTAAGTTGGGTTTCGTTCAGCAGCAAATTGTTGATATCACCACTTTTACCCAAGGTATATACGTGCGGATGCTCCACAAAAAGAAAATAATTTGGTGTTTTATATGCGGTATTGTTTTTTCGGTTCTCGATTTTAAGGTTTATGGTTTCCTGAAAAAGCACTTCCTGCTCATTCCAGGTTTCTTTGTAATCTTTTAAGCCTAAATCAATTAACTTAATTTTATTCATCTGTTTCCTATTTATTTTTTATTGGTACAGCTGCTGCCTGCTAGCTGGTTCGCCATGAATCATTCCTTTGTATATCAAAATTTAGGATGCTTGGTTCATCTATTGGGATTGTTGTTAATAATTAAAGCTGCAATAATGCCCGGAATTTAGCCCAAACATGTTAAAATAAAAATGATGATAAAAGAGCCACAGCCTTTATCAACCATCGCTAAAAGTGGAAAAATAATGCAGAAAATTACATTAAAAAAGCCCATTTAGATTGGTTTATAATCATTAAAACATCTTCTTTCAACAAGGTAACCAAGATTTTGTGTTATGACAAAATTTATCTTTAAAATGCCCATTATGGGCTTTCAAAGGTCTAAAAAATAAATGTGGTTTACAAGGTTTATAATTTTGGATAAATTAGGTAAAAAAATAAGTGCCTAAAGTTTGGAGTGCCTAAAATGCCTAAAGTTAAGTTAACTGCCTATAATTGATTTGTTGGGATATGATAAGTTTAAGTATATGGGACAAAAATACCCGTATTTTTTAAACTTGTCCTTTTTTTTGTATTTTTGGTACACGTAATTAAAATTCGAGATAGCCCATTTTACTCAGGAAAAGCTCATTTTTTTAAGTTAAGTACTCCAAACTATAGGCACTTTAAGCACTGATTTATAAATTAACTGTATTTTTGTTAAAATTCCTGATAAATGTCTATTGAAGTTAAAAATGTAACCAAATTATACGGAGAACAGAAAGCGTTGAACAACGTGAGTTTTTCCATAGAAAAAGGGGAGATTGTTGGTTTTTTAGGTCCGAATGGCGCCGGAAAATCAACGATGATGAAAATAATCACGGGTTATATCAATGCGTCTGAAGGAGACGTTTTTGTCAATAATTTTGATGTTTCCACGCACAAATTGGAATTGCAAAAAAGCATCGGCTATTTGCCGGAAAACAATCCGTTGTATTTGGATATGTATGTGAGGGAATATTTGCAGTTTAATGCAGCTGTGCATAAAATTCCCAAGGAGGAAATTGAAAATATAATTGTAAAAGTTGGTTTAACGCCCGAAGCGCATAAAAAAATAAACCAGCTTTCAAAAGGGTATCGCCAGCGCGTTGGTTTGGCGGCGGCCATGTTGCACAATCCGGAAGTGTTGATTTTGGACGAGCCAACCACAGGAATGGATCCCAACCAATTGGCGGAAATAAGAAGCTTGATCACAGAAGTGGGAAAAGACAAAACCGTGCTTTTTTCTACCCATATTTTGCAGGAAGTTGAAGCGGTGTGTGACCGGGTGATTTTAATTCACCACGGACAAATTATTGCCGATAAAAATCTAAAGGAATTGACAGGAAATCAGGAACAGGTGATTGAGGTTGAATTCGATTATAAAGTTGAAAAACAGTTGATAGATAATATTCCCCATCTAAAATCTGCCAATAATGTGCACGACACCATTTGGGAACTGACCTTTGACACTTCAAAAGATATGCGTCCGGCCGTTTTTGATTTTGCGCACGACAATGGTTTAAAAACCTTGAACCTGACCACAAAAAACAAGAATTTAGAAAAGTTGTTTAGGGAATTGACTGCTTGAAAATTGAAACAAAATTAGTTCAACTTAAAATGGATTTCTTCATTTTTTAGAATTTTCAGAAAATTGTTATCCACCTTCACTTTCACGGATTTGCTGTGCAGATTTAATTTTACGTTTTCCGCCAAATCGTAAACGATGAAATCTACCGGAACAGTGCCCTCATTTTTCTTCATAATTTGATGAATTTCTTCCACTGTATGTGGGTTAATTTTATTGATGTCTAAACTGATGGTGATTTTTTTGGTTTGTTTTTCCAGCACATCCTGTAAAATTTGAATGTCGGTAAAATTAACCCTGGGCTCAGACAGTTTGCCGTCTTTATTGCGCCATCCGGCAGTAACAGAAACCCGAATCTGGCGAAAAGCGTCTTCAAACAAATAAGGCTTGAATTTCAAATAATCGTCCTTAAAAATCCTGAATTCGTGGCTGTCGCTGTAATCAACCACCGTAAATGAGCCCCATTCATTTCCGTTTTGCGAAGTTTTGTGCTGCACATCTGTCAAAATTCCCGAAAAAGTCATTGTAGAACCTACATATTTATTGAGATCTTCTTTAAAAACACGCACTGTCGAATTGCAGAAATATTCAATTTCATTCCTAAATTCATCAAGCGGATGACCGGAAATATAAATGCCAACCATTTCTTTTTCCCGCGACAATTTATACATCATTCCCCACTTTTGCGCCTGCGGAATTTCAGGTTCAGGAAATTGAATTTCAGAAGTTTCCCCAAATAATGAAACTTGCGCCGAGTTTTTATTTTCCTGGTATTTGCTTCCGTAACGAATGGCGCGTTCTATAAAAGAAACGCCTTTTTCATCCGGTTGATAATATTGTGCACGGTGCACATTGGAGAAAGAATCGAAACCTCCTGCCATAGCGAGGCCGTCGAAAGCTTTTTTGGTGGCAGCACGCAAATCGACCCTTTTGGTTAAATCGAAAATAGAATTATAATTTCCGTTTTTCTTGCGTTCTTCAACAATGGCGGCTACTGCCGATGCGCCAACACCTTTTATGGCACCCATTCCAAAACGTATGGCACCTTCTTTATTTACGGCAAATTTGTAAAAAGATTCATTAATGTCTGGCCCCAAAACTTTGATGCCCGCTCTTTTGCATTCTTCCATAAAAAAGGAAATTTGCTTAATGTCGCTCATATTGTTCGACAACACCGCCGCCATAAATTCCGCAGGATAATTTGCCTTTAAATAAGCGGTTTGATAAGCGATATAGGCGTAACAAGTAGAATGCGATTTGTTAAATGCATATTCAGCAAAGGCCTCCCAATCTTTCCATATTTTCTCCAAAACGGGTTCTGGGTGGTTGTTGGCTTTTCCTCCTGATATAAATTGAGGTTTCAATTTCACCAACAATTCCCTAATTTTTTTCCCCATCGCTTTACGCAACATATCCGCTTCACCTCTTGTAAAACCAGCAATTTTTTGGGAAAGCAACATCACCTGTTCTTGGTAAACGGTAACGCCATAAGTTTCTTTCAGAATTTCTTCCATCACCGGCAAGTCGTATTCAATGGCTTCTTCTCCGTGTTTACGCATAATAAACAAGGGAATGTATTCCATCGGGCCCGGGCGGTACAAGGCGTTCATGGCAATTAAATCGGCAAATTGGGTTGGTTTTAGCGCTTTTAAATGCTTTTGCATTCCGAAAGACTCGTATTGGAATATGCCTATGGTTTCACCGCGTTGGAAAAGTTCATAAGTTTTGGGGTCATCCAAAGGAAAATCATCCGGAACCAGCTCAATGCCGTGTTTTCCTTTAATAATTTTGAGGGTATCTTTAATTAAGGACAAGGTTTTTAATCCTAAAAAGTCCATTTTTAGCAAGCCGGCACTTTCCACCACATTATTGTCGAATTGCGTCACATACATATCGGTATCTTTCGCCGTGGCAATCGGAATTAAATTGGTAATATTCTCTGGCGTAATGATGACACCGCAAGCGTGGGTTCCTGTATTTCTGACCGAGCCTTCCAATGCGCGCGCCTGATTGATGGTTTGCGCCGCCAAGTCATCGCCGGCAGCGATTCTTCTGAGTTCATTTACGTTGTCTAATTCTTCACTCCTTAAACCTTTAATGATTGCTTTGCTTTTTTCGTCTTCCCCAAAAATGTTTTTCAGTTTTACCAGCGGAATCAATTTTGCGATTCTGTCGGCATCAAACAAAGGCAAATCTAACACACGCGCCGTATCTCTGATGGAAGATTTTGCGGCCATTGTGCCATAAGTGATAATTTGTGCCACCTGGCTGGCGCCGTATTTTTTGATTACGAAATCAATCACTCTTTGTCGGCCTTCGTCATCAAAATCAATATCGATATCGGGTAAAGAAACCCGATCTGGATTTAAGAAACGCTCAAAAAGCAAGTCGTATTTAATGGGGTCAATATTGGTGATCCACAAACAATAAGCAACTACTGAACCAGCTGCCGAACCTCGTCCCGGTCCAACCGCAACATCCATTTTTCGGGCTTCTAAAATGAAATCCCAAACAATTAAAAAATAGCCCGGATAACCTGTTTTTTTAATGACAGACAATTCAAAATCAATACGTTCCTTGATGTCATCCGTCAATATTTCGCCATATCTTTTTTTGGCGCCTTCATAAGTCAAATGGCGTAAATAGGCATTTTCACCTCTAACGCCGCCATCAATGGCGTCTTCCGGATTTACAAATTCCTGCGGAATGGCAAATTTTGGCAGCAATACGTTTCGCGCCAAGGTGTAAATTTCAACTTTATCAACAATTTCCTGAATATTGGCAATGGTTTCAGGCAAATCGGCGAACAGACTTTTCATCTGTTTCTGACTTTTGAAATAGTATTCGTTGTTTGGCAAACCGTAGCGAAAACCTCTTCCTTTTCCTATGGGCGTGGCCATTTTTTCGCCATCTTTTACGCACAATAAAATATCGTGGGCAGTTGATTCCTCTTGTTTTGTGTAATAGGTATTGTTGGTGGCGATTAATTTTACTTGGTGTTTTTTAGAAAATTCAATCAGCACTTCATTAACGTGATTTTCATTTTCCTGATTGTGGCGCATCACTTCCAAATAAAAATCGTCTCCAAATTGTTCCTTCCACCAAAGCAAAGCTTCTTCGGCTTGTTTTTCGCCAACATTTAAAATTTTGCTCGGTATTTCCCCAAATAAATTCCCCGAGAGCACCATCAAACCTTCTTTGTATTGCTCAATAATATTTTTATCGATGCGCGGAATGTAATAAAATCCTTCGGTATTGGAAATCGACGACATTTTGGCGAGGTTGTGATAGCCAGTTTTGTTTTTTGCCAAAATAACAATGTGGTAGCCGTTGTCTTTTTGCGATTTGTCGGCGTGGTTTTCACACACATAAAATTCGCAGCCCAAAATTGGTTTTATGGGAAGTTTTGCTTCTTGGCCTTCTGCTAAAGTTTTATTGAAATTTTCTACGGATTTGTTGTAATCCAGCGCTTCTTTTATAAAGTAAAAAGCGCCCATCATATTTCCGGTATCGGTTAAGGCAACCGCCGGCATTTTATCTTTTATGGCAGCCTGAAGCAGGTTGCTTACACTGGAAGTGGACTGCAAAATGGAAAATTGCGAATGGCAATGCAAATGTGCAAAATTTGCATTTTCAAGGACTTTGGAAGTGCCTTTAACCGGTGTTATTTCCTCAGCATTTTCTTCTGATGTTGTTTTTAACTTTTTGCTTTCTTTTTTTAGGTCGATGTGTTTTAAGCCGATAACAGCAATCGCGTTCGGATTTTTGGCTTCAAACGTTTCAAAATAATCCGAAGAAACTTTGAGTTCTTCTATGGTGAAAACCCGTTTCCTGATTAATTCCAGAAAACAACGCGTGGTGGCCTCCACGTCGGCGGTAGCATTGTGGGCTTCACCAAAAGAACTTCCAAATAAATATTGGTGTAATTCTGTTAAAGTTGGGTATTTAAATTTTCCGCCGCGCCCGCCTTTAAGCTGGCACAAGTTTGCCGTAGTTTCGCTGCAAGTGTCCAAAACCGGCAAATCATTTAAATTGGTTGCCAGTGCGTTTCTATGAAATTCGCAACCCATAATATTCAAGTCGAACTTCACATTTTGACCAACCACAAAAGTGGTTTTGGCAAGCACCTCATTAAAAAGTCGCAAAACAGTCTCTAAATCTTCCCCTTTTTCTTCCGCCAATTGGGTTGAAATTCCGTGAATTTGTTCCACATCATAAGGGATATTATAACCATCGGGCTTGATCAGGAAATCTTTTTGTTCAATCAATTCGCCATACTTATCGTGCAGCTGCCACGCAATTTGAACGCACCTTGGCCAATTGTCAATGTCGGTAAACGGAGCATTCCAATTTTTAGGCAATCCGGTGGTTTCTGTGTCAAAAATTAAAAACATGTGGCTGAATTTTTTGCTGATAAATGAGTTGTTAAAAGTAACAATTTAATAAATTTTTGACTTCTAAAGTTTTATTTTTTTATTAACAAGCCTAATTTTTCTTAAATGTTTAAGGAAAACAGTAACTGCCAAATGACTTCATACAGAAACTTTTAAAACAGTGCAGAAATCATAAAATTAATCAAATATTTGTATGTTTATGAGTAAAATATCATTCATTTTCGGACATAAATTTACCGTTGAAAGTGCTTTTATTTTAAGTGTTTTTGGGATTTAAAATATTGCCATAAAATATGCTGAAATTGAACGTGTTATTTGAAATTATCTTAGTATATTTGCAACCCTAATTAATAACCAAGGTTTCGTACCTTAAAATTTAAAAATATGCCAGTAAAAATTAGATTACAAAGACACGGTAAAAAAGGAAAACCATTCTATTGGATTGTTGCTGCAGATGTGCGCTCAACAAGAGATGGCAAGTATTTAGAAAAAATTGGAACTTACAATCCAAACACAAATCCGGCAAGCATTGACTTAGATGTTGATGGCGCCGTAAAATGGCTACAAAACGGAGCGCAACCAACAGACACTGCAAAAGCAATTTTATCTTATAAAGGGGCAATGCTAAAAAATCATTTAGCCGGTGGTATTAGAAAAGGCGCTTTAACCGAAGAGCAAGCTGAAGCAAAATTTCAAGCTTGGTTAGATGAAAAAGCAGTAAAAATTGACGCTAAAAAACAAGGCTTGGCAAAAGCGGAAACTGACGCCATCGCCAAAGCTTTTGAAGCTGAAGTAAAAGTGAATGAAGAGCGTAAAGCTGCTGCAAATGAAGCTGCAAATGCTGCAATTAAAGCTGAAGCCGACAAAAAAGATGCTGAAAAAGCCGCTAAAGAAGTAGTGGAAGAAACAGCTCCTGAAACAATTGATGACGCACAAGCTGCTGCTTCAGAAGAAGGAAAAACCGAGTAATTAATTTTTAGCGATAATGCGTAAAGAGGATTGTTTTTATTTAGGCAAAATCGTTAGAAAACACAGTTTTAAGGGGGAGGTTGTTGCTAAATTAGACACAGACGAACCAGAACTATACGTAGATTTGGAATCAGTTTTTGTTGCTTTGGGCAATGACCTGGTTCCATTTTTTATTGTAGAAAGCATTTTGCAAAAAGGAAATCAGCTGCGTGTGCGATTTGAAGATGTGGAAAGCGAAGCAGATGCCGATGCCATTTTAGGTTCGGAATTGTATTTGCCTATGGAGTTTTTGCCAAAACTGACCGGAAATAAGTTCTATTTTCACGAAATTATGAATTTCGACATAGAAGACGTAAATTACGGCTATGTCGGTGTTATCACCGGCATTAACGATTCGACTGCCCAGCCATTGTTTGAGGTAAACAGCAACGGGACGGAAGTTTTTATCCCGATGATTGACCATTTTATCAAAAAAGTGGATAGAGAAAATAAAAAAATTACCGTTGAAACCCCAAAAGGTTTGATAGAAATGTATTTGGGGAATTAACAATTTAGAGAGGTGGCCGAGTGGTCGAAGGCGCACGCCTGGAAAGTGTGTATACTCCAAAAGGGTATCGAGGGTTCGAATCCCTTCCTCTCTGCAATGTCATCTGATAATCAGATAATTAAGTAAATTACACCCAAAAAAACACCCAATTCAAATAGAATTGGGTGTTTTTTTTAGATTGATTCAGTATTATAGATTGCTAAAAATTAGAAAAATTTATTAGTGAAATTATACATTAAAATTATTCTAGGAAAAACAATTTTGATTTCTTAAAAGATAAAGCCTTATTTTAAAAATTGATCAAATTTAAAGGTTTTGAAAATACTCCTTATAAAATTGTCTAAATCAGTCATTTTTTTTCTGACGATTTATCTCTTTGGAAGTAATATAAACTTTAGAATTTTTGTATATTTTTTATTTATGACTCAATAATTTTATATTCATTCATATTGATTATTTATACAATGTGTGTTATGTTGAACAAAAATATGTATATTTGTACAATATAGTGTACGTTATACTTTTATTATGGAAAAAAGAAAAGTTGTATTGCTACCCAAAGCAAAAAGAATCTTAGCTGAATTAGGTGAGAATATTAAACTCGCAAGACTTAGAAGAAAATTGAGTGCGGCACAAGTAGCTGAACGAGCAAACATGAGTAGAACGACTTTATCAGGTATTGAAAAAGGTTCTGAAAGTATTAGTATTGGCTATTATATATCAGTACTGCAAGTGTTGGGATTGGAAAAGGATTTGTTGAATGTGGCTAAGGATGATGTTTTAGGCAGAAAAATTCAAGATGCTAAATTAACAGTAAGAGAGCGAGCTCCTAAAAAATAGATAATGAGTAAAAGAATTATTAAAAGATCAATATATGTATATGCTGATTGGGATGGATTGGAAACATCTCAATTGATGGGTATACTTTTTGCTGAATTATTAAGAGGGAAAGAAATATTTTCTTTTGAATATGACAAAGATTGGTTGAATTCGGATAAAGCCCAATTATTAGATCCCGATTTGCAGTTGTACGCTGGATTACATTATTTAAACGATGACATTAAAACTAATTTCGGACTATTTTTAGATTCTTCTCCAGATCGATGGGGAAGAATTTTAATGAGAAGGAGGGAAGCTGCAATTGCTAGATTAGAAGAAAGAAAAGAGCAGAACTTATTTGAGACAGATTATTTATTAGGTGTATTTGATGCTCATAGGATGGGTGCCCTACGTTTTAAATTAGAGATTGATGGACCATTTTTAAATGATAATAAAAAATTAGCGAGTCCACCTTGGACATCAATTCGAGAATTGGAACAAATTAGCTTACGATTAGAAAAGGATGGGATTGAAAATGACCCTGAATACTTAAATTGGTTAAATATGTTAGTCTTTCCAGGATCTTCTTTAGGTGGAGCAAGACCTAAAGCAAGTGTTGTAGATACTGATAATAATTTGTGGATAGCCAAATTCCCTAGTCAAAATGATTTAGCTGACATTGGAGGATGGGAAATGGTAACCTATGAGTTGGCTTTATTAGCGGGTATTAATATGGCTAAATCACAAGCAAAGAAGTTTACAAGTAATTTTCATACATTCTTAACCAAACGATTTGACAGAACAGCTCATGGAAAAAGAATACATTTTGCATCAGCAATGACATTATTAGGCTATACGGATGGGCAAGATTATAAAGATGGAATAAGTTATTTAGAACTGGTTGAATTTATTACAAATAATGGCGCTAATACAGAAGAAGATTTAAAGCAGTTATGGCGTAGAATTGTGTTCAGTATTTGTGTTTCTAATACAGATGATCATTTAAGAAATCACGGATTTATTTTAACAAATAATGGATGGGTACTTTCTCCTGCTTATGATATAAACCCTGTTGAAACTGGAACCGGATTGAAATTAAATATTTCTGAAAATGACAATGCTTTAGATTTGAATTTGGCACTTGAAGTTTCAATCTATTTCAGATTAGAAAATGACGAAGCCGTTAACATTATAAATGAAGTAAAAGAAGCAGTAAGCAATTGGAGGGTGATTGCAAATAATATTGGTATTTCTAGGGCAGAGCAAGAACTGAAAGCCAGAGCTTTTTTGGTTAAATAAAAAAGTTGTTGATTTTAAGTCTAATCTTAGGTAGGTTATATTGATAGATCTTGGTATGTCAAATTTTTAAAACAGGTATTAAAAGGTGCTGTAAAAAAAAATCTTAATTTATCGGATAATCAGATATACATTTAAGTAGAAAAAAATCGATATTCAAATCCCTATAACATCAAGAATCAGAGAAAAATACAATTTTGATGAAAATTATCAAATGAAATGGACAATAGAACCTGATTTATTTTCGAGTAGGATTCATTCTAAATTAGAGAGTGAAATAGCAAATGAAATAACTTATCTAAGCCCAAAGTAAGCAATACTATTACAAATGGTTGAAGATTCGACCAATATGCCATTTTGGCCATTGGGGCAATTACTATTCTGTCTTCCTTGGTAATTAAATTTAGAATGCCCAATGACTAAAATGATATGGCCCAATTGAAAAAAGCCAATATCCTACAACTCATATATCAAATTGTTAAATTGTATTAAATAGAAAAATTTTAGGGCGTTTGAACCAAAATTAACAAGTTATTGAAAATTTAGGTTTCAAGCCCGAAACTTTTCATAACCAAGAAAGTTAAACAGCTATATTATATAATCAAATAATGTCTGGTTGTTAGCTAGGCATTTTTTAATTTCTTTTAAGAGGTTTCTGAATCTGAAAACAATTTCCTCAAAATATAGGAAACAAAAAAAACTGACCACGGCGCCAATCACAACCATAATTGCGGTGAATAGAAAATCGTGCAAACTGATATTCCAAGCCAAATCAATTAATATCAATAATCACTATAAATTGATGTACTTAGTTGAAGATTAACTTTATTTAGCTTAGTAGGACGAAAAATTGCTGACAATTCAAAATAAATTTAGAATATAATTTTCAGTTATCCGGTATACTACCCTCGTTTCTTTAGACCAATTTTAGTTGTTTCTTAGTTGATTTTTT
>JACUUQ010000048.1 GCA_014859175.1 Lutibacter sp. | reverse complement strand
CGTTGCAATCTTTTTTAATTCGCCTTCCGGCGAATCAAAAAAGGATTTTCACTGCAATCCCTAACGCAAATACTGTTTTAAATAGCACTTAGCCGTTTTTTTTTGATTACTCGGCATTGTCTAAAAAGTCCCTAAATTTATCGCCCCATTTTTCAAAAATGGATTTTTTAGGTTCTTTGTATTCTTGCTCAATAATCGGCTCTATTTTTGTTTCTTCTTTGGCTTCTTCTGTTTTAGGTTTTTCTTGTAAATGCTGTTGTGCCATTTTGGCTTTTTTCGCTTTCTCAATTTTATTTAAACCGTTCATTAAAAGTCCCACTGCCGTTGCATATTGGGGGCTCGACAAACTTTCGTCTGAATCGCCTGCCAAATTTTCATTCGGATACCCTATTCTGGTGTCCATTCCGGTCACATATTCAACCAATTGTTTAATGTGTTTCAATTCTGCGCCGCCTCCTGTTAAAACTATTCCGGCAATTAATTTTTTCTTTGGCTCTTCATGGCCATAGTTTTTAATTTCCAAAAATACTTGCTCAATAATTTCAATCACCCTTGCATTGATAATTTTAGACAGATTTTTAAGGGTAATTTCTTTTGGGTCTCTGCCGCGCAAACCTGGAATAGAAACAATTTCATTGTCCTTATTGTCGCCTGGCCAAGCCGATCCAAATTTAACTTTTAACAATTCCGCCTGCTTTTCAATAATGGAGCAGCCTTCTTTAATATCTTCGGTAATTACGTTTCCTCCAAAAGGAATTACGGCGGTATGGCGTATAATTCCATTTTTAAAAATCGCCAAATCGGTGGTTCCGCCTCCTATGTCAATCAATGCAACACCGGCTTCTTTTTCCTCGACGCTTAAAACAGCTTCTGCGGATGCCAAAGGTTCCAAGGTAATTCCTGCCAAATTCAACCCGGCACTTTTAATGCATCTTCCAACATTTCTGATGGAAGAAATTTGCCCTACAACCACATGAAAATTTGCTTCTAATCTTCCGCCATACATCCCAACAGGCTGTGTAATTTCACCTTGTCCATCCACTTTAAATTCCTGCGGAAGCACATGAATAATTTCTTCACCCGGAAGCATCACCAATTTATAAACTTGTTTTTCCAATTTTTCCAAATCCTCCTCGCTGATGACTTCTTCGGAGTTTGGCCTTGTGATATAATCGCTGTGTTGCAAACTTCTGATATGTTGCCCGGCAATGCCAACAACGGCATCGTTAATTTGAATTCCGGAAACGGCAATCGCTTCATCCACTGCTTTTTGAATTGAAAGAATAGTTTGTGTTATATTATTAACCACACCACGGTGTACGCCCAAACTTTTGGCTTTGCCAACCCCTAACAACTCAATTTTCCCATACTCATTTCTGCGACCGATCATAGCAACAATTTTGGTTGTTCCTATATCCAATCCTACCGAAATATCATCATTTTCCATAATCTACTTTATTTGTGGCTACAACTTGCTTGTTGTATTTTAAATTAATCGAATCGTACTTATAAATTGTACTGTCGGCCATTGTTTTGATATAAAATGCACCCAGATTTTTAAATTTATGATCCAAATTTTCAATATTCCCTAATATTATTTTCTGGTCACCCACCCTTGTGTCCAAAACATACTCGTTTTTCGTCGTTTTTTCTATCGCAATAATTTGTTCTTTTAAAAATTCATCGGCCAAAATTGTGGTAACCAGCTCATGAATTTTACCATTATTTTCTTCCTTCACAGCACCTGAAATCAGCAAAACCCTGGCTGAAAAATTGTCGGACAAAGGCATTGTTTTTGCCTGTCTGTCAATATAATAACTTTCATTATTAACTACCACTCTTGCAATAGGGGTTCGCTGTTTAATTTTAGCTTTAAGAAAACCGTCAACCGTTAAAAAAACCGACGCACTTTCTACCATGGGGTGTGATTGCACATTTGCTTCCAAATTATGTAAATCTATAACAGATTTTGTTAGATTTTTCACGGTTCCGCCATTTTGTATTAACAATTTATTAACCATTTGGTAATCCATAAAAAGGTTGTCTCCCTGCTCAAATTCTATGGAAATATCGGCAACTTTTTGGGCGCTGTTTCTTAGGTTTGAAAAAACGTACACAAACACCACCAACGACACCAACAAAACGCCTACGATGTAATTCCAATTAATTTTCATGGGCCAATGCATTTTTTATTACGGCAACCAATTCGCCTATATCTCCTGCGCCAATCATCACAATCACTTGCGAATCAAGATTTAACACATTTTTTACCAAATTTTCTTTTGAAGAAATTTGTTTGTCTTCGATGGTGATTTTGTCCAACAACCAAGCCGAAGTCACTCCTTCCACAGGCAATTCCCTTGCCGGATAGATATCCAACAAAATCAATTGGTCAAAGCGAGACAAACTGGCCGCAAAATCATCAATAAAATCTCTTGTTCTGCTGTATAAATGCGGCTGAAAAATTCCTGCAATTTTTTTTGTGGGATACATTTCCCTAACCGAATCCACTACCGCATTAATTTCTGTCGGATGGTGCGCATAATCATCAATCAGCACCAAATTTTCCGTTTTAATTTTGTAAGAAAATCGTCTTTCAATTCCCTTAAAAGTTAGTAAAGCTTCAGCAATGACCTGGAGTGAAACCCCAAAAATATTGGCCATTGCCAAAGCCGCCACCGCATTTAGCACATTGTGTTTACCCGGCAGGTTAATCTTTATGTTTTCTATAGTTTCTGTTGGCGTTTTTACATCAAAAATGTAAGCGCCTTCTTCAACTTTTAAATTTTTTGCATCATAATCGGCATTTTCTTCAATGCCAAATGTCAAGCCTTTTAACGGCAATCCTTTGCGAACAATCAAAGTTTCCGAAACTTTATCGGCAAAATCCATAAATGATTTTTCCAACTCCGCTTTCTCTCCGTAAATGTCCAAATGATCGGCATCCATAGAAGTGATGCAGGCGATATTTGGCGATAATTTTAAAAACGATCGGTCAAATTCATCGGCTTCCACCACAGAAATTTCATCACCGCCCAAAATCAGATTCGAATTGTAATTTTCTGAAATTCCACCTAAAAAAGATGTGGCATTTACGCCGGCTTCCTTTAAAATATGCCCTAAAATAGTGGATGTTGTGGTTTTTCCGTGTGTGCCCGCAACTGCCAGACAAAAAGTGCTTTTGGTAATTGCACCCAGTATTTCAGCGCGTTTTAAAACCGTAAAATGATTTTCCCACAAATAGTTTAATTCTAAATTATTCTTCGGAATTGCGGGCGTATAAACAACAATGGTATCTTGTTTGTTTTTAAATTCCGCTGGAATTAAATCTACGGAATCTTCAAAATGAACTGCGATTCCCATGTGTTGAAGCGCATCGGTAATTTTAGTTGGAACCCTGTCGTAACCCGCAACATTTTTGCCATTGCTTTTAAAATAATTTGCAATAGCGCTCATACCGATACCACCAATACCGACAAAATAAACATTATGTATGCGATCTAAATTCAACTCAGTTACTTGTTTATTAATTTTACAATCTCTTCAACTATGTCATTTGTGGCATTTGGCAATGCCAATTTTTTGATGTTTTTGCTTAAAGTTTGCTGCAATTCTTCGTTATCAAGCAATTCTTGCATATTGGATTGAAATTCACCCAATTCCGATTCTTTCAACAGCAAAGCCGCATTTTGGTTCACAACGGCCAGCGCATTTTTAGTTTGATGGTCTTCCGCCACATTTGGCGAAGGAATAAAAATCACCGGTTTTCCAACAATGCACAATTCTGAAATGGAACCAGCGCCGGCGCGACTAATGATGAAATCGGCAGCCACATAGGTTAAATCCATCCTGTTCAAAAAAGCATGCGTTTGAACACCGCCTAAACTGTCATATTTTTTAAATTCGTTGTAATACAATTTTCCTGTTTGCCAAATCACCTGTAAATTTTTGGAAACCAGCCAATCAATATGTTTTTCAATCAAATTATTCAGGGCACGGGCGCCTAAACTTCCGCCAACAACCAACAACGTTTTTTTATCGCTGCTCAGGTTGAAATATTTTTTGGCTTCTTCGCGCTTACTTTCTATTTCAAGCAAATCCTGTCGCACCGGATTTCCTGTTTTTACGATTTTGGTTAAAGGGAAAAACCGTTCCAATCCATCATAAGCCACACAAATTTTATCCACCCTTTTCGCCAATAATTTATTGGTGATTCCCGGATAGGAATTTTGTTCCTGAATCAATGTTTTTATTTTTCGGTTGCTTGCCACATACAAGGTTGGTCCGCTTGCAAAACCGCCTGTGCCAATTACGATATCCGGTTTAAATTCCTTGATAATTTGGTAAGCTTTTGAAAGGCTGCTCACCAATTTAAACGGAAAAGATAAATTTTTCAAGATAAATTGTCGTTGAATTCCTGAAATCCACAATCCTTTAATCTGATAGCCCGCTTCCGGAATTTTTTCCATCTCCATTTTATCCTTTGCGCCAACAAACAAAAAATTGGCTTCAGGATATTTCAGCTTTAATTCATTGGCAATGGCAATTGCCGGATAAATATGCCCGCCTGTACCGCCTCCACTTAATATGATGTTAACCGATTGCTTCATGTAATACTGTTAAAGGGTTATCTTCATTGTCTAGTTCAGGAGCAATTTCTTTTTCAGCGGTAACGCTTAAAATAATTCCAATGGCAAAACAAGTCATCCAAATAGAAGTTCCGCCACTGCTGATTAACGGCAATGTTTGTCCGGTCACCGGAAATAAATTAACGGCTACGGCCATATTGATGAGCGCCTGAAAAATGATAGGCAAACCTACGCTGATGATAATGAGCGTGGCAAAAATACTTCGTGCTTTTTTTGCTGCAATCACAATGCGAAACAGCAATATAAAATACATCAGAATGACCAACAAAGCACCGAGCAATCCATATTCTTCAACAATGATGGCGAAAATAAAATCGGAAGTAGATTGTGGCAAAAAATTCTTTTGGATGCTTTTTCCCGGACCTCTGCCCTGCAATCCGCCAGTTGCGATGGCAATTTTAGCCTTTTCAACCTGATAACCTTCTTCAGCACTCGGATTTGAGAAATTTTCAACCCTGCTAATCCAAGTATCAACCCTATTTGGGAAAACACCCGGAAGCGCTTTTGCTGTCAATACAAATAATGCCAAAAACACGACACCAAAGCCCACAACACCCAATAAATATTTAATGGGATAACCTCCAATAAAGCAAAGCATCAATATCATTGAAAAAGCAATCGCCGTAGTTGAAAAGTTTGCGGGTAAAATTAATGCCAGCGTAACTGCTATTGGTATCCATAATTGCACAACACTTTCCTTAAAATTAATTTTGCTCTCTTTTTTTCGCGCCAAATATCTGGAAACATACACCATTAACACCAAAACTGCTAAGGTTGAAGTTTGAAAACCTACGCCAATAAACGGAATTTCAATCCACCTGCTGGCGTTTGATCCGCCAATTGTGGTTCCTTGAGAAAGGGTAAAAATCAGCAATAAAATCACAAGCGGCAACATAATTACCGAGCCGCCGCTAAAATATCTAAACGGAATTTTATGGACGCCGTAAATAATTAAAAATCCGAGAAACAATAAAATCACATGCTTAAATAAATAATAGAAAGGCGTGCCCACATTGGTGCCATAAACCAAATTGGTGCTGGCACTGTAAACAGGCAAAAAAGACAAAATTGCCATGATGGTCACAATGGCCCATATCGCTTTATCTCCTTCTATATTTTTAAGAATGTTCTTCATTTACAATTCGCGCACAGCTTCTTTAAATTTATTTCCCCTGTCTTGATAATTTTCAAATAAATCATAACTTGCACAAGCCGGAGACAGTAATACGGTATCTCCTTTTTCGGCAATTTTGTAAGCCACTTTTACCGCTTCTTCAGCTCCTGCAGTTTCAACAATTAAGTCAACCACATTGCCAAAAGTTTGTATTATTTTTTGATTGTCGAGTCCCAAACAAATAATGGCTTTCACTTTTTCTCTTACAAACGGCATTAAATCCAAGTAATCGTTTCCTTTATCTACGCCACCCACAATCCATACCGTTGGCGTTTTTACGCTGTCTAATGCATAAAATGTAGCGTTAACGTTTGTTGCTTTAGAATCGTTGATATATTGCACACCGTTAATTTTTAGCACAAATTCCAATCGGTGCTCTGCGCCTTCAAAATCTTCCAGACTTTCACGAATAGTATCTTTTCTGACTTTCAACAATGAAGTGGCCATTGATGACATCATTGCATTCTTCGTATTGTGTTTTCCTTTTAAAGCTAAAGTTGAAATGTTCATTAGGGTTTCTTCTGTTTTATATTTAATTATTATGTTGTCGTTTCTCAAAAAAACGCCTTGTTCCAGTTCCTTTTCTATGGAAACAGGCAATAAAATGGCTTTTATTTTATTATTTTGAAGCCATTTTTCAATCACTTTATCATCAGCATCATATATCAAAAAATCATTTTCTGTCTGATTTTCGGTAATTCTGAACTTTGAATGGATATAATTTTCAAACTTGTAATCGTACCGGTCCAAATGGTCGGGCGTAATGTTTGTGATTATGGCAATGTGTGGCGCAAAATCCACGATGCCATCCAACTGAAAACTGCTCAATTCCAATACGTGGATATCAAATTTGCTTTCTGCCACCTGCTGCGCAAAACTTTCACCAATATTCCCTCCCATTCCAACATTTAAGTTTGCCTTTTTCAAAATATGGTTCACCAACATGGTTGTGGTGGTTTTACCGTTTGAACCTGTAATGCCAACAATAACGCCGTCGGTATATTTTGAAGCAAACTCAATCTCAGAAATTACCGGAATTCCTTGGCTTTTTAACTGTTTTACCATGGGAGCTTTATCCGGAATTCCCGGACTTTTCATCACCAAATCGGCATTCAATATTTTAGGCTCGGTATGATTTCCCTCCTCAAATAAAATGTCATTTTCTAAAAGAACTTTTTTGTATTTCTCAGCAATCATTCCTTTGTCCGAAACAAAAACCTCGAAGCCTTTTTGTTTTCCCAAAATAGCGGTTCCAACACCGCTTTCTCCGCCGCCGAGAACAACCAAAAGCCCCCTATTTCCCCCGAAGGGGGATTTTTCAATACTTTTATTTATATTTATGTTCTTCATTTTTATTTACTTTATCAACCTCCCCTTCGAGGCGGAATTAAAGGAGGGGCTTTTACCTTAACTTTAAGGTTACTATTGCCAACACCGCCAGCATAATGCCGACAATCCAAAATCTTGTCACAATTTTGCTTTCGTGGTAGCCCGATTTTTGATAATGATGGTGCAATGGCGCCATTTTAAATATGCGTTTTCCTTCTCCAAATCTCTTTTTGGTATATTTAAAATAACTTACTTGCATCACCACCGATAAATTCTCCACCAAAAAGATGCCCGCTAAAATAGGAATGAGCAATTCTTTGCGCACGGCAATGGCCAAAACAGCAATTACGGCACCTATGGTTAAACTTCCCGTATCGCCCATAAAAACTTGCGCCGGATACGTATTGTACCATAAAAACCCGATTAAAGCGCCCACAAAAGCAGCGATAAAAATGGTCATTTCACCCGAATCCGGAATGTACATCACATCTAAATAATTCGCGAAAATGATGTTACCGGAAACCCAGGCAAAAATCCCGAGCGTCAGCACAATGATGGCCGACGAGCCCGCCGCCAATCCGTCAATTCCATCGGTCAGATTTGCTCCGTTTGATACAGCAGTGATGATAAAAATGACAATCGGAATAAAAATTAACCAAGCATATTTTTTATAACCGGTTCCTAAAAATGCGAATGCCGAAGCATAATCCAATTCATTGTTTTTCACAAACGGAATCGTTGTTTTTGTCGATTTTTTGGCATCGGCAAACAATACTTGCGTTCCAGCTTCCGTAATATATTGAAACTTTGTCGGCAATTTTTCTTTCATTGTTACGCTTGGATGGAAATACAGCATCGCCCCAACAAAAATTCCCAACGTAATCTGTCCTAATATTTTAAAACGGCCTTTCAATCCCGCTTTATTTTGTTTAAATATTTTGATATAATCGTCCAAAAAGCCAATGGTTCCCATCCATAAAGTGGTTACCACCAACAAAACGATATACACATTGTCTATTTGCGCAAACAACAATACCGGAATTAGCGTGGCCAAAATAATGATGATTCCGCCCATTGTTGGCGTGCCCGCTTTTTCAACTTGGCCTGCCAAACCCAAATCCCTAACCGATTCGCCCACTTGCTTAAACTGCAAATAATTGATGATTTTTTTTCCGTAAATCATAGAAAACAGCAAAGAAATAATGAATGCCATTGCTGAACGAAACGAGATATACTTAAATAACCCTGCGCCGGTTAAATCGTAATATTTATCTAGATATTCAAATAAATAATATAACATACTATTGGTTTTCTACGAGGTTTAACTGTTGTGTAATTTGCTCATAATCATCGAAATGCGAACGTTTTCCGTTTATTTCCTGATAAGTTTCGTGCCCTTTCCCGGTAATTAATATGATGTCGCCTTTTTTTGCCAGTTTCGACGCTGCTTTTATGGCTTGCGCCCTATCCAAAATGGACAGCGTTTTTCTTAAATTTTGTGGCTCAATGCCTGTTTCAATCTCTTCTATGATTGTTTGCGGATCTTCATTCCGCGGATTGTCGGATGTCACCACTACCTGTGTGCTTAATTGAGAGGCGATTCGTCCCATCACAGGACGTTTCGCTTTGTCTCTATTGCCACCGCATCCCACAACGGTAATTACTTGTTCGTTTCCGGTTCTTATCTCATTGATGGTTTCCAGCACGTTCTTTAAGGCATCGGGCGTATGCGCATAATCCACAATTGCCGTTACGCCGCCTTTAGAAATAAAATATTGAAACCTGCCTATTACGTTTTCCAACTCGCTTAAATGACGCAATGCTTCTTCTGAATCCAATCCCAAAAGTACAGACGCGCCATAAACGGCCAGCAAATTATAGGCATTAAACCGACCTATTAATTTGGTGTAAACTTCATTGTTGTTGATATTCAGCACCAAACCCGAAAACTGGTTTTCTATTATTTTAGCCTTAAAATCGGCCATTGTTTTTAATGCGTAAGACTGTTTTTTCGCCTCTGTGTTTTGAAACATCACCGGTCCATTTTTATCGTCGATATTTACCAAGGCAAAAGCCGTTTTTGGCAATCGATCAAAAAACAGTTTTTTTACGTCCCTGTATTCCGCAAATGTTTTATGATAATCTAAATGGTCGTGCGTTAAATTGGTAAATATACCGCCGGCAAATTGCAATCCTTCCGTTCTTTTCTGGTGAATTCCGTGCGAACTCACTTCCATAAAACAATAATCAACGCCCAATGCAACCATTTCATTCAAATAATAATTGATGGCCACCGAATTTGGCGTGGTATGCGTGGCTCCATATTCTTTGGTATCCACCAAAATTTTTACGGTTGATAAGAGTCCTGTTTTGTAACCGGCATTCTGAAATAATTTGCACAAAAGCGTGGCAACGGTGGTTTTGCCGTTTGTGCCCGTAATTCCGATCAGTTTTAATTTCGAAGACGGATTCTCATAAAAATTTGAAGCGATTAAAGCCAAAGCGGCATTTGAATCTTCAACCTGAATATAGGTAATATTTTCTGATATATCCGCAGGCAAATCTTCACAAAGTATGGCTACGGCACCCAATTCTATAGCTTTATCAATAAATTGATGGCCATTGAACAGCAATCCTTTTTGCGCTGCAAACAGGCAATTTTTTTGCACATTTCTGGAATCGAACACAATGGCGTTCACCTTTGTCTCGGTGCTGCCGTGTATTGCGTTAACCACAACTTTATTTAATATGTCTTTAACTGATTTCAACTAATTTAATTTAAAATGATGGTTGATCCTTTGATTATTTTTCCGCCGGCAAGCAACGATTGTTCAGCAACTTTTCCTTTGCCAAAATAACTCACTTTTAAACCCAAATTTTCAAGAATGGAAATCGCGTCCATGCCTGCCATCCCTTTTACATTTGGTATGGTGTCAATTTCCTTATTGGCGATGGTAAAATAAGCGTTATAGTCATTTTCTATGCTTTTGAAACTTGGCGTTTTATGTTCAATTTTATTGATTACCGACTTTGATGCGTAAATTTTTTGGGCGATATCCTTAAAAACTGGCCCGGAAACATCGGCACCGTAATACCCTGTTTGCGCTTTTGGTTTATGGATGACCACGATGCAAGAGTATTTCGGATTCTCGGCAGGAAAATATCCCGTAAACGAGGAAATATAGCGTCGGTTCGTTTCCCAATCCGCTTCCCAATATTCGGTTCTTGCAGTTCCTGTTTTACCGGCCATAGAGAAATTTTCGGCATATAATTTTCTTCCGGTTCCGTGAACCACCACATTTTTAAGCATTTCCTGCATTTTATCAATGGTTTCCTTTGAACAAATTGCCGGATCAATAACTTCCTTGTCAAAAGATTCCAAATGTTGTTTGTCCCAAGAACGAATTTCTTTGATAAATCTAGGTTTTACCATTTCGCCATTATTTGCAATGGCATTGTAAAATGTTAAAATTTGTAATGGCGTAAGGCTAATATTATAACCATAAGCAATTGAAGGCAGTGCGTTTTTGCTCCATTTTTTGTCGCCCGGCCCAGGAATCTCCGGAGTTCCTTCTCCTTTTATAGGCAGTCCAATCTTGTTGTTTAAATGCATTCCTTTCAAGGAATTGATAAATTTATCGGGATTTTGACCGAAATTATCTTCTATCAATCTGGCAAATGCAATATTTGAAGAGACTTCAAGCGCTCGAGCTGCAGATATTTTACCATAGCCACCTATTCTTGAGTCGCTTATAGATCTTCCATGCATAATATACTTTCCCGCTCCGGTATCAACCATCGTGCTTGTATCAATCACTTTCGACTCCAATGCAACAACCATTGCCATCACTTTAAATGCTGAGCCGGGTTCATTCGATTCTCCAACGGCATAATTTAACCGCTCGTAATAATTGCCGCTTGCATTTTTGCCCAAATTAGAAATCGCTTTTATTTCGCCGGTTTTGGTTTCCATAACCACCACGCAACCGTGATCAGCTTCGTAAATTTCTAATTGCCGCAATAGCGAATGGTGCGCTATATCCTGTATATTTATGTCAATGGTAGTGACAACGTCTTTGCCGTCAACCGGTTCTTTTTCATTGGCATCATTAATTGGTTTCCATTGACCCTGTGCTATTTTCTGTTTCAAACGCCATCCAAATTTCCCATTTAAATAATCGCGATAAGCGCCTTCAATACCCGGTGCGCCTCTGTAATCATCATATCCAATCGTTCTTTCCGCAACTTTTCCAAGCGGATGCGCCCTAATGGTTGATTGCTCTGCTATAAACCCGCCTTTATACATTCCCAATTTAAAAATTGGAAAACTTTTTATTTTCATGTATTCAGTATATCCCAATTTTCGGGTGATAAATAGGTATCTGTTTTTGTTCGTTCGTGCTTTTCTTATTTTATTTTCCCATGCTGATGCTGATTTTCCCAGCATTTTTGAAAGCTCTTGGGAAAGACTTCTAATATTTGTTTCAAATTCCTCTGCATCTATGGTATAAGCATCCATCCTAATTTCGAACTGCGACATGGATGTTGCCAACAAACTGCCATCAGCCGAGAAAACATTGCCTCTGTTTGCAAAAATAGTGTCGTTTTTTATGGTAAGATGTTCCGACATATCGCGGTACTTTTCACCATCGGCAAATTGAATATCAGTTAACTTCACGATGATAGCCACCAAAAAAAGCGTGATAAACGCAAACACAAAATAGAGTTTATTTAATATGCCTTTTTTTGTTGCAGCCAATGTTATTTTGCTTTTTTTGAGGTTACTTTAATTATTTGTGGCGGATTTTCACTCGGTTTTAATCCGTAATTCACCACTTTATTTCTTATGCTTGATTCCAATTTCATTTTCATTGAAATTGAACGTGTATCAACATATTCAGCCCTTAATTCTTTAATTTCTTTATTAAGCTGTGCAATTTCCATGACTTTTTTATCGGAACTGTGCCCGCTTGCAATCATCAATAACACCAAACCGACTATAAAAAAAATGAAACGCCAATTTTTAAGGGAATCCTCCTGTATTAAAAATTTTCCTTTTAATAAATCGTAAACGCTATTTGAAATTTTTGCCATTTATGCTAAAGTTGCAATTCTTAGTTTTGCGCTTCTCGCCCTGCTGTTCTTTTTTATTTCCTGAAATGACGGAACCACCATTTGTCCAACCTTTTTTAAAGGAACCGTTATGTTTCCATAATAATCTTTTACCGGTTCGCCTTCAAAAAGTCCGCTTCTGATAAACCTTTTAACCAATCTGTCTTCCAAAGAATGATACGACAAAACGCTCAGTCTCCCGCCTTCGTTTAACAATTCGGGCACTTGCAATAAAAATTCTTTCAATGCTTCTATTTCCTGGTTCACTTCGATTCTAATTCCCTGAAATATTTGGGCCAGCACTTTATGTTCCTGTGATTTTGGCACAAAGGCCGCCAATACTTCTTTTAGCTGAAAACTTGTTTTAATTTTTTCTTCTGATCGCTTTTCAACAATTCTTCTGGCGATATCTTTTGCATTGCGCAATTCGCTATAATTAAAAAGCACATTGGCCAATTTTTCCTCGTCATATTTATTGATCACCTCAAAAGCCGACAAGGCACCCGATTGGTTCATTCTCATATCCAAATCGGCATCAAATCGCGTAGAAAATCCGCGACCCGCTTCATCAAATTGATGAGAAGACACACCCAAATCTGCCAAAATCCCATCCACTTTTTTGATGCCGTAAAAACGCAGATACCTTTTTATAAACCTAAAATTCTGCGGTATCAACGTAAATCTCGGGTCGTCAATCGCATTGCGTTGTGCATCTTCATCCTGGTCAAAAGCAAAAAGCTTTCCTTTTTCATTCAACCTGCTCAATATTTCCCTTGAATGGCCTCCGCCACCAAACGTAACATCAACATATACGCCGTCCGGCTTAATATTTAAACCGTCCACACTTTCTTTTAACAATACCGGATTATGATATTCCATCTTCATTTTCATTTACGTTACCCATTACACTTTCAGCCAAATCCGCAAAATCAACCGTAGCGTCATCAATCGCCTTTTCATACTTGTCTTTGTCCCAAATTTCAATAATGTTTACTGCTGATGAGAGCACTACATTTTTATCGATTTCTGCAAACACCTGCAAATCTTTTGGAATCAATAATCTTCCCAAACTGTCTAATTCCACAATTTTTACCCCTGCGGTAAACCTTCTGATGAAATCATTGTTCTTTTTCACAAACCTGTTCAAGGTATTCACTTTTGCCATCATCGCATTCCACTCCGACATCGGATACAGCTCCAAACACGGCTGAAAAACGGATCGTTTTATCACAAAACCTTCCTGCAACATAGGCGTAAGCTGTTTCTTTAATGCGTTGGAAAGCAGCAACCTTCCTTTCGCATCAGCCTTAGCTTCGTATGTTCCAATTAAATTTATCATCATGAATTTGAGTGTATTCAAAAATATAAATTTTTTCCCACAATTTACCACAATTATCCACTTTGTTGATAACTTTTGCCACTTCAACACATTTATAGGTTACATTTTTAAATTTCAGACACTTTCTATTTTAATTGCAGGTCTTGAAAAAATCCTGTATTTTCGAAAAAAAAGTTACCTTTGCAAGAAGGTATAAAAACGAATATTTAAATGAGCAGTAAACTTATCGAAGATGGCAAGTATAGCTATGTTGAAGCTGGCGAAGGGCAACCAATAATTGTACTTCACGGACTTATGGGAGCGCTAAGTAATTTTGACGGTGTTTTGAACTATTTTTCAGAAAAAGGCTATAAAGTAATTATCCCTGAATTGCCCATTTATAAATTGCCGCTTTTAAAAACGAATGTTAAAAACTTATCGAAGTTTTTAAAAGATTTTATGGCCTATAAAAAAATTGACAAAGCCATATTGCTTGGAAACTCTTTGGGCGGACATATTGGATTGTATTTCACAAAGTTAAATTCCGATAATGTTGCCGCGCTTGTATTGGCGGGAAGCTCTGGTTTGTACGAAAAATCTATGGGTGATACATTTCCAAAAAGAGGAAATTATGAGTACATAAAAGCCAAGACTGAAGAAGTTTTTTACGACCCTGCAATTGCAACAAAAGAGGTTGTTGATGAAATTTTTGCTTCAGTAAACGACCGCGTCAGGGTGATAAAAACTTTGGCCATTGCCAAAAGTGCCATTCGCCATAATATGGCAAAAGATTTGCCGACAATGAATATTCCCGCCTGCATTATCTGGGGAAAAAACGATTTGGTGACTCCGCCTGAAGTTGCCATAGATTTTCAGAAACTGCTGCCTGACGCCAACTTATTTTGGATAGAAAAATGTGGCCACGCGCCCATGATGGAACACCCAGACGAGTTTAATAAAATTCTTGAAAACTGGCTAAAAGAAAGGAACCTATAACCCATGAAAATTAAATCTGCTGATTTTGTAACCAGCAATACCGACGTTTCCAAATGCCCAAAAGAGCAACTTCCTGAGTATGCTTTTATCGGGCGCTCAAATGTTGGTAAATCCTCGCTGATCAATATGATTACGGGCAGAAACAAATTGGCAAAAACATCCGGAAAACCTGGAAAAACACAGCTTATCAACCACTTTAAAATTAACGAAGATTGGTTTTTGGTAGATTTGCCCGGCTATGGTTATGCACAGGTTTCCAAGTCGAAACGACAAACATTTCAGGAGTTCATAAAGGATTATTTATTGTTGCGCCAACAATTGATCTGCACTTTTGTGCTAATTGATTCAAGGCTGGAACCCCAAAAAATTGATTTGGAATTTATGGAGTTTTTGGGCGAAAACAGCATTCCTTTTTATATTGTTTTCACCAAAGCCGACAAGTTAAAACTTTCTGAATTGAACCGAAATATTCAGGTTTACAGTAAAACAATGACCAAATCCATCTGGGAAAGCATGCCGCCACATTTTGTCACTTCGGCAGTTGACACCACAGGAAAAGATGAATTGCTGAATTTAATCGACGAACTAAATAAGCAAGTAGCCACACAATCCTAAAATGGCTTCAACCAAAAACAACCTGCAAATTTTATTTGAAGACAACCACTTTATCATTGTCAACAAACGATCGGGCGATATTGTTCAGGGCGATAAAACCGGAGATGAACCTTTAAGTGACGTTGTTAAATCATATATCAAGGTAAAATACGACAAACCGGGCGCTGTTTTTTTGGGCACGGTGCATCGTCTCGACAGGCCAACCACAGGCATCGTTGTTTTTGCCAAAACTTCAAAAGCACTTGAACGTTTCAATAAAATGCTGCGCGATAAAAAAGTGAATAAAACGTATTGGGCAGTGGTTAAAAACAAACCTGCAAAAGATGCCGACACCATTACAAGTTACTTAATAAAAAATCCGAAAAATAACAAATCCACTTCTTACAATACTGAAATTGAAGGGAGCAAAAAAGCCATTCTTCATTATAAAGTACTGAAATCGCTCGACAATTACCACTTGTTGGAAATAGATTTGGAAACCGGCCGCCACCACCAAATCAGGTGCCAGCTTTCAGCCATTGGTTCGCCCATAAAAGGCGATTTAAAATACGGCTTTGACCGAAGCAATAAAGATGCAAGCATCCATTTACACGCGCACAAAATAGCGTTTCTTCACCCTGTTAGCAACGAAAGGATTTCAATTATTGCCCACCCGCCAAAAGATCCGATTTGGGATGTCTGTACGATGTAATATTGACGATGTACGATTAACGATTTTGAATTATTGATTAAATTTAAGCCTTGTTTTTCTTGTTTACAATTTCATCCAAACATAAATTTCCCAGACTTCCTTTGTGGGTGTGCGCCACTTTTTTATCTGGATTAAAAGTGCCGTCGTCAATGCTTTTTCCAATAATTTTATAGGCATCCCTGAATGGTGTTCCGCCTTGCACAAGTTTGTTAACTTCCTCAACGCTAAATAAATATCGGTATTTTTCATCATCAACAATATTCGGTTTTACCTGAATATTTTTTAAGGAATAGGTAAGCATTTCCAAACACGATTTTAAGGTTGAAAATGACGGAATCAATCCTTCTTTCAACAATTGCAGATCGCGGTGATAACCGCTTGGCAAGTTGTTTGTAATGAGCGTAAACTCATATGGCAATGCCTGCAGTTTGTTGCATTTTCCTCGAATCAATTCAAAAACATCCGGATTTTTTTTATGCGGCATAATACTTGATCCCGTGGTTAATTCATCAGGAAAAGCGATGAAATTAAAATTCTGGTTCATATACAAACAAATGTCCATACTCATTTTCGACAAGGTTCCAGCCACCGAACTCAAGGCAAAAGCTGTCGATTTTTCCAGTTTTCCCCTGCCCATTTGCGCTGCCACAGAATTAAATTTCAAAGA
>JACUUQ010000283.1 GCA_014859175.1 Lutibacter sp. | reverse complement strand
GATACACACAGAAATGATTAATGGCGAACAGCAGCTGTACCAATAAAAAATAAAATATAAACAGATGAAATACAACTATTTTTCCTTTTTTTAGTATTTGTGCTTTTTTACGGATGTTCAAACAATGCTAACAATCCTGAATTCATTAAAAAAGCCACAGACCGATATTTATACAATTCAGATGAGGTGATTCAGGTTTATTTTGAAGAAAATGAAATGTTTATGGAATGGCGAGGCGCAACTAAAATAAAACCTTTAAAAGTGAACGATTCCACTTTTTTCGTGAAGGAAATGAATGAAAAAATTCAATTTTTAACCAATTATGAAAATCAAAAAGATTATTTGGTGCTGGTTCCAAAAGAAGAAAACAAACCTATTTCCTATAATTTCATGAAGTTGAAAGAAGGTGAAATGGTTACAGGCGAGTATTTGGGAAACAAGGAATTTGACAAAGCGCTTGAAGGTTATTTGGCCATCAAGAAAAAAGATTCTCTGGACAGTTCGAGTGATGAGAAATATTTGAACTCTTTGGGATATAAAAAAATTGCGTGAGAAAAATTTTGAACTGGCCATCGCAATTTTTAAGATAAATGTGGCGTTATATCCCAAAAGTTCCAATGTTTATGACAGTTTGGGTGAAGCTTATTTGAAAAGTGGCGATACCCTAAAAGCGATTGAAAATTACTAAATTTCTTTGACTTTTGATTCCGGAAATTACCGCGCAAAAAATCAACTTAAAAAATTGGAGAAAAAAGAATAAATTGCACAATGAAATTGAACCTTTCAACAATAAAATATGAAAACATTAAATCAATGGTTTGATGAATATGCCGCTAGCCATCAAAACAAAACAAACCAAACAATTCATTTTATTTGCGTTCCTGCAATATTTTTTAGTATTGTAGGGATGTTAATGAGCATTCCTTCAACAGTTATTTTAGAAAATTTAAATATCAACAATCCGTTTTTGGAGAATTGGGCGGCGCCTGTTTTGGTTTTACTGCTTATTTTTTATATCCGATTGTCATTTTCAACTTTTGTGAGAATGTTGACGTTTTCAATTTTATGTTTGATGGGCAATTATTTTTTGTCGCAGGTAAGTCCGTTATTTTACAGTTCCCTAGTTATTTTCATCATCGCTTGGATTGGACAGTTTTACGGTCATAAATTGGAAGGGAAAAAACCGTCATTTTTTAAAGATTTACAATTTTTATTGATTGGACCCGCTTGGGTATTTGAAAAAATATCAAGAAAAAAGTAGCACAAATCTACTATGAAAAAGTTTTTGCACTTATTATTGATTTTATTTTTTAATTTTTTATCCGCCCAAGAAGGTGAATATGAAATTTTGAATACCTCGATAAACTCCAAATTCGCAGAATTTGGTGTAACATATTCGAGCAATAATTCTGTAATATTTGCTTCCTCAAAAAAAGATGAAAGCGGCCGGCGGACAAATAATCGACAGCTTTCTTTAGAGTTGTATCACGGATTGATTGCTGAAAATGGCGATATTATCCAAACGGATAAATTTTCTTCTGAAATAAATAACAAATTTTTTGAATCGGATATTGCCTTTACGCCCGATTTCAAAACCATTTATTTTACCTGGAATAATTTTTACAGCGCTTTAAAATCGAAGGATTCGGAAAAATGGAAAACCTTGTATATGTTTAAAGCTTCCATCAACAAAAATTTTGAAATTTCTGATGTAACTCCAATGCCTTTTAATAGCAAAGAATATTCTGTTAGAAGTCCGGCCGTTAGTAAAGACGGAACAAAACTTTATTTTGTTTCTGATATGCCAGGTGGTTTTGGAGAATTGGATATTTATGTTGTTGATATCAATAATGACGGGAATTATGGCGTTCCAGAAAATTTAGGTCCGACCGTTAACACAAAACAAAGTGAATTTTTTCCTTTTATTGACCAAAATAATGCGCTTTATTTTTCTTCAAACGGCCATAAAGGTATGGGCGGATTGGATATTTTTAAAAGTGAACATAGAAATGGCAATTTTCAACAGGCAATTAATTTACCTGTTCCTTTTAACAGCAAATATGACGATTTTGCGTATGTTTTTGACAATGTTGCAAATTCGGGTTATTTTACTTCGAATCGTGGCGGAGGTAAAGGCGATGTTGATATTTATGCATTTAGGATGAAGGAACTGGAATGTACCCAAACGATAAGCATTTTAGCATTAAACGAATCTAATGATCAAGCTTTAGAACAAGTAATTGTTTCGCTATTTCAAAACAATAAGTTGATAGAGAAACAAATCATCAGCAAAGGTTTGGGCTATAAATTTAACATAAATTGCAAGGAAACCTACAAAATTGTCGCCGAAAAGGAAAATTATGAAACTGCGGAATTAACAATTTTAACCGACAATAAAAACAAGTCGGAAACCGTAAAAACGCTGAAATTAACGCCGATTGAATGTGTTCAATTGTTGAGCGGAAACATTTCGGACAGCAAAACAAATCAAGCTTTAGAACAAGTAATTGTTTCGCTATTTCAAAACAATAAGTTGATAGAGAAACAAATCATCAGCAAAGGTTTTGGCTTTAAATTCAACATAAACTGCAAGGAAACCTACAAAATTGTCGCGGAAAAGGAAAATTATATAACTTCAGAATTAACAATTTTAACCGACAATAAAAACAAGTCGGAAATAATCAAAACGCTGAAATTAACGCCGATTGAATGTGTTCAATTGTTGAGCGGAAACATTT
>JACUUQ010000047.1 GCA_014859175.1 Lutibacter sp. | reverse complement strand
TCAGCCGGAAATTCGGATTTTCTCGATGACCATATAACATAAAAAAACCGAACAAATTGTTCGGTTTTTTTATGTTATATTTTTAAGCTTCTTGTTATAAAGTTCTCATATAATTAACAATTAACCATCTGTCTTCATCTGAAGAAAGTTTTTTGTTAAATGCAGGCATATCATCCCTGCCAAAAGTGGTTTTGTAAAAAATTGCACCATCAGTTTGTTTTTGAAAAGCAGCAGAAGACATATCACCTAAATCGCCATCTAAATCTTTTGCTTTTGTGCCGTCTCCCAATCCTTTGGTTCCGTGACAAGATTTGCAATGCGTGGCATATAAAGTTTTTCCAATATTGGCATCTGTTTTAGAATCTATTGGGTTTTTCATTGTTTGGTATTTTGAAGGAACAACCCATCCGGAAGTGCTTGTGGTAACTTTTGGTTCTTGAACAGCTACTTTTACGGGAGTTTCAGGCTCATCAACTTTTTTCGGTTGTTCTGTAACCACCACTTTTGTTTCAACTTCTGTTGTAGTATTGTCGCCAACTTTAGTTTTAGTTGTTGTTTGCGTAACAACTTTTTCTGGTTCTTTTACAGTGACTTTAGTAACGGTAGTTGATTTGTCAATCGGTTCGTTTTGAATGTTTAAATCATCTGTAATAACAGCTGTTTCATTTTCAATCGCGACAGAATCAATGATTACGGTTTCTGTAACAATGGAATCATTAATGATGTCAGTTTTTTCCTGTTTTTCTTTTGTGCCGCAACTTTGAAACATTAGCGAAGTTCCTAAAATTGCAATAATAAATAGTTTTTTCATTTTAGTTGGTTTTATAAATTAATTGATAGTGAATTATTTTTTTTCCTTACAAAATTAGCAATACAATTTAATAAATTTGTTACATAATTTATAAAGAAACTTACATTATTCATTCATTTGGGTGAAGTAATTTTTTATTTGGAGGTAATTAAGATTTTAAATAATGCACATGTCATTTAAAGGAAATTTATCGTTCTTTTTTAGTGTATTTTTTCACAATAAACGCAATAAAAAAACCCAGAACAGCAAAAGTCGTTCTGGGTTTAAAACTCAATTAATCATAATTATTCTGACAATGTTCTCATATAATTTACAATAAACCACATATCCATTGGGTCTGGAATTTTCTTTTCATAATTTGGCATATCTTTTCGGCCGATATAACTTTTGTAGAAAATGGAACCTTCTGTTTCCTCGTGGAATTCTTTTGAAGAAAAGTCTCCTATATCGCTATCAAATTCACCGGCTTTTGGGCCGTCTCCCTTACCTTCTTTTCCGTGACAAGATTTACAGTGTTTTGAATATAAAGCTTTGCCAATAGCTAAATTTTCCTTGTTTACGTAGGTTGGATTTTTCATTTTGACATATTTATCGGGAATTTTCCAAGGTTCTTGTGTCAACTGATTAAATGAATAAAGTCCGAAACTTACGATTCCAATAATCATTAAAATTTTTAGTGTTTTCATAATTTTATATTTAATTGTTATTATTTAATTTATTTAGAGTCTTTTAAATATTTTTACAAAATTTATTAATTGTCATGATTCATCTGTTTGTTTTAATTGATCCCCTTCCTTTTTTATTTTAAATAGATGTACGATTGTATATAAGTAATTTGCCCAAACGCCAACTAACATAATTGTTAAAACCGTGTACATCCAAATTGGGGCTACTGCCGACCATAAAGTGTTTTTGCCCTTTTTAATTTCTTTGCTGAAAACACCCCAATTGACAGTTTTTTCTTGAGTAACTGAGGCATATTCGTCATGATCCTCAACTTGTGCACTAACGGTTAAGTCACCGTTTTTATCACCAGGAAAATCAGCAGGGAATTCAAATTCAAATTCACCATTTTCAATAGTGCCTTCAATAATTGGCATTTTTGAAAGCATTGTTTTAATAAATACAATAAAATCTACCTCTTCGGCAGGGGTTTCTATTCCTAAACTATCAAGGGTAAATGCTTTAATCAACACTGTTTTTACACTGTCAACTTCAGTAAAGATTAACTCCAGATGTAAATTTTTTACAATAATTTCCTCCGACTCTTCCTCTATGTATTCAGTGGCTTCAAAACGCGCAATTAAGTTAATATTTCCTTCTGGGTCAATTAAATAGTTATGATTTTCTGGGATTATTAGTTGGGCAATCCCTTTATTAGTAGTTTTTGAGGTGCCCAATAAAACTTCATCATCATTTAAAATGTTGAAAAACTTTATTTCAGCACCAAAAATTGGAAGAATGTCTTTTTTATCATTTTTATTTCTTCCGATAAAATTGGCTTCAAGCACACGTGCATTGTCGTTGTTTTTTTCCGTTCTGAAGGAAAATGCCATTTTATAGTTATCGGCTTCATTTTCTTGGGCAACGGCATGATTACAAAATAATATTGCTGCAATAAAAGAAGTAATTAATGTATATTTTTTTAAGTAACGTTCCATAATTTCTAATTTTACTCTTGGTTTTCTGCTATTTTATCTTTCTTATTTCTTGATGCGAACTCTTGCTCAATAATGCCCGACATAGGAATGATGGGAATAAATTTAATGAGGAGCGTAAAGAATAAGAAAAATGCCGCGATTCCGGCGAAACTTAAAGCCCATTCAATCCAAGTTGCTGTATAATAAATAAATTCGGGCCTGGTGTCCTGAATCGGTAAATAAGGGGTCTCCAAAGTGGGAACCACTATTAAATACCTATTGAGCCATAAGCCTAAAACCGCTATTACTGCCGCAAATGTTATTAATTTTATGGTTCTTAATTTTTTAAAGAATAAAATAATTATCGGTATGATCACTCCAATATAATTTGCAAAAATAAATTCCCAGAAATAGTTGTTAAACATCGTATCCAATAATTGATTGTCTGTTGTTTTATGGCTGAACCATCGTGCAAAATATTCGCTAAAAGTAAAGTAACCAAATAGCAATGCAAGCACCAATAAAAATATTCCGGCGCCGATAAAATGGGACTTTTTAATGTGTTTCTCCAATTTAAATATTTTTCTGATAAGATACATGGCTATAATAATAACCCCAACTCCCGAATATAAACCGGCAATGATGAAATAGGGGGCAAAAATGGAGCTGTTCCAACCAGGTTGAAGGGTTAGGCTAAAGATCCAAGCAAGAACCGTATAAGCCACAATGGCCATAGCAATAATCATAGCAGACATTGTTTTGATTATTTTATGAAGCCTTTTGCGTTGGGTTGGCGTATCTTGATAGCCAATGGCCAAAAAAGTGTACAATTTTTTCCTCCATTCAGGAACTTTTAACTCCTTGCTATCCCTTAAAATAGCCAAATCCGGAATAAATGTGAGGTATAAATAAATAAAGCATCCAATAATGTCTGTTAAAATTGCAATAATGTCCCAAGTGATTGGTGATTGAATTCTGGGATAAATAAATAAATAATGCAACCTGTCCAACCTGCCAATGCATAGCAATATAAAAATTGGCCCCACAATTATTGATAAAATAGTTGTGATTTCGACAATTCTTAAAACTGAATTTTTCCAGGGAGTCTCAAAAAAGTGCAAAATACCGGCTATAAATGCCCCTGAGTAGCTAATACCCACAAAGAATATAAAATTTATGATATAAATGCCCCAAACTACATTGTCTCTCATTCCTGTAATTTCGTGGCCATTAATTACTTGAAGAACAAAAGCATATAAGCCAACTAAAATTATTGCAACCAAAGCACCTATCCACAGTCTAAACAAGGAACTATTTTTTTCTAACATTGGCGAAAATTCTTTTACCAAAGTTTTTTTTCTAGTGATTACATCCATAACAAAACATTATTTAAATTAAATTTTACCTTGTTTTTTTAGCTCTTGTACATAAGGCACATCTTTATAACGTTCTTTGATATCTTCCTCAATATCAAATCCGCGTTCTAAAGGGAACTGCCTGTTTACTGCCGGTAAATAATAAACATTGGGTTTGGTTCCTAAGTGTTCTAAATGACGATATCCGCCACGGTCATTAATTAATTGGGAAAAACGGACTGTTTCTTCACCATTGGTAACAATATCTTCATTTTTGTCACCAAAATAAATCACGCCCATCGGACAAGATTTTGCGCAATGCGGTAATTCGCCTTGGCGCAATAAATCCGGACAAAAATCGCATTTCATCACTGTTCCTTCGGCAGCCGGTATTCCTGTTTCTGGAGAATAGGGCTGACTTTTATCGTCAAATTTATCTTCATGGCCCCAATTAAATTGCCGAGCCGAATAAGGGCAGCTGGTGATGCAGAATTTACAGCCTATACAACGTGTGTTGTCAATTAAAACGATGCCGTCATCACGTTTAAATGTGGCGCCTGTCGGACAAACGGTAACGCAAGGGGGTTCATCACAATGAAAACAAGGTTTAGGAAACCAATAAGGTTGACCCTCTTCATTATTTGATATAAGTTGAATTTTTATAAATTCTTGGTGCTTGTCTAATTTGTGGGCAACTTGACACCTTTCAACACA
The DNA here is from genome assembly GCA_014859175.1 of Lutibacter sp. Lineage (GTDB taxonomy): Bacteria > Bacteroidota > Bacteroidia > Flavobacteriales > Flavobacteriaceae > Lutibacter. The sequence goes on along the minus strand of JACUUQ010000047.1, from coordinate 12,053 downwards.
TTTTCTGGCATTTTTACATTTGGCCAAATCTATGACCATTACAAACTTACGGTTTGGGATTCCTATTTTAGATTCTATAGGGGTAATTAGCGCTTCAGGATATTTATTGATATTTTCTTCGTACACTTCAACAATTTTACCCTCGGGCGTCAGCAATCTTACCTTTTCACCCGTTATTGTCTTTTCTTTTTCTTCTTCTGAACGGAGGTTAGAAAAAATAGAAGTTCCGGCTACAACCGTAACGCTGGACATTAAACCCAGTTTTAAGAATTTTCGCCTATTAGTGGCTTTTTTTTCGGTATTGTTTATTTTCATAAGAATACTTATTAGATTAAATATGTTCAATCAAAAATTCACTCCTTAATAATATATGTGCGTAAAACACACATTCCTTTTGAGGGTTAATTTTGTAATAAGCAGTTGATGAAAATTTAAGCGATTGTGCAGTAGTAAAAATTTGATACCAACATAAATTTTATGTTGGCAATATCATTTTCAACTTTTATTTAACAGAATAAACCCATTTATTTTTATTATTCATAATATCAGTAATACTTATTTATAAATATGTTAATATATTCTCCTATAAAGTTACTTACAAATAGCCTTTAAAATGATGATAAATATCATTTTTTAGAATTTTATTATAAAAATATATTGATATTAACAGCAATATAAGTTACACATAAAATGCAATTATTTCAATGAATCCGAAGATTTAGGTCAGATTGATTAAAAAAATAAAATAAGGGATTACACGCGAATTTGGTTTAAGGAAATTGCTTGGTTGCAAAGAAGGCAGTTTGGTTGTTCCTTGATTTATTTGTTAGCTTTTTCAACAATAAATATTTTGAAGTTGTTATGGATTTTAAAAAGCAAAAAAAAGACCGAACAATTTTTGTTCGGTCTTTATAAATATAATAAGCAACGCTTATTGTACTAAAGTTCTCATATAATTTACAATTAGCCATCTGTCATCATCTGATGGAATCTTTTTCGTAAATTCAGGCATATCGCTTCTTCCAATAGTAGTTTTGTAAAATAAAGCACCATCACTTTGAGATTGGAATTTTTTAGTGGAAAAATCCCCTAAATCCCCTTTTAAGTCTTTCGCTTTTGTGCCATCGCCGTAACCTTCGGCACCGTGGCAAGATTTGCAATGTTTTGAATATAATGATTTGCCAATTGCGGCATCAGTTTTTGGCGCAACTGGATTTTTCATAGTTTGATATTTTGCCGGCACTTTCCACTCTTCTTGAACAAGTGTTGTGAATGAGTAAAATGCAAAAGAAATAATTCCGATAATTGTAATAATTTTAAATGTTTTCATGTTTTTTAATTTTAGATTTTAGATTAAAAATTTTAAATAAATTATAGAATAAATAAATAATTAAACCCCACATTGTAAATATTATAATGTTAGGAAATATAAGTAAGAACAAGGGTGTTTTATTTCTGGGTGACCACATTTTTCTTTGGTCAAAAGTTGATTCATCCACAAATGGAGTTCCAACGGGTGCAATAACTATCGCTTTTACAGTACCATAAACTTCACTTTCGTTGAGCACCACTTCAACTGTCAAATTGCCGCCAACCCCCGGTATTCCTTCATCTAAAGGGACAATAACTGTGCCGTCTTCATCTGTAACATTAAATTCTTCCCCTATAAATAATGGGCGAAATATTCTCTGAACCTGAACGGTTAATGATTGGTCTCCCATAAGGCTGTCTTTACTCACATCTAAAAGGGTAGCGGTAATATAATTGATGCTGTCTATTGTGCTTATCGTGGTTTTGATCTCGGCATTTTTAAAAGTTACACTTTTTGAAATCCTTTTAAAAGCATCATTTCCATCAAATGAAAACAAGATATTATAGGTGTTGGTTGAATCTGGTTTTATGGAATTGAGATTTTTCAACACAAATTTGCTTACCCCTTTTGCATTTGTGGTGGTTTTACCAATTTCAACGCTTTCATCGTTAAATTCATTATAAACCAGAAATTCAATATTGGGAACAATAACATTTTCACCGTCAACTCGGGCAGTTGCTTTAAGGTCAAAATACATTTCACCTCCCATTATTTTTACATAGTTTGCTCTTAGTCTGATGCTGTTTTTTTCTGCATCTTGTGCACATAAATTCTGTATGCCAAACAAAAGTAATAGTGCACTAAAAACAACAAGTATTCCAAAGCGGGATTTTAATTGATTTTTCATAATTCAATATTTTTATCGGTATTTATTAAATCTTGTTCATTAATGGTTTTTTGAATGCCTATAACAGGTAAATAACGAACCAATATTGTAATAATCAATAATGCCATTGCTAAAGTTGCCCCTGTAATAAGCCATTCATGCATACTGGGAAAATAATGATGCCAGGATTCAGGCACGCCTTCAATTGGTAAAAATGGATGCAATAAGGTTGGTGTAACAATTACGTATCGTTTCCACCAAGAACCCACAACCACCATTAAGCCTACCACAAGCATTGGGAGCGGTTTTCTTCCTTTTTTGAATAACACTATAAAGAGCGGTATAATTAATCCGAAAATCAACGTAAACCAAAATAATAGGGCATATTCGCCGGTCAACAATGCGTCTAAGTGAATTTTTTCTTGTGTTGGCGCTGTAAATACGGGCAGTAAATATTCTTGGATATTAAAGTAAAGATATATTAAGATGGCAAGCCCTAAAAATTTGCCCAATTTATCAAAATGATAGTCTGTTATATAATCTTCCAGCTTTCTTACTTTTCTTAAAACATAAACTACGGTAACAAGCGCGCCAACTCCGGCAACAAAAGCCCCTGAAATAAAATAGGCACCCATATTGGTGCTGTCCCAACCAATTCTATAAGTTGTTGAAAATAACCAGGCATCTATGGTTTGTAGGAGTATGCCAATGGGAATTAGCATCACAACGATTATTTTAATTGATTTTTTTTGAACGATATTTTGAGCTTTATTGTCTTCCCAGTTAATTGCTAATTTCCCATACCACTTACTTAAAAATGAATTCTTTTTTTCAAAATATTTTTCTAGAATTGCAAAGTCGGGCAATAAAGGGTAATAAAGCAGCAAGAAACTTAATATAATATAAGTTGGCACAATGATTACATCCCAAGTAATGGGAGATTGTAATCGGCCGTGCAAAAATAGGTTTAACATTCTGTCTGGCCGTCCCATATCTATCATAATGGTAAGCCCTGCCATTATAATGGCAGCGAATGAGATGATTTCGGCAATTCTAACCAAAGGAGTTCTCCAATTATTGTCTGTTAGCCTTAAATAGGCAACAGTTACAGTGCCAACAAAACTGGTTGCCACAAAAAACACAAAATTCGAGATGTAAATTCCCCAAAGTGCATAATCACGCATATTGGTCACCACTTGTCCTTTTATAATTTGGTCGATATAGGCTATAGTTCCAATAATGATGAGGATAATTAAAAAGATTATCCAAATAACGCCGTTTTTGCCAAACTTTAATGGAACTAGATCATTCAGTATTTTATCGTGATTTTTCATAATCATTATTATTTTTCAACAGATTTAAATTTTTTGTATTGTTCCAAACCCTCTTTAAAATCTACCAATCTGTCAACAGGCGGTAAATAATAAACACTGGGTAAAGTGCCTAATTCTTCCAATAACCGATATCCTGCCTTATCTTCCAATAATTTTGTTAGCCTTAAAGTTACCTCTCCATTTGTGACAGTGTCTTCATATTTATCTCCAAAATAAAAGACGCCGTTAGGACAAGCGGTTACGCAGTGAGGAAGTTCCCCTTCATTTATTGCGTGTGGACAAAAATCACATTTGTCGGGGGTTCCTTTTAAACTTGGCCTTCCGGCGTAATCTGGGGAAGAGTGCATTCCGTCCATATTCATGCTGATTTCTCCTTGATTTGGTTCACTCCAATTAAATACACGCGTAGAATAGGGGCACGCTGCCATACAAAATCTACAACCAATGCAACGTTCATTGTCAATTAACACCAATCCGTCTCTTCTTTTAAATGTGGCACCTACCGGACAAACAGTAACACAGGCTGGTTGATCGCAATGCATACACGTTCTTGGCATCCAATAAGAAGCAGTATCTTTTGATTCCTGCATTTTGTGAACTTTGAGCCACGCATTATCACCGGTTACATAATGATATTTGTTACAAGCGTCCACACATTTTAAAGCGTTTTTGCATTTTGCCAAATCTATGACCATGACAAATTTTCGATTTGGAATACCTTCTCTAACATCGTAATGACCTTCATTCTGCTTAGAATTGTGTGCTTCCATTACTTCGCTTGAGTCAACTTCAATCAATGTGCCGTCAGCAGTCATTAATTCCATTTTTTCTCCTGAATGAGCTTCTTCAGTTTGTGCGTTTAGTTTGGAAGCAATTTTGGTTAAGCCAATGCCGCCTACAGCAGCAACTAAGCCTAATTTTAATCCATTATCAAGAAATTTACGTCTTGAATTTTTGTTGTTTTCCGCCATGATTAATTATATTTTCATTTTTTGATACACTTTAAAATTGTTTGTCAATAAAAGAAAAGAGTTTAGATTTTCTTTAGTCAGTTAAAAATTTAAATTAAACAAACTCATATTTTACAATTTTCTATATTTAATTAACAATTAAATCGTTACGATTTTTTATGTCAAAAAAATGACGTTCAATTGTTGATTTATAGCCAAATTTAAGACTAATTGCAGTTAAAAATAGTGACATAAATCACACTTTTAAATTAAAACTAGGGAATGTTTATTGCCATTTTTTGGCAATTAATTTTTTGGAATAAACTGTGTAACTAATCAGTACTTAAAGTGCCTAAAGTTTGAAGTACTTAAAGTTAAAAAAAAAGCGCCTTTTCAAGGTAAAACAGTTTTAATTATAATTAAAATTGGCCATTTTATGAAAAAATTAAAAAAACGTATTGTTTTGAATCAGTTTTTAAGCTCAAATCCAACTAATTTTAGGCACTAATCAGTTGTGAACTGTATTTCAGTAAGTTTCTTCAAAACGTTAGGACAGAAGGTAGGGAAGGCGTTTTTTGTTTATAATGAACAAAAATATGTTAAGGAAGTATTTGGCAGGAAGTAAGTAGGGCTGAATTTATAATTTGAAAATGAAAGGGGATGTGATCCTTTAATATATTCAGATTTTAGTTTTTTACATTGTTGATTAAAAATTGGCAAAGGAATGCAATAAAGTGAATTTTTTTATTAATTGATCTCAATAAAAATAATGCGAAAGACTAAAAATAAGTTTGAGGAAACAAAATGGATTTGAGAAAAAAGGGCATAAAAAAACCGGAATTATTCCGGTTTTTTTATTGTTATTTGGTAAAAATTATTTTTTCAATGTTCTGACATAATTTACAATTAACCAACGATCTTCATCGTTTTTAAGTTTTTTGTCAAAATTAGGCATATCATCTCGTCCAAAAGTTATTTTGTAAAATAATTCACCATCAGTTTGTTTTTGGAAGGCAGCCGATGAAAAATCGCCTAAATCACCATTTAAGTTGGCTGCTTTCGTTCCGTCTCCCAATCCTTTGGTTCCATGACATGATTTGCAATGTGTGGCGTATAAAGTTTTTCCAATATTGGCATCTGTTTTAGGGCTAACAGGGTTTTTCATGCTTACATATTTTGCAGGTACTTTCCATTCAGTTTGAACAAGAGAAGTAAAAGAATACAAACCTATTGATAGTATAGCAATAAGTGTTAAAAATTTGAATGTTTTCATTTTTGTTTAATTTTAGATTTATTATTATTGTTATTTTTTATGATTTTTTAATTCTGAACAAATTATAGGTTAAATAGCATAAAGTACCCCAAACGCAAAATAAGACTAAATTTAAGGCCACTAACAAAAATATTGGAGCCTTTGCTCGTGATCCCCACAACGTCCTTTGATCGAAAGAGGATTTGTCTATAATGGGAACGCCTATTGAAGTCTCAACAATAGCCTTTACGGTTCCATAATCTTCGCTTTCCTTTAACACAACCTCAAAATTTAGCTTTCCATCTATGCCAGGTATGTCATTTCGTAACTCAGCAAGAATTGTGCCATCCTCTTCCGTTGTATAAAAGTCTTCACCAATTGTTAATGGTCGAATCATTCGTTGTACCTGAACTTTTAAATCAGCGCCTTCTATTGGCGTATCTGTGCCTGATTCCATTAATGTTGCTGCTATAGAATTAACAATATTGCCTTCTCCGTCATCTTCAGAAAGAAGTTCTGCATCGATTTTTGCATCTTTAAAGCGAATTACTTCTGAAGCTTCCTCAAAAGCATCATTGCCGTCAAATTGAACAGTGAAATTATAGAAATTTTCGGCATCTTTATTCAAGCTGCCTAAATCTTTAAGTTCAAATTTTGCAAAACCTTCTTTATCTGTGGTTACTTTGCCTAAAACAATATTTTCTTCATCAGTATCGTTGGAAATAGACAATTCAATATTTTTAACAGCTGAAGTTTGCTTGTCAATTCTTGTGGTTGTTTTAATTTCAAAAATAGAACTGACACCTATAATTTTGGTATAAGTTAGTGAAATTGAAACTGGGTTTTTTTCTTCTTGTGCGTAAGTTTTTTGGGGAAGTAAGCCCAAGAATAACAAACTTAAAGTTGCTAGAAAGAAAACGTTTATGTTGATGTTTTTTTTCATTATTCTGATTTTTTATCTGTTTCAATCAAATTATTTTCTTCTGCGGTTTCTTGAATGGGCACAATTGGTAAATAACGCACTAAAATTGTTATAATTAATAATGCAGAGGCTAATGTGCCAAAGGTAATTGTCCACTCAACAATGGTAGGAAAATACTGGTGCCAAGATTTGTCCACGTCTTGAATTGGTAAAAATGGATGCAGTAAAGTAGGTGTTACTATGATGTAACGTTTCCACCAAGAACCCACTAAAACAATAAAGCCTATAATAAACATAGGGAGCGGTTTTCTTCCTTTTGGAAATATGAGCACGATAACAGGAAAAATAAAACTAATAAAGATCACAGACCAAAATAATATGGCGTAATTTCCAAAAAACAAACTGTATAAATGTTCCTTTTCTTCTGAAGTGTTTTTATAAGCCGGGATTAAATATTCATTGATATTAAAATAAATATAGATTAAACATAATAGAACAAGAAGTTTTCCCAATTTATCAAAAATTTCATCCGGAAGATATTCTTCTAACTTGTGTGTTTTTCTTAAAATGTAAGTAATCATAATTACGGCTGCAGTTCCTGCAACAAATGCACCTGCAACAAAATAGGGTCCAAAATTGGTACTGTCCCAACCGGGCCTGTAGGTTGTTGAAAATAACCAAGACGTTACCGTGTGAACGGCAAAGGCAACCGGGATTATTAAAACAGCTAAGGTCCTGATTGACTTGTGCAAAATGTGTTTCTGCTTTGGGGTTCCGGTCCAGTTTAGGGATAATTTTCCATACCATTTACCTTCTTTTGAACCGGCATCTTTATAATATTTTTTTAAGATTGCAAAATCTGGCAACAATGGATAGTATATAAGTAAAGCGCTTATAAATAAATAAGTTGATATTACCAGAACGTCCCAAACAATTGGCGATTGAGCTCTTCCATAAACAAATATATGCCACAATCTATCTGGTCTCCCCATATCGATTATGATGGTTAATCCTGCCATAACAATGGATGCTATAGCAACAATTTCAGCAATCCGCGTAAGCGGAATGCTCCATTTTTGTTTTGAGATGGTTAAAACTGCCGAAATTAGGGAGCCTACCAAACTTACTGCAACAAAAAATACGAAATTTGAAATATATACACCCCATAAGGCATAATCTCTCATATCTGTTACGATGAGCCCTTTTGTTAACTGTTGATAATAAGCATATAAGGCGGCAAGTATTACTATAATTAAAAAGGTAATCCAAATGGTTCCTTTAATGCCAAACTTTTTGGGCGCAAGGTCTTTTACTAATTGGTCGTATTTTTGCATGATTAATGAGATTTATTTTCAGGGTTTAATTCGTGATAAATATCCAATCCTTGTTCAAAATCTACCATCCTGTCAACTGGAGGTAAATAATAAACGCTTGGTTCAGTTCCCAAACTTTCCATGAGTCTATATCCAGCTTTATCTTTTAAAAGTTTGCTTAATTGAAAAGTTTCTTCACCATTGGTTACAGAATCTTCGTAAGCATCTCCAAAGAAATAAACGCCGTTTGGACAAGTAGAAACACAGTGTGGCAATTTTTCTTCTTTAATCATATGTGGACAAAAATCGCATTTGTCAACAGTGCCTTTTACACTTGGAAATCCTGCATAATCTGGTGTTGATTCATGATGCATTGCTTCTTCACCCATTGCGGCCATTGCCACTATTTGGTCTGGTTCACTCCAATTAAAAACCCTTGCTGAATATGGACATGCGGCCATACAGAACCTACAGCCGATACATCGTTCGTTGTCTATTAAAACAAGACCGTCCCTTCTTTTAAAGGTCGCATCAACCGGACATACTTTTACGCAGGCTGGATGGTCACAATGTTGACACAAAGTTGGCATCCAATAGGAAGCAGTTTCTGCAGATTCTTTCATATCATACACCTTTAGCCAGGCATTATGAGTAGTAATGTAATGCGCGGAATTGCATGATTTGACACATTTTTGTGCATTTTTGCATCGTGCCAAATCAACAACCATCACAAATTTTCTGTTGGGAAAACCCTCGCGCACATTGTAAACTTCGTCGTTATTATTTGAATGTTTAACTTCTATAACTTCTGATGAGTCAACCTCAATTAATTTTCCGTCTGTGGTCATTAATTGCATTTTATCACCTGAAGCATTTTGGGACTGGGCACTTAAACTTGTGGCAAGTTTTGTGAGACCAATACCCCCAATAGCCGTAATAAGGCCCAGTTTTAGTCCTTTGTCAAGGAATTTGCGCCTTGAGTCTCCTTGTTTATTTTCCATAAATAGATGTAATTAAAATATTTAGATTTTTTTTCCAAGCCAATTCAAAAGTGATTTATTAGAAACATTTTCTTCCAGTACTTTTGAATTGTTTACGGTCTTTACTTTAACCCGAACAGTAGATCCGTCCGGTTTTAATAATGTTTGGTATTCTTGATCTTCCTCAGTATTGATTAATTTATTTTCAATTGGCTTTGCAAATCCCAAAATAGGCAACAGCAATGCACTTCCAAGTATCGGTAAAACACCTCTTCTTGAAATTTGCTTAGTTTTGTTTGAGTTATCTTTCATAAGAGCTAAAGTTTTAGTAAAAAAAGATTATTTGTTAATAATAATAGAATCCAAATTTAAGGATAATAGAAAGTAAATACAATGACTAATGTCATTTTTGTCACATTCATAAATACCACATAACCAATTTTTTAAGGTTAATTTAGAGTTGTTCCAAATTAAATTGAGAATTTAATGTCTTAGTTATGCCAAAATCAGGTTTTTTTTGTTTTTACGTCAATGGCAAATAATAAAGTATTTCAGAAAAATTGTTTTAAAAAAAAAGCTGTCAGATTATTTAAAATCGACAGCTATTTTTACAAACAATAATAAAATAATTTTTTAGAAATTATATTTTCTTGTAATATTAAATCCAATCATAAAATCACCATCAAAGGAATCATTGGTATTGTACATATAATTTTTTTGCGGTGATAAAGCACCATAGTTTGTTGCAAATAATTGGAATGCGTGACCAGAAGTTGCAAATTCAACACCAAAAGCAATGCCTGGGTGTGGGTTTCCGGTATAAAATTTAGTAAGCGGCTGGCTGTAATCAACTAGTATTGCCGTATTAGGGCTAATTTTATAACGTCCACCAACCGCAACAGCAAACATATCATTTTTGATGGTAGGAACAACTGTATTAAAGTGAGAAATACTTGGTGTTACTTGAACAGAAAATTCTGGAGTAAATCTTTTGGCAATAATAAATGAATTATAATAAGAGTATCTGTCTGTGGTATTTTTAAAATTTTCTTTTTCTCTTGCATTCATTGTGAAGTTACCATAATAAGTAACACTTAGTGGCATTTTATTGGATCTTGTTTGTCTAAGCAGCCCAACTTTTAAATTGAAATCCTGCAATCTGTCAAATTTTGTGGTTCCATATCCCACAGTTATTCTGTCAGTTAATGAATAAGAAAGCCCTATTCTGATGTTAGAAGGAGCCCAAAAGCCAATCAAGTCGTTTGTTCCGCCGTTTACCAATCCAAATCTATGTGACATTTGAACTTCTAAAGTGTTTTTAGAGTACAAAACATTGGTAGGATTTTCTATAATTGTTGAGCTTTCAAATGCAGGGCGTTCAGGTTTTTCGGTAACTTTTTCATCTAGCACTGTTGCATCTTCCTCTTGCGCAATGGCTATAAATGGAAGTGTGATTGAAATAAAAATGAGTAATATAAATTTTTTCATTGTGTATTTTATTTGAGATTAATTATTTTTTGCGCCTTGTTCAATCCAGCTTTTAACCAAATTAATTTTTGTTGCCGGTAAAGGGTTTCCTATGGGCATTAAGTTTTCATTTCCAATTAGACTTTGGTATAATGAGCTGGCAATTAGGTTGTTGGCTACAATATATGTTCCGTTATTAATTACATTGTACGATACGCCAGCAATGAGATTAGGCACTTGGGATCCATTATGGCAACTTGTGCATGAGGTGTTGAAAATAGGCTGTATGTCGTTTGCAAACGACACGTTGGCAACGGGCGGCAAACTAATTTCATCAGAGGTTTCATCGTAATAACAACCTGTTAGTGATAGCAATAGAACAAGTAAACTTGCTTTGCTAATTAATTTTAATAATTTCATAATATTAGATATTTGTTTGTTTTAAATCTTTTATAAAAATACCAACAACTTTAATGTTTATTTATGATTTAAGTCATCTTTTTGAAAATTTTAATAGTCTGGTAATTAGAAACTTACACACTATTTAGAATTGGTATATATAATAATGATCATATATTGTGTTAGTTTTGTTACGTAACTATGAGATCTTTGCTACATAATATATTTTAAAGAATGGTAAATTCACAAAAAAAACTCTAAATAAAAAAAGCTCCATAAATTTTTATGGAGCTTTACTGTTTAAGTTATATAATGTGTCTTAGAAATTATAATTTCTTGTAATGTTAAAACCAATTAGGAATTCACTTTTAAAGAAGTCATTTTGGTTCTTCATATAATTTTGTTGCGGCACAATTCCAGAGTAATTGGTTAAGAAAACTTGGAATGCGTGACCAGAAGTTGCAAATTCAGCACCAATGCTAATTCCAGGGTGTGGATTTCCTTGTTTAAATTTTGTAAGCGGCTGACTGTAATCTGCAATAATAGCGGTATTAGGGCTAATTTTTACACGGCCTCCAAAAGCAATGGCAAACATATCATTTTGCATACCAGGTTCAACTGCATTGAAATGCGAAATACTTGGCGCAACTTGCAATGAAATATTTGGGGTAAACCTTTTGGCGATAATCACCTGATTGAAGAAAGAATACCGGTCTTGAACCAAATTAAAAACAGATTCAGGTCTTGCGTCAATAGTGAAATTACCATAATAAGTAACGCTTACAGGCATGCTGTTAGAACGTGTTTGTCTTAACAGGGCAGCTTTCCAGAAAAAGTCTTGCAAACGACTGTTTTTTGTGGTTCCGTACCCAAGGGTCAATCTTTCATGGAATGCCCAAGATACGGCGATTCTAATGTTTGCGCCGTCACCATAAATACCGGCCAAGGTGTTGGTTTTATTAATTAATCCAAATCTGTGTTGCATTTGCACTTCCAAAGTGTTTTTGTCAAACAAAACATTGGTGGGATTTTCAATAAGCGTAGCGCTTTCAAAAGCGGGTCTTTCCGGCTGTTCTTTAACTTTAACGTTTGTAGTGTCTTCTGTTGCATCTTCTTGTGCGATTGAAATTACGGGTAACATCAAAATAACAAAAAGTATTTTTATATAATTTTTCATATTTACAGTCTTAAAAATTAGTTGGGCTTAGCACCTTGGTTTATCCAAGTTTTAATTAATG
>JACUUQ010000282.1 GCA_014859175.1 Lutibacter sp. | reverse complement strand
GGCTGGTAAGCTTCACACAATTCGGTAAAATTATAACCCTTGTTGTGTTTGTTGTTCGGATGAAGTTCGCTTGTTTTTTGAGTGTTTCCCATAATGATTGTAATTCCGCAAAAGTACCACATTTTAAGTTTAACATTATTTTATATTTACAAAACGAATGAACGTTCATTTTGTTAATATTTTGCGTATCTTTGCCGAATAAAACCGGTAATTTATGAATCAATCTTTAAATATTTGGTCTGTTTTAAAAATCGTATTTGCATTGTTTATGATCTATGCCGGCGTACAGCACTTTTTAAAACCCGATTTTTTTGTGCCTTTTGTGCCACAATTTTTGCCCTTTAAAATGGCGGTTGTTTACATTTCCGGTGTTTTCGAAATAGGGTTCGGATTGCTATTATTTTTTAAAAAATACGCTAAAATTGCTGCTTTGGGAATTTTTGTATTGTTGCTGCTTTTTTTACCGATTCATATTTGGGACGTGATTTCCGAAACGCCAGTTATTGGGAGTAAAACAGCTGCTTGGATAAGGCTTCCGATCCAGTTTTTATTGATTTTCCTGATCTGGAAAATCAAAAATAATGCAGCAAAACCCTTAAAAAGTTAACGATGGCAAAACGCACAAAAAGTAACGAAAAACGAATTGCGCTGTTAAATGCAACGCTTAATTTGGTGAACAACAACGGTTTTCATGATGCGCCAATGTCGAAAATAGCAAAAATGGCAGGCGTTTCGCCCGCAACTATTTATATTTATTTTGAGAACAAACAGGATTTGATAAACCAACTGTATCTGGAAACCAAAACCTCATTTAGCGATTATGCTTTTAAGGATTATTTAGTGAATTTACCAGTGAAAGAAGGCTTTGAACTAATTTGGCGCAACATTGCGCAATTTAAAATCCAGCAGGTTGATGAAGCCGCTTTTTTATCGCAATGCGACAATATCAATACGATGATTGATGAAGCAAGCCGTCAGGAAGGATTGAAAAATCTGCAGCCATTGCTCGATTTGTGGGAACGTGGACAAACAGAGGGCATCATAAAAAATATTTCGCCGTATCTTTTGTATGCCTACACCATTTATCCGCTGGCATTTTTAATGACCATGCAAAAAAGAAGTGATTTTGAATTAACTGAAGACAAACTGACCGAGGCATTTGATTCAGCCTGGAACAGCATTAAAATATAAGTTATGGGAAAAACAGCCATTATTTTAGGCGCTTCGGGATTGACGGGGCAACATTTGTTAACAACACTGATTGCCGATAAAAGCTACGACAGCATCAAACTATTTTCAAGAAAGAAAACTGAAAACACCTCATCCAAAGTGATTGAAATCGTCGGAGATCTGTTGACCTTGAAAAATTTTAAGCAAGATTTTACTGCGGATGAAGTATTTGTTTGCATTGGCACCACCGCGAAAAAAACACCCGATAAAACAATGTATAAAAACATTGATTTGGGCATTCCGGCAGCGGCGGCTAAACTGGCGAAAGAAAATCATATTCCGACTTTTATTGTGGTTTCTGCGATAGGCGCAAATGCCAAAAGCAGCATTTTTTACAACAAAACAAAAGGCGAAATGGAACAAGCTGTTTTGTCGGAAAAAATTCCGCACACCTATATTTTACGTCCGTCCATTATCGGCGGAAACAGAAATGAAAACAGGCCGACGGAAAAAACAGGAATTGCAATCTTTAAATTACTGCAACCCTTGATGCTTGGGAAATTAAAAAAATACAAAATCATAGAAGCCGAAAACATAGCAAAAGCAATGATAAAATTGGCCAACGAAAAACCCGAAACACAAATTATTGAATCGGACAAGATTCAAGAACTGGCGCTATTGCCATCAACAATAAAATAAATTACAAACTAAAAATATGGAATTAATAGACAAATTAAATTGGCGTTATGCCGCAAAGGCGATGAACGGGGAAAAAGTGCCCCAAGAAAAAATTGACAACATTATTGAAGCGGCAAGGCTGGCGCCAACCTCAAGCGGGTTGCAGCCTTTTGAAATTTTTGTGATTACCAACGATAAAATTAAAGAAGAAATTAAGGCGGTGGCTTGGAACCAATCTGTGGTAACCGACAGCTCGCATTTGCTGGTTTTTGCCGCTTGGGACACTTATACGGCAGAACGCATCAATAAAATGTTCGATTTAACCAATGAAATTCGCCAAACAAAAAATGAAGGCTGGGAAAACTACCGACAAATGTTGCTGAATGCCTATCCGCAAAAAGATGCCGAAGAAAACTTTATTCACGCATCAAAACAGGCATATATCGCGTTTGGGATTGCCATCGTTGCGGCAGCGTTTGAACAAGTTGACACCACGCCAATTGAAGGTTTTGACCCGGCAGCAGTGGATAAAATTTTAGGGCTACGCGAAAAAGGACTCAGAAGTGTTGTTTTACTTCCTGTTGGCTATCGCAACGCCGATAAAGACTGGTTGGTAAACCTTACCAAAGTAAGAAAAAGCAAAGAAGATTTGGTGACTGTTATTGACTAAATATAGAAAAGTTACCAGACCTATTAAGTAATTAAAGTACCTAAAGTTAGGAGTACTTAGCGTTAAAAAAACAAGTTGTTGGTTTTGAAAAAACGACTTAATTCTAATAAATACAGCGAATTTTAGCTAAATGATTTGGGCGTTCCCGCCAGCTGGCGGGCAGGGCTATACATTCCAAACTTTTTTCGCTGAAAAAGCGCAAAAAGGTTTTCCATTGCTATCCCT
>JACUUQ010000281.1 GCA_014859175.1 Lutibacter sp. | reverse complement strand
AAAAAAGATTACTTCACCAAGTTTTTTATTTTCAAGCGGTGTTCAGTGAACCTTGTTTGTAACGGAAAGCCCGACCCGCCTTTTCGGCGGGGAACGCCCAAAAAATATAAATAAAAATTGCTGTACTTATTAGAATTAAACCAAAAGAAACAATAAGTTTTTTATTTAATCAAGCCATTCATCACTTCATAAATAATTTCCGATTCATAGCCTTTTGAACTTAAATAACCGACAAGTTTGCTTCTTTTTTTGAACGCGTTCGGTTCTTTAATTAACGCCCATTTTTTTTCTGCCACTTTTTGAATTGTGTTTAAATAATCAGTTTCATCAATTTCTTTTAAGGCTGTTTTAATGTTATATGATGAAACATTCCTAAACTTTAACTCATTTATAATTTTAATTCTTCCCCAGTTTTTAATGGAGAATTTTCCCCTTGCAAATGCTTTTGAAAAGCGTTCTTCATTCAAAAAATTGTGCTGCAGCAAATGAAGCAGTATTTTTTCTTTGGCTTCGGGAATCATATGCAAATCATACAGTTTTTGGCCAACTTCTTTATGGCAGCGCTCCTGATAGGCGCAAAAATTCTCCATCAATTTGGTTGCTTCAGCTACGGTATAGGTTTTTTCGTTTTTCATTCCATACAAATTAAATAAAAAAAAGCGACTCTGGCCGAGTCGCTTTTAAGCAAATTAGGCTAAGTTCTATTTAAAACAGCATTTGCGTTAGGGATTGAAGTGAAAATCCTTTTTTGATTCGCCTTTTCGGCGAAGTAAAAAAGATTACTTCACCAAGTTTTTTATTTTCAAGCGGTGTTCAGTGAACCTTGTTTGTAACGGAAAGCCCGACCCGCCTTTTCGGCGGGGAACGCCCAAAACATTTAGATAAAAATTGCTGTATTTATTAGAATTAAGCCACAAATTATTGATTTCTGTTAAGCCTGAACTTAAAGTTGTTCAGCAATGAATACATCACCGGAACAATGATTAACGTTAAGAAAGTTGCAAATGTCAATCCAAAAATAATGGTCCAGGACATTGGTCCCCAAAATGCCACGTTTTCACCGCCAACGTAAAATTGTGGGTCAAACTCCGTAAACAGCGTCAAAAAATTGATATTTATTCCGATGGCCAACGGCAACAATCCTAAAATGGTGGTGATTGCGGTTAACAATACCGGTCTTAAACGTGTTTTACCGCCTTCAACAATACTTTCGTAAATGATTTCTTTGGTTAAAACAGCTTCATCCAAACCTTCTTCCAATCGTTTGCGCGCCATCACCAAATTGGTATAATCAATCAACACAATGGCGTTGTTTACCACAATACCGGCCAGTGAAATAATGCCAATCATGGTCATCATAATCACAAATTCCATTCTAAAAACAATCAATCCAAGCAAAACGCCAATTAAACTTAATAATACCGCCAAGGAAATGATTATTGGGGTTGTGGTTGAATTAAATTGCGCCACCAATATCAAGAAAATAAAAAACACCGCAATTAATAAGGCTTTGCTTAAAAAGGCCATTTCTTCGGCTTGTTTTTCCTGTTCGCCGGTAAAGGAAATTGAAATATCTTTTGGCAAGGTGTAATTTTTCAATTCGGATTTAATCTGGTCATTTATTTCCGTTGGATTGTATCCTTCCAAAACATTTGACGCAATGGTAATTACCCTGTCCAAATCTTTTCTTTTAACGGCGCTAAAAGTGGAAGAAGTTTCAGTTTTTGCAACTGCAGCAATTGGCACTTGCACAATTTTTCCGCTGCTTTGGTTTCTGAAAGTAATTTTTTGGTTGATCAATGCTTCTTTATTGTAACGGTATTTGTCCATTAAACGCATATTAATCGGATAATCATCCTCGCCATCTTTGAAGGTGGAAATTTCTTTTCCGAACAATGATGTTCTAAGCGCATCACCAATTTGCCCTGTTGAAATATTTAAACGACGTGCTTTTTGTCGGTCGATGATAATAGGCAATTCCGGTTTTCCCTGTTCCACATCCAATTTCAATTCTTCAATGCCTGCGATATTTTTATTTTTGATGAATTGCTTAATATTTTCAGCAGTGGCTAACAATTGTTCATAATCATCACCGGCAACTTCAATATTAATTGGCGATCCCGCTGGCGGACCATTGGCTGGCTTGTCAACAATGATGTCAACGCCCGGAATATCCTGCAATAATTCCCTGATATCAACCAAAACATCTTCGGTATTTATGTCGCCACGTTCCATAAATTTGACAAAATCTACGGTTACACGCGCTTTATTGGGCGTTGTTCCGCCGTCTTGTCCGCGATTTGGGTCGCTGGTTCCTTCACCAACCTGGCCTATTACCGAAGTAATTAACGTATTTTTTCCGTCAACTTCATATTTTTTTAAATAGTCCTGAATCCTATTTTCAACATCAATTGAAAGTTTGTTGGTGACTTCAATATCGGTTCCGATGGGATATTCCAGATAAACATACACCTGCTTCGGTGGCGTTTCAGGAAAGAAAAGCACTTTTGGAGGAAATATCGTAAAAAGAAATATAGAAAACAGCAATAAGCCAAAGGTTCCTAAAAAGAACCATTTTGGTCTTTTTCCCCTTAATGAATATTGCAAAGTGCGTTCATAAAAAGTTTCTAATTTTGGCAAAAATTTATTTTGAAACCAGGCTGTGGCAGGCGATAAAAATTTTGTGTTGATGATGCGGAGCAATCCCGCAAGCATTACCAACAAACCGATGGCATTCAATACTTT
>JACUUQ010000046.1 GCA_014859175.1 Lutibacter sp. | reverse complement strand
GGTTAAAGAAATTACCAAGGCGTATTTTAAGATTTCATCACATAATGAAATTATTCCAACCATTTATAAGGCCTATGAGATTGCTACTTCTGGTGAACCCGGACCAGTGTTTATAGAAATTCCTTTGGAGGTTCAAATGTTTATGGGAGAGGTTGGTCAATGGTTACCATATGCTAAAATTTATCAAAATCCGCAAGTTGACCTTAAAAAAATTGAAGCTGCTGCTGCCTTATTATCAAAAGCAGCACATCCGGGAATTTATGTTGGTTGGGGAGCAGCAAATGCTACTGAGCATCTGATAAAAATAGCCGATTTACTAGGCGCTCCTGTGTCTACAACGCTACAAGGAAAAGCTTCTTTTCCGGCTTCACATAAGTTGCATACCGGTTTTGGGTTTGGTCCAAATTCGACACCTGCTGGCCAAAAAGCCTTTAAAAATTGTGATGCGATGTTGGCCGTCGGGGTCCGTTTTTCTGAAATAGGAACTGGAAGTTATGGGGTAACAGTGCCCGAAAATTTAATTCATATCGATATCAATCCACAAGTTTTTGATAAAAATTATCCAACTAAAATAAGCATAGAAGGGGATGCATACGATACTTTAAAACTTTTGGCAGATGCCTTAGAAAAAATCAAGCAAGAAAAAGATTCCTCAGCATTGGCTAAGATGATTAAAGAAGAAAAAGAAAAGTATAATAAAGAATGGAAAGAAAAACCATTATCCGATAAAGTTTCTCCTGGATATTTCTTTGAATCACTCTCAAAACACACCAATGATGATACCTTTTTTGTTGTAGATGATGGTTCACATACGTATTTAGCGGCCGAATTGTTGCCTGTTAATAGGTCACGGCATTTTGTGTCGCCAACCGATTTTAACTGTATGGGATTTTGTGTGCCGGCAGCTATTGGCGTTAAATTTATGAATCCTAATAACAAAGTGGTTGGTATTGTTGGCGACGGTGGGTTTTTAATGACTTGTATGGAGATTCTTACAGCAACAACCAATAAAAAAGGTGTGGTTTATTTTGTTTTTCACGATGGTGAACTGGGGCAAATTTCTCAATTTCAAAAAATACCTTTTAAACGGAAAACAGCCTCAATTATTGGCAATGTGAATATAGAAGGTGTGGCAATTGCCTGTGGCGCTTCCTATTTTAAAATGTCTAATGATGCCGAAATAGACAAAATTATGGAACAGGCTTTTCAAGAATCAGAAAATGATGTGCCTGTCATTGTTGATGTGATTATTGATTACTCCAAAAAAACCTATATGACTAAGGGTGTTGTTAAAGTGAATTTGGGGCGCTTTAGTTTTTCAGAAAAAGTTCGATTCATAAGCAGGGCTGTTAAAAGACACTTACTGGAATAATTAAAAAATGTCTGATAAAATTTTTAAAAATAACGTGCTTTTGTTTGCCGAAGTCATTATACCAGACTTGCAGGATAATAAATTGATTCAAGAAGCCCTTTTTAAAAATTTTAGTCAGTTATTAAATCAGTTAGAATATCAAGCCGATTCTAAAGTTAAGATGTTGGTTAAAGTCATTGAATTTTTGAGCGTTGTCTATCATTTTAAAGCTTTTAATAAACTGACTTATTCAAAAAGAAAGGTTTTTATCAATCGGCTTTTTCAATTGCCTGTCGCTAAAATTGTTGCAGGTTTAACCGGATTGCGTTCGCTGGTACTCATTTCGTATTACGGTTTAGAAGAGGTAGTTTCTAAAATTAATAGCAATTCGGTCAAATGAAAAATTCACTTGATTTTGATGTGATAATTATTGGTTCTGGTGTTGGCGGTTCTACTGTTGCCGATTATTTAACCAACGAGCATAAAAATTTAAAAGTTGCCATTTTAGAATCGGGACCGCATCGCACCAAAGAAAATTTCACCAGTAACGAGATTGCTTCAACGGCTTTGTATTACAACAGTGGTGCGGTTTTATCTAAAAATTTACAAATCGGCATTGCTGCTGCCAATACTTTGGGTGGCGGTTCTGCGGTTTATACAGGTGTGTCGTTTAGGCCGCCAAAAAGTGTTTTAAATGCTTGGCGCTATGATTTCGGATTAAATTTTTTATCAGATGACTATGTGTCAACGTCATTAGATGTCATTGAAGCCGATTTATCTGTGCACGAATTGCCGTCTGATTGGGATAATCAAAACAATCAATTGTTTCAGGCAGGAGCTGAGAGGCTGGGTATTCCTGTAAAGCGATTAAAAATCAACACTAAAAATTGTCAGCAACTAGGTTTGTGTAATTTTGGATGCCAATCAGGCGCCAAACAAGGCGCGTTAGAGGTTCAAATTCCGAGATTGTTAAAACGTGGCGTACAGCTATTTTGTAATACTGAGGTGGTTTTGGTTGCAGAAAATATTGTTAACGTGACGGTAAAAGAAGCCCCTCAAAACACCGTAAAAAATAACATTGACAGTGGCAACTACCAATTCAAAGCCAAAAAAATAATCATCGCTGCCGGTGTTTTAAACACCCCGGTAATTTTACTGAAATCGACTAAAGCACTAGGATTAAAAAATAAAAATATTGGTCGCTACATTGCGCTGCATCCCGTTTTTAATATCAATGGGGTGTTTACCGAAAACATTTCTAATAACACAGGATTTCCTAAAACTGTTTACAGTGATCACTACTCTGACTCACATGGTTTCTTTTTAGAAACATCGTTTTATTCGCTTGGCATCACGGCAAAAAACAATTGCGGTTATGGAGAATTACATCAAGAAGTGATGAAAGATTATAAAAAAATGATGTCGATTTTGATTTTAGCACACGATAAAGTCGAATTCAAAAACCGCATTTGCATCAACAAAAAAGGTGAGCGCGTTTTAGATTACACCATAAGCGATGACTCTAAAATAGCATTGATTAAAGCATTACAAGTGTCAGCAAAATTGTTTTTTGCGGCTGGTTGTGAGAGCGTTTTAATTCCGGGAAGTTGTGAACTTCCAATTTTAAAAACCGATGTTGGCGAAATTGACGCGTTAATCTCAGAAAATTATCTGAATTTAAATAAAACGCCACTGTCAAGCGCACATCCGCAAGGCGGTTCAAGAATGGGCATTGACGAATCAAATTCGGTTTGCGATATTTACGGAAAAGTTTATGGCACCAAATCAATTTACGTTTGTGATGCATCGCTTTTCCCTACTTCCGTAAAGGTCAATCCATACGAAACCATCATGCTTTTGGCGAAATGGATTGCCGAAAATATGTTTAAAAAATAGTGTGGTTTTGATTTAAAAAAATTAAAATTAATCACTCTTAGCCTTGTCACTAATCGGACAGACTTTCTGTCTCCACTCCGCTTGATAACCATTTCCAAACAATTCATTAGCTTATATAAATCGTCAGCAAAAAGCAGACTGATTTGGAAAAACTTAAAGAGAGTTTTTTATATATTCAATTATTTAATTAAAAAAATCACCTCTTTAATTCGTAAATTTCCGAAAAGTTGGTTGCAACTTCGAGTAATAGGGGGAGCAAAACGGGTCTTAACATTAATTTGTTAAGGCTTTTTTGTTTATATGAAAGAATTAAGGGTTTCAAGACATGTAAACTTGGAACCTTTTTTTATGCGCAAGATTTGCGTAAGGTTTTTGTTGAAATCCATAGATAAAGCAGGAAAGACTAAAAAAATCTTCTTTAGAGCTGGCTTAGAAATCGGGAAATTCACAACAAGAAATATAACCTAAAACCAAATAATTATAAAAAAATACCCCTTAAATCCATAAGAAATAAGGGGTGCTTTAACTGAATTAACAGGTTATAATTGATACTTCAACAAAGTGGCAACAACCTCATAATATTCTTTTTCAATCTCTAAATAAGAGTTAAAAGTTGTGTTATAATAGTTCATTTCCACAAAATATTCCAATACAGAAATTTGCCCTGCGGATAGAGCTTTATCCAATAATTTTACAGGTTCAACCGATTGGTTTATTTTTTCGTAATCACTCAAAATACTTTTCAAACTTTCATAGCGGCCATAAAGCTGTTTTATTTCATAATAATGTTCATTTGTATGGTCAGTCAAGGCAATTTCAGCAAAGGTCATTCTGGCTTTTTCAAGTTTCACCCTATTTTTGCTTTCCCATAAAGGCAATGAAATCCCGGTGTGAAAACCGTTATAGGTTTGCCCCAAAATACCCTGATAATGATAACCGACTTCCATTTTTGGTAACGCTAAAGCTTTACTGACTTCTATTTGTTTTTGGGCAATAACCTTATCCTGCTCCAACGTTTTTCTGAGGTAATCTTGCGCTTCAATTTCTTTTTCCAAAGTGTCAAAATTAGCGATCACAGGTACATCAAAATAAGTTAAATAGTTAAAAGCTATAGCGATGCCACCGTTTAAACTGGTAAGCTGTTCATTGAGTTTTGCAATAAAAGAAGCGTTTTCCAAAAACTGTTTCTTGATTTCCAACAATTGTATTTCGGCTTTGTTGACATCCAAAATGGTTCCGTCACCAGTTTCCAGTTTCCTGTTAAATTGACCCAGCCATTTTTCGGTGGCCTCTTTTCTTTTAGCCAACGGAATTTGTAATTTGTTTCTGTAAACCAATTCAATACAAACCATTTTAGCTTCCAAAAGCAACGCCTGATTGGCAGCTTGAAGGTGCAAATCGGCCTGCAAAATTTGCTGTTCTGCCAATTGGTTTTTCTTTCCGTAAACAGTGGGAAAATCAAATGATTGGGTCACAACAATATCCGTTTGGTTTCCGGCATTGGCAGGTCTTCCTTTTAAATAATCGTATTCAACTGTTGGATTATATAAAGAATTGCCAGTTCTATACTTTACTTTCTGTGCGCTCCAATACTGCGTATTGGCTTGTATCGTCTTGTTGTTTTTGGCAATCTCGGATAAGACTTTATCAATACTAGATTGAGAAAATCCCAAACCAAAAGAGAATATTGCTAAAAATAATAATAGGCTATTTTTCATTTGTTGCTTTTTTTCGATTGGATAAAAAATACACTACCGGAACAATAAAAATGTTGAGCAATGTTGAAGTCAACAGACCTCCTAAAATAACTTTCGCCATCGGACTTTGAATTTCGTTGCCCGGCAAATCGCTGGCCAGTGCCAAAGGAATTAAAGCCAATCCTGCGGTTAATGCGGTCATCAAAATAGGGCTTAATCTATCTTTTGAACCCTGAATAACCGTATCATAAAGCAACAATCCTTCTTTTTCCAGGGTTTCATAATGGGAAACCAACAAAATTCCGTTTCTCGTGGCAACGCCAAACAAAGTGATAAAACCGATTATGGCAGGAATACTCAAAATACCACTGGTGAAATAAATGCTGAATACCCCACCAATTAAAGCCAACGGAAGATTAATCAAAATAATCGAAGCGGTTTTTACCTTTTTGAATTCCTGATACAGAATAAGGAAAATTAGCAACAATGAAATAAGCGAAGTCAGCAACAAGGTACCGGAAGCTTCGGCTTCGGCTTCAAATTGTCCGCCATATTCAATATGATAATCTTCTGGCAACGTTACTTTTTCATTGATGATTTTTTGAATATCAGCGACCACACTTTTTTGGTCACGACCGGTTACATTGGCAGAAACAACAGTTTTACGTTGCACATTCTCGCGGTTGATGGTGTTGGGGCCTGAGGCGCTTACAATATCGGCCACATAATACAAGGGTATTTTTTTGCCGTCATAGGTATCAATCATCGCATTTTTGATATGCTCAATTTTACCTTTGTTGGCATCATCAAACCGAACAATCAAATCAAAGGTTTTGTTGCCTTCATAAATTTCAGAAACCTTTTCACCTGCAAAGGCCACATCAACAAACTCATTAAACTGGCCAATGGTAATTCCGTATTGGTTTAAAATAGCGCGTTTGGCTTTGATCTGAATTTGCGGAATTTCCACTTGTTGCTCCACACTCAAATCAACCAATCCTTCTATATTCTGGATTTCATTCCTGATTTCGTTAGACAGCGTAAAGAGTTTATTCAGGTCGTTGCCAAAAATCTTGATGGCAATATTGGCGCGTGTTCCCGAAAGCATATGGTCAATTCGGTGTCCAATAGGTTGCCCGATGGTGATACTGACTCCTGAAATCCCTGCTAATTTCTCCCGAACATCAGCCATAAATTTTGCCCTACTTCTTTTTTCGAGTGTAAAAGGAGCGTCAATTTCGGCTGCATTTACACCTTGGGCGTGTTCATCGAGTTCGGCTCTTCCTGTGCGTCGCGTGGTGATTTTTATTTCGGGTACAGAAAGCAATGCTTTTTCAACCTGCGTGCCAATCTTATTGCTTTCTTCCAGTGATATTCCGGGCAAACTCACGGCACTGACCACCAAAGAACCTTCGTTGAATTCGGGCAAAAAGCTTCTTCCCAATTGGCTCAAAACCAATAAAGCGATCAAAAACAATCCACCAGCAATGACAAGCACTGTTTTTTT
Organism: Lutibacter sp.; assembly: GCA_014859175.1. Classification (GTDB taxonomy): domain Bacteria; phylum Bacteroidota; class Bacteroidia; order Flavobacteriales; family Flavobacteriaceae; genus Lutibacter. The sequence continues at coordinate 10,194 of JACUUQ010000046.1, read as the reverse complement.
CATTTCCATGGCGCGATTCAAAGCACTTGAATACACTTTTTGCAGGCGTTCCACCAGCCAACTTTCTTTATGCTGTTTTAAAAGCATTTTGTCATTCGTCAATAAATAACTTGCCAATACTGGCGTCAGTGTAATGGAAACAATCAACGAAGCAAACAACGCAACAATAAAAGCGATACCAAGCGGCGCTAACAATTTGCCTTCCATTCCTGATAAAAAGAATAAGGGCAAAAAAGCGACGATGATAATGAAAGTGGCATTGATAACCGAACTTCTGATTTCAAAGGAACCATCAAAAATAACAGTCATTTTGTCTTTTTGTTCCGATTTGGGTTTGTGGGCATTTTCTTTGAGGCGTTTAAATACGTTTTCCACATCAATAATGGCATCATCAACCAAATCACCTATGGCAATGGCCATACCGCCTAAACTCATTGTATTGATGGTAAAACCAAGCCATTTTAAAGTAATTATTGCCACAATTAACGAAATTGGAATAGCCAGCATTGAAATAAAAGTAGCCCTCCAATTCATTAGGAATAAGAACAAAATGATAATTACAAAAGCGGTTCCTTCCAATAAAGTTTTCTGAATGTTGCTGATGGAAGCGTTTATAAAATCGGCCTGACGGAAAATTTTAGTGTTAATGTGAACATCTTTTGGCAAATTCTTCTGAATATCAGCAATGGCAGCGTCAATAGTTTTGGAGAGTTCCAACGTATTGGTTGCGGGTTGCTTCATAATAGTCATAATTACCGCAGGTTCCCCTTTTAAAGAGCCGTCACCAATTTTTAAAGAAGCGCCTATTTTTATTTCGGCAACATCTTCTATTTTAATCGGATTTCCATTTTGCATTTTTATGACAGATTTCCCTAAAGCTTCAATATCATTGGTTCTGCCAATACCCTTAACGATATATTCGTTGCTGTATTCGTTCATAAAACCTCCTGACGAATTGCCATTGGCTTCTTCACTCGCTTTTAGCAATTCGGTCAAAGAAACATTGTAATAATTCATTTTTTGGGGAGAAGCCAATATTTGGTATTGCTTGTATTCTCCGCCAATAACAACAACCTGAGATACACCGCCTGTGGCTAATAATCGGGGTCTGATAGTCCAATCGGCAATAGTCCTTAAATCAATTTGGGAAGTCTTGTCGGCCGTTACGCTTATAAGCATTATTTCTCCCATAATGGAAGATTGTGGTCCCATTGTGGGATTACTGACACCTTTTGGTAATTTATCAGTAACTGCCGTGATTTTTTCACTAACAATTTGTCGTGCTTTGTAAATGTCGGTATTCCATTCAAATTCAACCCATACAATAGAAATACCTGCGGAAGAAGAAGAACGGACACGTCTTACGTTAGTCGCTCCATTGACAGAAGTTTCGACAGGAAATGTAACCAGTTTTTCAACTTCTTCAGGAGCCATTCCGTGCGCTTCTGTAAGCACAACCACAGTAGGAGCCGTTAAATCCGGAAACACATCGACTTCCATTTTGGAAGCGATAACGCTACCAAAAATCAGTAACAAAACTGATGCTATCACTACAAAAAATCGATTTTGCAGCGAAAATTTAATTATTTTATTTAGCATACGTTACAGATTAATGTTCGTGTCCGTGAGCAGGCAATGCTCCCGATGCACTTGACAGTTTAATTTGATAACCACCTTTGGTAACCACTCTTTCGTTTTCTGAAATACCTGATAAAATCTGTACATTTAAGCCATCACTGCCGCCTAATTTCACCTCTCTTTTTTGAAAACTTTCGCCACCGGTTTGCACATACACATAGAAAACACCTTGTTCTTCAATGAGTGCGGAAACAGGAACAACCAAAGCATCTGCAATGGCAGAAGATTTAAGATAAATTTCAACGATTGAACCCGAAACCAATTGACCTTCATTATCAATTTCAAAAGTCACAGGTATAAAAGGAACTGCAGCAGAAGCACTTTTACCATAAGAAATAATTCTGCCATTTAAAGCAGTTGTATTATAAACAGCATCGCTTTGTGGCGTTTTAAAATTAGCGGAGCTAATGCTCGACAACCTGCCAAAATAGTTTTGAGACACATGGGCTTGTACAATCAATTTCTTGTTTTTTGAAATCGTGGCCAATGGCGTTCCTGATGGTACATATTGTCCTTCGGTTACCAGTACATTTTTAACAAAACCCGACATTGGCGACAGCACATTAAGCCCCTTTGAACTATAATTTTTTGCAACAGTTTGGTAGGCAGTTTGTGCATTGTCAAATTGTAATTTTACTTGTTGATGGTCTTTTTCAGAAACGATTTTATCCGCTACTAATAGTTTAGAACGCTCATAATCTGCTTTGGCTTTCAAATAAATAGCTTTAGCCTCTTTTACAGAAGCGTCAATATTACTTTCAGCCATATCGCCGCCGCTAATGGTAAAAAGCGAACTTCCTGAATTTACGGCAGAACCCACAATGGTGTTTTTGCCTGTAAACACAATTACACCACTTGCTTTGGCAGTTACAATCATTTCATCACCGGGAGCAGAAAGAATTTGCCCGCTTGTTTTGATAACATCATTAAAGGGTTGTTTTTTTATCGCTTGATTGGCAAATTCAACTTTCCAGGCTTGTTCTTTCAAATAAGAAATAGCGCCAATTTCTGCTTCTTCAGGTTGTTTTGCTAAAGCCGTTTTCGTATCCGGATAAATCACCACATTTTCTATGGTGATTTTATCAGTAAAATCTTTGGTTTGAATGTCAAAGACCAAAGTTCCAGTTCCTGCTGTTTTCGGACTTAAAGCCAAACGAAAAATTCCCGGTGAACTTGGTGCAGCAACAGAATTCTTGATGCCCTGGTCTCCAACAATTAAACTAACAGTAATTGTGGCATCGGTTAATGCTTTAAAATTATCACCCAAAACAGTGAAGTGGGCCGCAAACTTTGAAATTTCACCCACCACCAAAGGTTTGAACTCGACAAACAATTCTGAATTTTGGGTATAGATTGTGTAAGCCAATGGTTCTAATGCCGAACCTTCTTTTGTTTCCGCTTTTTTGTTGCAGCTTGTAAATGCGATAATGAATATACCCAGCAACATTATTTTTTGTATAATTTTCATATAGGATAATGATTAATTTGATGCCTGTAATTTTAACAATCACAGGCATCAAAATAGATTAATGTTCGTGTTTTTCTCCAGTCGCGTGATCGTGTACTTCTTGTGTAGCGACACTGTCTTTCCCTACAGTAAATTCCTCTTGGACAACTGTTTCAGTTTCGTGATTTTGATGTTCTTCACCGTCTGCGTGTTGATGTATTCCATCTTGACCTTGCACTTCGGTTTTTTTACCGTTACAAGCAGTAAACAACATTCCTGCAACTGCGATTGAAAGCAATAATTTTTTCATTGATTTTGATTTAAGAAATTAGTATATATGAAATGAGCATTATAAAAATATGTCGCTTACAGTGATGAAATATGCGAATTACATATGACCGATAAAAAACAATAAATAGCAACATATGAAAATAACTTAAAGCCCAAAAAAGGCAATAAGTGTCCTAAAATTCAATTTTTGAATAGTTTAGCTAAAAAGTGTGGGCGGCCCACGAAATTGTAAAGAGCCTAAATGAGGAGAAATAAAAATGAACGGTTCTTTATTGCGAACCAATTCTTTTTTAGCATGAAATCTTATAGAATTTGAATAGGGTAAATGGGTGTTTAAAACAACTATTTTATTTGGCGCTTTTTTAACAACTGTAACCACATCTCCAATATGGCTATGTAAAAAAGTGTCTGAAGTATGATTAAAATGTGAAAATAATAAAGGAAAATTGCTTTCATCCGAATCCTTCTCATGATGGTGGTGATGTTCTCCGTCATGTTGATGTGCTTCAATATGGGTGTGCAGAAACCAGCCCTGCCCTATAAAAAGCAAACAAGCTGAAAAAAGAAATAGTATGGAGAGCTTCCTTTTAAACATCTTCGCAAAAATAAATATTTTTTGCATACAAATTTTAAAATGTTTTTTAATGATCAAATCACCAAAAACACAAAATATTTTACAGGCCTTAACTTTAATGCTGTGATATTGAAAAATATCCCACATCTCCTTAATTATTTTGTTCCTTAAGTACTTGTTAAATAACCTAATCAATTAAAATAAATCGACAGCTAAAAGCATAATAATTTTAACAATATGGTTAGGTTTAAAGCTATTTGTTCACCACTTCAAACCGTAATTTTACGAAAAGTTGGTTGCAACTTCGAGTAATAGGAGGAGCAAAACAGGTCTTAACATTAATTTGTTAAGGCTTTTTTGTTTTTTGGTATTTTATTTTATCCAACCAATTATCCAACATTCTTAAAATAAGTAAGTTTTATTCGGTTTCTTGCTCTCTTGTTTTATTCAAAAAACGGACAAAAGCAGTTCCTTTTTGTCGTTGGTATTTCCAAAAAGTAATGTTAATATCCGCTTTGGGTGTAACAATTTCGGCTATCAACAGACTAATAACGGATATCAATTAAATTTATAAATTAAAAAAAATGAAAAAAATTATTTTATCCTTAATTGTGGGTATTATGCTTATTCCTTCAAACGTAAAAGCCGACGAAGGAATGTGGTTTTTAATGTTCATTGAACGTTTAAACCACCGCGACATGCAAAAAATGGGCTTGCAACTTACTGCTGAAGAAATCTACAGTATTAATAACCACAGTTTGAAAGACGCCATCGTTCAGTTCAACGGAGGCTGTACTGCTGAAGTAATCTCGAAAGACGGATTGGTATTAACCAACCACCACTGCGGATATAATACAATTGCAGAGCTGTCTACCTCAGAAAAAAACCTTTTGAAAGATGGTTTTTGGGCAAAAAACAGAGAAGAAGAAATTAAACCTTCCAGTTTATATGTTCGCTTCTTTGTTCGTATGGATGATGTTTCAAAACGTATTTTATCAAAAGTAAACGATAAAATGACGGAAGCTGAAAGAGAAAAAGCAGTAAATCAAGAAATTGCTTTAATCGAAAAAGAAAATAATGAAGGCGGAAAATATACCGTTTCTGTACGTCCTTTTTTCCAAGGAAATGAATATTACTATTTTGTTTACCAAGATTATAGAGATGTTCGTTTTGTAGGTGCACCTCCAGAAAGTTTAGGGAAATTTGGCGGCGATACAGACAACTGGGAATGGCCACGCCATACAGCCGATTTCTCTATGTTCAGAGTTTACGCAGATGCCAATGGAAATCCGGCCAGTTATTCCCAAAACAATGTTCCATTACAGCCAAAACACTATTTGCCAATTAATATAGGTGGCTTGAAAGAAGGAGATTTTGCCATGATTTTAGGTTATCCGGGAAGAACGAACCGTTGGATGCCAGCGGGCGGCATTGAGCAAAACGTGAAGTTTGCCTATCCTGCTTGGGTTGAAGGTGCTAAAACAGGGATGGATCAAATGAAAAAATACATGGATCAAAACGATGATTTGAATCTTGTGTATGCTTCAAAATTTGCAGGAACAGCAAATTATTGGAAAAACCGCCAGGGAATGATTGATGCCTTAACCAAATTTGAAACTGCAAAATCAAAAGCAAGTCAAGAAAAAAAGTTTTATAAATGGGCCAACAAGAAAGAAAATAAAGCAAAATACGGAAACGTCATCAGCAATATCAATAAATATTATGCTTTAACAAACGAAAAAACGCGTCACGATAATTACTTGCAGCAATTGTTCAGAACCACTGCTTTTGGAACAATAGGGAGAACTTTAGGCAGACAATTGGATAATTACGTAAAAGCTGATCCTGCAAAACGTGCTGAAATGGCTCCAGCAATTACCCAAATGGCTGATGGTATGTTTAAAAAATTATACCTTCCGGCCGAAAAAGATCTTTTAGCTGCCCAATTGAAATTGTATGCAACAAAATCTAAAGGCTATGCGATTGCTCCGGCAGTAGAAAAAATTGGTGCGGCTAACAACTACGATTACACCAAATATGTTAATGCGGCTTTAGATTTAAGTGTGCTGACTTCAAAAGAACGCGTAATTGCCTTTTTGGAATTACCAAGTGAAGCGATGCTGGAAAATGATCCGTTGTATATATTATCCAATGATTTGGTGTCTCATTTCATGGCAAAATCAGATGAAATAGTAAAAGCTGAAAATGACTTTGGAGCTTCTTTCCGTTTGTTGGTGGAAGGGTTGCGTGAATCAAAAATTGGAACTATTAAATATCCGGATGCGAACTCTACCTTGCGTTTAACCTACGGAAAAGTACGTGCGTTACCGGCCGACAAACGTAATGATGCAAAAATTAACTACTATACGACTATGGACGGTATGGTTAAAAAATACAAAAAAGGAGATCAGGAATTCGATTTGCCAACGCGTTTAATCGATATGAATAAAGAAAGAAGTTATGGGCGTTTTGTGGATAAAGATGGTTCTATGCACGTTAATTTTTTGACCGACAATGATATTACAGGCGGTAACTCCGGTTCGCCGGTATTAAACGGAAAAGGAGAATTAATTGGATTGGCATTTGACGGTAACATTGAAGCTATGGCCGGTGACGTCATCTTCGATCCGGCATTGCAAAGAACAATCAATGTTGACATTCGTTATGTGTTATGGGTAATTGAGAATTTCTCAGGCGCAAAACATATCGTGGACGAAATGACTTTGGTGAACTAAATTTTTTATCATTTTTGAACTAAAAAAACCGCTCCGAAAGGAGCGGTTTTTTATTGGTTATTTCACTATTTTTTTTGAATGAAGAAAAACTTCTAATTCTGGGTTTCAACCTGAATTAGCTCTAATCCCTGATTGATTCCTTTTTCAATAGCGGGCACGCCACGCTCCATCCAAACAGGTTTTGGATCACCTTTTAAATAATAATCAAAAAATTGCGCCATTCTTATATTGAAATCTTTACGGTTTTGATATTTTACAGGCCAGTGCGGTTCATCATTATAATTTAAAAACCAAGAAGGTTTTCCCAGCCTTCGCAAAGCCGTAAAAAATTCAATTCCCTGGTACCAAGGCACATGGCCATCAGCGTCATTGTGCATAATTAACAAGGGCGTGTTTATTTTATCAACAGTAAAAATGGGTGAATTTTCGGTGTAACGGGCAGGATATTCCCAAGGTGTGCCTCCAATTCTGCTTTGCGTATGTTCGTATTGAAATTGTCTGCTTAAACCTGTCCACCAGCGAATTCCGCCATAAGCACTTATCATATTTGCAACAGGTGCGCCAGATTCCGCAGCCTTAAAAATATCGGTTTTTGTCACCAAATAGGCAATTTGATAGCCTCCCCAACTATGGCCTTGTACACCTATATTGTCCTTGTCTATAAATCCTTTTTCAATTAAAGATGTGACTCCGGGAACAACACAATTGAAAGCACTTTCGCCAGGGTAACCAATACGATACTGTATATCCGGATTAAAAATTACATAACCGCGACTTGCGTAAAAGCTATAATTGATGGAAGATCGTCCGTAGGCAGGTGATCTGTGGTTATTCAAATCATCGGAACTTCTTTCATAAAAATTCACCAATAGCGGGTATTTTTTAGTTGGATCGAAATTTTCGGGCTTAATCAACATTCCTGAAAGTTCAATGCCATCTAAAGATGTCCATTTTATCAACTCTGCAGTTCCCCAATTATAGTCTTTTTGCTGCGGATTTGCATTGCTTACCGCAACAGGATTTTTAAAATTCAAATCTGAATACAGCATATTTGGAAATTCCGTAAAAGATTCTCGTGTAAAAATTACCTTCTCACTTTCTCTTGCTTTTACAGGCGTTGAATAGCTGAAAGGTTCCATAATAAGCTGCTCCGCATTTAAAGTTTTGGCATTCATTTTAGAATAACCCGAATGCTTATTAATTTCATTAAAATTGGTTAACAGCCAATCTTTATCTGTTGGAATAAATCGTTCTTCAGCATCAATTTTTGCATATCTGAAAACTATTTTATTGTCGCGCCCATTTGTTAATTTCCTGCTTTGGCCATTATCCGGATTAAATTTCCAAATATCATACCTGTCGTAAATCATAATTGCGGTATCATTGGTGGTCCAACCTGCCAATCCATAGGAATTGGGATGATTGGGTGAATCATTTAATTCATCATAAAAAACTTTGCCGGAAGTCAGTTTTTTTAATTTTTTTGAAGCCAGATTCACCGTAAACCAAGTACGTTCAATTGGATCGAATCCATATGCATATTTTCCGTTAGGGCTCAACCGAACGCGCCCGGCCATATTTTTTAGTATTTCACTGGTTTCGCCTGTTTTTGTGTTCACAATGGCGTAATCCCTGGCGTTTTGGCCGGTCCACTGACTTTCCAATTCATACGGCATCGATGTGTTTACCAACGCAAACGGCGCATTTCCTTCATTCCCAATTTCAGCATTCGGAAATTCAAGGGTTGCCAACTGAATTAATTTTTCATTGTTTAAATGAATGACTGTTTCAAAAGATTTCTTTAAATCGTTTTTAAGTTGCATTTCCTGAACGGTATATAATTGCGGTTCATTGTAGGTCCACACTTCAACATTTACAATTTCCTCGGCCAACAACATTGTGTCTTTAACTATGGGCGGTTTTGCCAAACCAAAATAAAGTTTGGTTTCATCTTTTGAAAAAGTGATTTTTCCATCGGCAGAAACCAGGTATTTTTTTGGAGAACTAGTGTTGTCTACCATTTTTCTGGCTCCTTTATTTCCATCGCGCCATAGGTACAATTCGTTAGGCCGAACTTGTATTTTTGTGGTGTCTGCATCAACAATAAAACCCAAATTTTTGCCTGAATCACTAAAACTTAACTGGGAATATTTCGCTTTATCGCTTTTAAAAATATTGCTGGTTTTGTGGCTTTCTAAATCGATGACATAAATTCCTTCGCCTGAAGTTGAATCAACACCTGAAGTTGTGTAAGCCAATCGTTTTCCTTCTTTGGCAAAAATGAAATCTGTCACAAATTTCACTGTGTCTTGCTTGCCCGAATTAAGATTTCTTATGACCAAATGATAGCCTGTGTCTTTTCCAACCTTTTTTGTTTTTTTTGTGGTTTTTGGCTTTATGCTGTCGGTTTCTTTACTTTCCGTTTTTTTCGTTTTGTCAACCTTTGCTTCCTCTAACAAATAAGCCACATAACCTTCCCATTTTTCAGGAATTTTATACGATTTTACATTGGCAATTTTCACCAAAGATTTATCCGTAAAATTATAGATGCCCAAACTGTCTTTCGGTAGTTTTTCTTTGTCTATTTTTTTGCGTTGCAATGCCCTGATGCTGTCTTTAAAAGGCTTAACCGTAAAAATTGCAAATTTGGAATTGTAGGTAAATTTACCGTCTTCGCCTCTATAATATTCATAAATTAAGTTGGCATTGGCATCTTTTATTTTTAAAAATTGATCTTGTTCTCCTTTTTCTAAAGAATACATGACGAAATTTCCGTCCGAAGAAATGGCTTTGTTCTTAATGGTATTCCAAATTTCAACATCGGCATGGTCCAATATTTTTTTTTGAGCTGAAATTGTAAATGAAACAAATAAGAGTAAAATTGATAAAACTGCTTTCATAAAATAAATTTTAAAATAATAGTTAAATATAGGAATTCAAATGATTATAAATAAAAAAATAATCATTCTACAATCTCAAATTATTTCATCACTATTTTTACTTTTCAAGTGTAAATTGTCAACAAAAAATTTATTGATGAATCGGGCGTAAAACATTACGAAATTTACGGACCGCTATCTTTTGGCATAATAACTGATTTTGCTGAAAAATTTGATGTGTTGAACGATCCTGATGAAGTGATTATCGATTTTAGGGAAAGTAGGGTTGCTGATATGTCGGCGATTTTATTTTAAAGGCTAATATAAATTGATGTAAAAAAATTTGCCAACTATTTTTTTTATTTGTTACTTTGTAACTCAAAGTACTTTTAATGTTAAAATACATGGACAAAAAGCAAGATCAGTTGGCCGAACTGAGGGAAATACGCAATTTAATGGAACGTTCCTCCAAGTTTTTATCCCTAAGCGGCATTGCTGGGATTATTATAGGGATAATTGCAATTGCAGGTGTCGCAGTGGCCTACACATTTCTCGGACTTGGTTTAAATGAACCGGGTTATTATCAATTTTCTGCGGCACAAAATGTTGGGGAAGTAGCCGCTGTTGAAG
>JACUUQ010000280.1 GCA_014859175.1 Lutibacter sp. | reverse complement strand
TAAAATTTTATTCAAATATACCAATAATTGGTATATTGTCCAAATTCTCAAATTACACACAACAGCTTTTTTATAAGATTTATGCGACTGAGAAATGCGAGATTTTTCCGCCGTAGCAATATTTTTATTGAGTGTTTGTAATATTGTACTTGTTCGAATTTGAGCATAAATTATATACGGTGTTGGCTTTTAGTGCTTTTTTGTTATCATCATTTTTCATATCTAAAATCAGTCTGTTTAGTTTTTTTAATCGGGAAAACTCATTTTATATATAATTCTCTGAAATGTTCAATTCGTGTTCCTGGAATTAACAATTTCCAAAAGTCTTTTTTAGAAATAATCTTTTTATCAATAAGCCTTTTGCTATCAGTATAAGTTCGATAAATAGTCGCATAAATTAAAAATAGAACTAACAAATAAGTCGAATCAAAAATCTGAAATTTATATAATATGAATATAATTATTAAAGGAACTATAATTGCGAGATAATAAATTTTTAAATTTTTCATATTTTTTAATTGTTAATTTGTCTGTTTTTGTTTTCTGCCAATTGTAAAATATAAAATTGCTCCGAGCAAATTAAGAAATAGTACAACAAGAATCCAAACAATTTTATCATTTCCGTTAAATTTACTCTTTAAAATGTCGATTAAAGCAATAATTGTCGGTATAATTCCAAGAAATACCGCAATTAAAATTATAATCATTTGAGCTGGTCCAATTATTCCTAAATAAGTCATCTTTTTCTTTTTTTAAATTAATATTATTATCACAATTTCTGTTTGTCGGGCATTAAAGGCAACTTTTTTTATACTTTTTTGTTGCTATTTTTTACTCATTACAGCAGTGCTAAAAGCTGAATTAAATTTAATTTTTTTTGTTTTTATTGCAAGCCGCGTTAGTGATTGCCCTTCGGCTGCGCTCAGGGTAAACTCATCCCGGAATTGCGAGCTTGTTATGCAATATGTTGAACAGATTGCCACGCTCCGCTCGCAATGACGGATTGTAATGAAAAGCACGCCCCGCCAGTTGGCGGGGAACGCCCAAAACATTAATATTATTTAATAGCTGTTGCAATTATAATTAAGCTTAAATTTTATTAGTCAATTTTAATATGGCCCCAATTTTCGCCCCACTTGATCCGGTACAACTGCATTTCTGAAACGCCAAATTGTTTGGCAATTAGACGCACCCTAGTTTTGCGGTTTGGATCCAACATTTTCTTTTTAATTATTCTGACACGGCCTTCAGTTAATTTTGAAGTGGTTACCTGACCAATTCTAGCGATTTTTTTCGGATTATTTTTATGGTGTAAAAACATTTCGGCTTTATTGGCCCATTTTAAATTGGCAGCGACATTGTTTGATTTATCAAAATCCAAATGAATGACAATATTTTGATCCTCCCTTTTTTCCGCATACAATATACCAACAGCCTTATGCACACAAAAAACCAACTTGCCTAATTTTCCTTTTTTTACAATGCCAAAAGTCTCATAGCCATTATTTAATGTGATTGGGGCCAGTCGCCAATTTTCTTCGTAAATTTTTTTCTTTTTGACCCTTCCATAGTTTGAAACCATATATTCATCCTCTTCGCTCCAATTTTCATTGGAAAAGGGCATCCAAATTTCCTTTCTGAAATTAACAATCTTTGTAGTTTTTTTTAGTGGCATAAAGTCAAATATACTAAATATTATCCGTTTACAAGCGACTGTAAACATTTACAATCGAAAGTAATTAAATACCAACCGAATAACATAAAAGACCCAACTTACATTTGCCCTGTTGAATTGAACTAATGACATTCGACTAAATTTAAAACCTTATCTTATGAGTACGTTAAGAAACAAAGTACAGTTAATTGGAAACTTAGGAAACGATCCTGAAATCATCACTTTAGAATCGGGAAAAAAATTGGCAAAATTCTCCCTTGCCACAAATGAAACCTATAAAAATGCGCAAGGAGAAAGCGTTACGGATACACAATGGCACAATATAGTTGTGTGGAATAAAACAGCCGAAATTGTTGAAAAATACTTGAGTAAAGGAAAAGAGGTGGCTATTGAAGGCAAATTAACCACAAAAAGCTATGACGATAAAGATGGCATTAAAAGATATATGACCGAAATTATTGTGAATGAATTGTTGTTGATAGGTTCCAAATAAAGGGGAAAATTGCTATTGAAATGAAGAAGGAAAAGAGGGACGCGTAACGCGTCCCTCTTTTTTATTTTGTATGAATTTGGAATTTTATTTCTCTTCTAATTTCCAGTCCTTTTGCTCTTGGTCGGTTAAAAAAGTCCAGGCCACAATTCGGGTAATTTTATTGCCTTGGTGCATTGGAATTATTTTGATGTTTGTGGCGTTTAATTTTTTAAGGGAATCGCACATGCCTTCCACATTTTCCTTTTTGGAAACCAAAGAACTGTACCAAAAGCACTGCGTTTTAAACATAGAACTTTCATACAAATAAGTGTGAAGAAATGCTTTTTCGCCCCCTTTATACCATAATTCCTGTTGCTTGCCACCAAAATTCCGCAGGTTGGCATCGTTTTCATTTCCCAAACCCGCTAATTTTCTTGTATTCGCCATCATCGCTTCTTCCTGCGAACCGTAAAACGGCGGATTGCACATTGAAGCCGAAAATTTATCTGATTCATTTAAAATCCCTTTTAAAACTTGGGTAGAATGGGCTTGCTTCAATAATTTGATGGAATCATCTAAATCGTTATTTTTTACAATCAATTCGGCAAATCCCAATGATTTTGCATCGATATC